>QIAL01000306.1 GCA_003225535.1 Acidobacteriota bacterium | reverse complement strand
CACTGCACCTCCAAACGATTCATTCTACCAGTCGGTCGAACTGGACGGGGAACCGGGAGACCGCAACCCTACTCCACTTTTTTAAGCGTCGGGTAGTCTCCGAAACATCACGGAACGTTTCCCTCTGCTCCATCCCGTGAATACCAAATTGTGAATGGTCCGTGAAAACCGCTCCGCTTTTTCCGAAAATCGTGTATAGAACTTACGGAGCCTCTTTGTGAGTGAAGCCATCATCGAAGCCGTCGCGGTGGAAAAATCCTATCCGCAGCCCGACGGCACGCGCATCCAGGTCGTGGGGACGACCAATCTCGCCGTCGAGACGGGCAAGATCGTCGCTCTGCTCGGCCCCTCGGGATGCGGGAAGTCCACGCTCCTGCGCATTCTGACTGGTCTCTCCCAGCCGTCATCGGGAACGCTCCTCTGGCACGGCAAGCCGTTGAATGGGCAGACGCCGAACGTCGCCATCGTCTTTCAGAGTTTCGCTTTGTTTCCATGGCTCACAGTGATTCAAAATGTCGAAGCGCCGCTCGAAGCCAAAGGCGTTCCCGAGGTTGAACGCCGCAAACGCGCCCTACGAGCGCTCGATACGGTTGGACTTGACGGCTTCGAGACCGCGTATCCGAAAGAACTCTCTGGAGGCATGAAGCAGCGCGTGGGATTCGCTCGTGCCCTGGTGGTCGAGCCTGAAGTCCTTTTCATGGATGAGCCGTTCTCGGCGCTCGACGTTCTGACTGCCGAGAACCTGCGCAACGAACTTCTGGAACTCTGGCTCAGCAAGAAGATGCCGACCAGCGCCATCTTCATCGTGACGCACAACATTGAAGAGGCGGTGATGCTGGCGGATCGCGTGATGGTTTTGGGCAGGAATCCGGCCCGCGTTCGCTCCGACTTCAATATTCGCTTGAAGCATCCGCGCGACCGAAAGTCGGCGCGATTCGTTGAGCTCGTCGACTATATCTACAAAGTCATGACTGAGCCGGATACAGAGCACACACTGCCCGACGCTGAAACGACGGCCGAAATCATCCTGCCTACCGGAGGTCTGACCAAGGATACGTTCAAGAAACAGGAAGCCCCGCTCCGCACCGCGCGATACCAGATGCTGCCGCACGCTCGCGTCGGCGGCATCGCGGGATTGTTGGAACTGCTGCGCGATCGCGGTGGCCGCGAAGATCTGTTCCGCCTTTCCGAAGAACTGGTGATGGACGTCGAAGACCTCCTGCCGATTCTCGAAGCCTGTGTCGTGCTCGGTTTCGCTCTTCTGAAAGAAGGTGATGTGCAGATCACGCCGCAAGGGATCGAATTCGCCGATGCCGACATTCAACGCCGCAAGGTGCTCTTCCGTGAGGCTGCGCTTGAGCACGTCACCATCCTGAAACAGATCGACAGCATTCTTAAGCGCAAGGCGGATCATTCCATCAACGACGAATTCTTTCACGACATCCTCGACGAACATTTTGCTGAGGACGAGGTACAGCGCCAGTTCGAAACAGCCATGAACTGGGGCCGCTACGCCGAAATCTTCGACTATGACCGGGAGAAAAATCTGCTGGTCCAGCCCGAACCGCCGCCCGCCCCGGACGCGCCAGCGAGCACCGCTGCGACCTAGTAGGAATCAAGGGAAAGCGCCGCCGATATGTAGGATTTCCTCATCGCCCTCCGCGGCTTTCCTCGGCGATCTCAGCATTCTAAGATTTTTGCTCTCTGAAGTTAGTCAATACCCGAAGTTTGAAAACCCAAGCCGCACGAATGCAAATGAAGAAGAGCATCACCCTGCGAGGATTCTCGGCCTACCGCCTCTGGACGCAACTGCCCCGGGTCGAGATCTCCTTCCTTCCCGACCTGCTGATGTTTGCGGCTGCCATGGCTCTGTTCTACGGCGTGCTTGAGGTTGGGCGCGCGTGGTTCGGTCCGTTTACGCCACAAGTGGAAATTTCGCATAGCCTCTGGGCGTTGCCCGCCTACGCCGGGTACTCTCTGCTTCGCATCACGATTGCCTACGTTCTCAGCCTCGCTTTCACGCTCGTTTACGGATACATTGCCGCCTACAATCCCAAGGCCGAGCGCTTCATGATTCCGCTGCTCGATGTCTTGCAATCTATCCCCGTGCTCAGCTTTCTGCCCGGCGTCATGCTGGCGATGGTGGCTCTGTTCCCCGGTCGGCAACTGGGAGTCGAAGCCGGAGCCATCCTGCTGATCTTCACCGGACAGGTCTGGAACATGGCGTTCAGCTTTTACGCCTCGCTCAAGAGCATTCCGAAGGACATGCACGAAGCCGCAACTATTTATCGCTTCAGCTGGTGGCAGCGATTCACTGAAATGGAGTTGCCATTTGCCGCCATCGGACTCGTGTGGAATTCGATGATGTCCGTTGCCGGCGGATGGTTCTTTCTCATGGCTTGCGAGATGTTCGTGCTGGGCTCGCGCGACTTTCGCCTGCCGGGCTTGGGATCGTACCTCCAGACCGCCGCCAGCGCTGGCGACACGCGCTCGATTCTGTGGGGCATCGCCACGATGGTTGCGGTGATTGTGCTGCTCGATCAGTTCGTCTGGCGCCCGGTGATCGCGTGGGCGGAGAAATTCAAGGTCGAGCAGGTCGAGAGCACCGATGCTCCACGCTCGTGGGTGCTCAATCTGTTCCGCCATTCTCCTGGTCTGCAGAGTATTCGCAACCGCACCGTGCAGCCGTTGCGGGAAAAGCTGATGCTGTTCTTTGCGCGAGAACGCAAGACGGAGGAAGCCGAGCAGTCGAGTCCGTGGAAAGTCTGGCTCACACGCGTGCTGGCAGTTGCGCTGCTCGCGGGCACGGGCTACGCAGTGGTCCGCGTGGCCATGCTGCTCAGCGGCTTGCATAGGGCCGATCTGCGGGAAGCTGGTCTCGGCCTGCTGGCAACCTTCTTTCGCGTGAACCTCGCTCTTCTGCTGGGTGCGCTTTGGACGATCCCGGTTGGAGTCGCGATCGGCTTCAATCCCCGCCTGGCGCGCATCGCCCAGCCGCTTGCCCAGATTGCCGCTTCCGTCCCGGCGACCGCGCTTTTTCCCGTCGTGCTCCTTCTGCTGATCCGCGTAGGCGGAGGGCTTGGCTTAGGCTCCATCGCTCTATTACTATTAGGGACGCAGTGGTACATCCTGTTTAACGTCATCGCAGGCGCAATCGCGATCCCGACGGACCTGAAGGAGTGCTGCTCGGTTTTCCGGCTCGAAGGGATCGAGCGCTGGAAAAAGCTGATCCTGCCAGGCATCTTTCCCTACCTGGTGACTGGCTTGGTGACGGCATCGGGCGGCGCATGGAATGCGAGCATCGTAGCCGAGTACTTCCACTTCAAGGGCCACATCTACACCACCACTGGCCTCGGCGCCACCATCAGTCAGGCCACCGACAGCGGCAACTTCGATCTACTCCTCGCTGCCACCATCCTGATGGCTGCCACAGTCGTGACCGTCAATCGCCTCGTATGGCGCAGGCTCTACGCACTGGCCGAGACGCGTTACCGCCTCGAAACCTGACAGGATTATTTTCACTACAGCAGTTATTACTCAAACCCGTTTTCCTCCGTGTTACTCCGTATCCTTTGTGGTTCCCGCTCTTATTTCATCAGAATTTAACGTGTTCTTCATGTGGTGGAAACGCTCTTTCGATATGGATATACCATGCCATCAAACCAGCTGCAGAGAGGTGAAACGCAGGGAAAAGTCTTATCCCGCGTCGCGCAATTTCCCGGCCTGGCCGGAGAGTGGACTCCGGCCGGCAAAGTCAGAGATCTATACCGCCGCGTCCAACATTCGCCCGAAGGTTTTCGTCTGGAGAACCTGCTCGCTGAGATGAGGATCGAGTTGCAGATCCACGCTGCGGATCGCGCCCGCATTCCTGCGACCGGGCCGGTAGTCGTGGTGGCCAATCATCCTTACGGCGTGCTCGATGGGGCGCTACTCACTGTCCTTCTCAAAGGTGTTAGGCCTGACGTGAAGGTTCTCACCAATTCCATCCTCGGAGACATTCCTGAACTGCAGCAGAATTGTATTTTCGTCGATTCTTTCCAGACAGATTGCTCCGGTGAATCCAACCGCAAGTCGATCCGCGAAGCACTGGCGTGGTTGGAGCAGGGAGGCATGCTCGCCATTTTTCCCGCAGGCGAAGTATCGCAATGGCACACGCCGGCCACGCTCCTGGCCGATCCAGAGTGGAGCGATACGGCGGTGCGCCTCATCCGCCGCACCAGTGCCACGGCCCTGCCGGTTTATTTCCGTGGACACAACGGCGTCGGATTCCAGTTGCTGGGCATGATTCATCCCAAGCTCCGCACGGCGTTTCTTCTCCAGGAATTTCTCAAGCAGGAAGGCAAGACCGTCGAAGTGCGCGTGGGAAGCCCGGTTCCAGCCGAGGCGCTCTCTGCGTCGGGCAGCGACCGTGAAGCTATGGAGTATCTCCGCTGGCGTACGTATTTGTTGGCTAGGCGGAGGAAAGCCGAGCCGACGTGGCCCATGGCGTTGCGCTCCAAGCTAGTCTCCAGCATTCAGGAACCGGTTGCCGCACCGATTCGCGAAGACTTGCTAGCCGAGGAGATCCGGAGGCTGTCCGGCGACCGCTGCCTTGCTGAGAATACAGAATTCTCCGTGCACCTTGGGATGGCAACGGATATCCCTCAGCTCCTTCTCGAAATCGGACGTCTCCGCGAGTTGACCTTTCGCCGCGCCGGAGAGGGCACCGGCCGAAGCCGCGACCTCGATTCCTTCGATGATTATTACTCGCATGTCTTGCTCTGGAATAAGTCGAAGCGCGAACTGGTTGGAGCTTATCGCGCCGGCAACACAGCGGAAATCATTGCCAAGCGCGGCATTCATGGACTCTACACCAGCAGTCTGTTCCGCTACGATCGCCAGTTATTCGAGAAGCTCGGCCCAGCTCTCGAGTTAGGACGTTCCTTCGTGCGCCCCGAGTACCAGCGCCAATACGCCCCGCTCCTTTTGTTGTGGAAGGGAATTGCCCGCCTGATCGCGACGCATCCCGAGATACCGATCCTCTTCGGAGCGGTCAGCATCAGCAACGACTACAACAAGGCTTCGCGCGAGATGATCTTTCGATATTTCGAGTCGCGCATGCAAGACGACACCCTGGCAGGTTTGATCGAACCCCGCCGTCCGTTCCGCCCCGGCTTGTTGCATCGTTGGGATTGCCGCGCGATGTGCCGCGCCTTGCGCGACCTCGACGAGTTGTCCGAGCCCATCACCGATGTGGAAGCCGACGGCAAAGGTCTTCCCATTCTTCTGCGCCAGTATGCCAAGATCGGCGGCAAACTCCTAGGCTTCAACGTCGACCGCAAATTTTCCAACGTCCTCGACGGCTTGGTCGTAGTGGATCTACGCCAAACCGATCCCGCCGTCCTCGACCGCTACATGGGACGCGAAGCAGCCCAGGCATTCCGCAAGATCCACGCTATGGCGAAGGTCTAGAAGCGTCACAACGAAGAACGCATCCCCGCGATAGCCACTCTTGTGTGAACCGTACGGCTTCAGGATCCCGAAATGCCGAGCCGCGAAGCGGCGAAAGAATACAGCCCACAGCGCAAGCCGTGGGTGAGAGTGGAAAAATGAGCAAGCTCCAAAGGAGCGGAAGAAACCCTTTCAAACTATTTCTCGCGAGAGCTTTTCGCAGGCAGAATGCAGTTCTGCTCCGCCTCTTTTAATGCGTCTTCCAGCTTCTGTCCCATCGCCGCGAGATCCCCTTCGCTCATCACTTCCTGCAACTTCTCAAACAACCGCCGTTCTTCCTTCCGGATGTGCGCCGAAAGCCCCTGCGCGAACTCCGCTATCTCCCCACTCGACATGCCCTGCGCCTCCGCTTTTGCGAATCGTTCCCGCAGCCACGCATGCTCTGAAATTAACTCTTCCACCAAGAGATTCAATTCCAGAAACGCCCGAGCCGCCGGAAATACGAACTGCTCTTCCGCCGCGAAGTGAACGCGAATTTCAGCACGAAAATGTTGAGCGATTTCCCTCTGCCACTCGGCTAGATCCGGCTCGGCAATAGGCGACGCCCGGTCGATGCGCACACACAGCGCAAGCGCATGCTGATGCTGCCGTGACAGCGGAACCAGATTCTTGTCGCGCAGCATGATTTTTCTATGAGTCCGCTGACACCAGTTTCGGCACCGCCGTGACGCTCTCAATGGTCGGCGGTTCCACCGCAGGACGCACGGTCAGCCAATCCGTCCGCACGCGCTCCCACTCCTGAATCAGCATTCCGTTAGCTTCGAAGAAGCTGCGAATTCGATACCGCTCCCATCCCGCAACTTCCTCGAGGATCGGTGCCAGCACCGCCAGCGCGCTCGTGCTGAGCACAGTCCGTTTCGCAATCTGGGAAACATGGCGCGATTCGGAAACAGCGATCGTCAGCCCGTCGCGCGCATTAATATGCAGCATCACATGAATGTCGGAGCTGCCATCGCCCGTATAGATAACATGATCCGGCCCCGCAACCTGCCGCAGCAGCAAATCGTCGAGCACCGCCACTTTGCCGTAACCTGCTGTGGCGCGCACAATCGTGTCGATCTCGCCCGAGGGCTTATAGCGAAATTCCGTTCCGTAAATGTGGTCGACCGGAACAATGTCTTCTAACGCCGACTGAACAATCTCGACCGGTGCGGCCGAGAGCACGTAAAAGTCAAACTGGTGTCCGTCAATGCCCGAGGCAAGAAGTTCATACAAGAGTTTGATATCACTCTTGAGGCGGATTCGCTTGCCCACTTCACGCAGATGTTCCTTGCGCACTTTCGACTTGAACTCCGGATCATGCAGCAACAGATAAGCCAGTTCCGCTCCTTGCTGCACCAGATTGATCTTGGCCATGCCCTTGGACTTGCGCTCAAATTCCTCCGTGGGAATTCCGACCAACTCCGCGAGCACATACCCGGAATCGTTGAACGTCAGCGTCTGGTCGAAATCGCTTGCGAAAATGTATCGTCTCAAAGCGGTGTCTGCCATATGCGTATTCGATTCGGCGCATCGGCGCATGCACCATAAAAAGAATTGATCGCGATTATATGCCCGTTGTTTCATCGGTTTACGAATGTTTCTTGCAATCATCACCATGGAGGAAGTGACACGTGAGTCCCAACTCAGACCGTTTTTACGTCATCACCGGCGGCCCAGGCTCAGGAAAGACATCCCTCATCGACGCCCTCCGCTCGCGCGGTTATAACTCCACAGTCGAAGCGGGCCGCGCAATTATTCAGGACCAGGTAGCGATCGATGGACGCGCTCTGCCTTGGCGCGACCCGCTCCACTTTGCCGAACTCATGCTCTCCATGGATAAACAGTCGTATCGCCTCGCCGAACAAAGTGTCGGACCAGTGTTCTTCGATCGCGGCATTCCCGACGTGCTGGGGTATCTACGCCTGATGCATATCCCTGTGCCCGAGCATATGCGCAACGCCGCAAGGGCCTTTCCCTACAATCATGTCGTTTTCATCGCCCCGCCTTGGCGTGAAATCTTCCAACCGGATGAGGAACGCAAGCAGGATTTCGACGAGGCAATCCGCACCTATGACGCTTTGATAGAAACTTACATGTCCCACAACTACGAACTTGTGGAGATTCCTCGTACCCCCATCCAGGATCGAGTTCGTTTCGTGCTCCGCAAAGTCGGTACCGATCCCGATATTTGAGCGCGGCTGGAATCTCTGCCATGGCAGCTGCATTCAATTTCAGCCGCCGCTCCCGAATCTTTCGTGAACCTTCGTGTCCTCGTGGTGAAAGATTTTTCTTTCAGCTTACCGAGCTCGCTTTACTAAACTCACCAGCGCGTCCAAAATAGAAGGTTCGATTGCAAACTCGATTTACTAAAGAGGAGCCTCATGGCAGTAGCAACAGGTGAACTGATTCGCGCAATGAATTACGTAGAAGACATCACGACTACGCTTCGCCGCATTTGCATTTATATCCCTGCTATGAGCCCTGACGAGCGCAAGCGCCTCGCTGAAGTCATGCGCGGGGCCGCCGCCCAAGTCAATGCCGCCATCGCCGACCTCGAAAAGGTGGAGAAGTAGGTGCCTGGGGTCCAGACGATTGCAGTCATCGGCGCCGGCATTATGGGGCGTGGGATCGCCCACGCCGCCGCTCTCGGCGGATACCGCACCATCCTCGAAGACCTGCTTCCCAACGCTCTACGCAGAGCGGGCACGGAAATCCGCGCCAACCTCGACAAGGCCGTGGAACTGAATAAGGTCACGGCCGCCGATGCCGATGCCGCCTTTCAGCGCCTTGAATATGCCGGATCCGTCGAAGAAGCCGCCCGTGAAGCCGATCTAGTCATTGAAGCCGTTCCCGAGGAAATGGAATCGAAGATCGAAATCTTCACCCTGCTCGACAAGATCTGCCGTCCCACGACGATCCTCGCCTCGAATACGTCTTCGCTCAGCGTGACCGAAATCGCCAGTGTCACCTACCGTGCGAAAAAGTGCCTCGGCATGCACTTTTTCAACCCCGTGCACAAGATGAAGCTGCTCGAAGTTGTGCGCGCGCTGGAGACCGACGAGGAAACGCTCGCCACCGCCGTTGAAGTCGGCAAGCGTATGGGAAAAGAAGTCGTCGTAATCAAGGAAAGCCCCGGCTTCATCACCAGCCGCATCAACGCCATGATTGGCAACGAAGCCTTCTACATGCTGCAGGAAGGAATCGCCTCACCGGCCGACATCGACAAAGCTCTAAAGTTAGGGCTGAATCACCCAATGGGCCCGTTCGAATTAGTCGATCTCGTCGGCCTCGACACGCGCCTCAGCATCCTCGAATACCTCCAGAAATCCCTCGGAGAAAAATACCGCCCCGCTCCGCTACTGGTCCAATACGTTAAAGCGGGAAGACTAGGCCGAAAATCAGGCCGCGGAGTCTTCGAATACCCCGAAGCCCAAGAATCAAAGTCATAAGGGAAGGAACGAGCCTAGTCAAAAAATGTGGGGACAGCCCCCATCGGCTGTCCAGCCGCGAAGCGGCGAAAGAACCTGCGGGTATTTCGCGCGCACCAACGCGATACCTCATGCATGTACTCGAGCGACACGGGTTTATTCCAGTCTCCATACGTCATGTGCGGTTTGACGAACGGAGCCCAGTCGCCCCCGGCCCTGCAGCGGGTATGGGACCCGGGATGTCGCTTAGGGTGGAAAAGACCTTCCATCTCCCTCTCATTTGTACCGAAGTTGTGCCGAACTAGTTTTTCCAACAGCTACGAAAGAATTCACGGCGAATCCGACGGGAAGGCGGGAGCTGGGTGTAAAATTACGCCCGCGCCTCAAGTCTATACGGACTTCCGTTCACTCCACTCTTCGCGCCACCGGTCTTCGCACCGGAGGGGACAATGAGAAAGTCCTACATCGGAGGGAACTATGAAATTCAGACGCCTGCTAATTTTCCTATTCGGCATAGAACTCGTGATCGCAGTGCTTAGCCCAATTTCTGCTAACGCAGCATCATCTCAACAGGGACCGGTTACGCTGCCCCTTCAGCGGGTCGGCACCAGTTCGTTCGCCTCGGCGCCAATGGCGACGGACGTCTCCGGAATACCCGACGAGATCGACACTGCCCTGAACGGCGACGCCGACAATGGTACTGACCTCGGAGTAGCGATTAACCGGTCTCTACCCGGCACCACTACCGGGCACGGCCGACCCGTCAACTCCAAGCCCAAGTCAAATCCCGTGCTGGGCGCGAACTTCCAGGGACTAAACTTCCACGACCAGCGGTTCGCCAACGGCGGCAATCAGTTCTCCGTCGAGCCGCCCGATCAGGGCCTGTGTGCGGGCAATGGCTTTATGCTCGAAGCCGTGAACGACGTGTTGCAGGTTTACGACCATGCCGGGAATGCTCTGCTGAACGGTGGACAAGCGGTTGACCTCAATACGTTCTACGGCTATCCGCCGGCCATAGTGCGCACAGGTCCTCATGCGGGAGAGCGCGGTCCATCCATTACCGACCCGAGCTGTATCTACGATCAAGCCATCGGGCGCTTCGTGCTTGTTGTATTGACGCTCGACCATGTTGGCTTGACCGCAAGCCTCAATGGCAAAAACCATCTGGACATCGCAGTCAGTGACACGAGCGACCCGATGAGCAGCTGGACAATCTTCAAGCTCCCGGTGCAAAACAACGGTACCCAGGGAACGCCGGATCATCATTGCAACAACGGCTTCTGCCTGGGCGACTATCCGCACATCGGCGCAGACGCCAATGGCATTTACCTTACAACCAATGAGTTCGCGTTTTTCGGCCCCGGCTTTTTCTATGGCGCGCAGGTCTATGGCATCGGAAATAGCGTCCTGACCGGCGGCACCGGCAGCGTCGTCCTCTTCGACACCTTGGGCGGTGCCGGTCCGGATGGCGCCGGCTTCACCGTTTGGCCCGCACAAACTCCCGGCAATCAGTTCGACACCGACAACGGCGGTACTGAGTTCTTTCTGAGCTCCGATGCGGTTTTCTCCGATGTCGGCACAAGCAACACCATCCTGCTGTGGACGATGTTGAACACCTCTTCGCTAAACTCTGTCTCACCAGCCCCGACGCTGGCCCTGTCGACGATCGCTGTCGACACCTACGCTGTCCCGCCGTTCGCGACGCAACCAGCTGGTAATCGCCCGCTGTCGGACTGCATTGCCGACACGGTTATCTTTCCCAATTGCAACGTACTTGTCGCCGGCGTAGCCAGCCACAACAACGCCACCTTCGGCCCGCCAAATGGCAAACTTAACGCCAATGACTCGCGCATGCAGCAGGTTGCATACGCCAATGGCGAACTATGGGGTGCCCTGGACACAGCCGTAAACGTGGGCGGCCAGGACCGCGCAGGCATCGCCTTCTATGTCATCAGCCCAAACTCGCGAAAGCTTTTTCTGCAAGGCCAGGCAGGAATAGCAGATACCGATCTGACTTATCCTGCCGTCGGGGTGACGCAGAGCGGACGCGGAGTCATCGCCTTCACATTGACCGGAGACAATGATTACCCGAGCGCCGCTTTCTCGGGGCTGGATGCTAAAGTTGGCATGGGAAATGTGCAGGTTGCCGCAACCGGTGCGGGTTCCTGGGATGGCTTCACCTCGTACGTGATCTTCGGCAGTGGGCGCCCGCGCTGGGGAGATTATGGGGCTGCGGCGGTGGACGGCAACAACATCTGGGTTGCCTCAGAGTACGTCGCCCAGACTTGTACCTACGCGGAGTACCTGGTCGCTCCACAGGGTCAATGCAGCGGTCAGCGTGGCGCGCTGGGCAACTGGTCGACGCACATCAGCATGGTGACTCCATAGTACGGATTCACCATTTAGGTCCAAATGAGACACGGGCTGCCGCAAGGCGGCCCGTCCTCTTTGAGCGTAGCGCAACTTACCCACCCTTTGTGGGTGTTTTGCGGAAATCGCTGGTGCTCATTGTGAAGCCGAAGTGTAGAGTCACTTTCCGAATCTCTCGGCGGCAGGAGCCTTTGCCTTAGCAGCGCCTTTTCGCGATTCTTAGGCGGGGCAGTCGTTTCCAGCGCCCCCGAGGAGATCGATTCGAATTGTCTTTACCATGTCGAGCTGCTGCCACAGTTTTGACGGTAGTAGGTGTCTTTAACAGATGTTTCACCAACTACCGTTCGCTGTGGCTACAATTCTCTGGGTCTCGGGTCCGTTACGGTCGTGACGCAGTAATCTTTCAGGCGGTGAATCATGTCGACGCGGATGTTTTTGGGGCTTGTGTGTTCGCTGGTTGTGATGCCGCAAGGTTTAGCAGATTATCCAGCGAAGCCCGTGCGGATAATCGAACCATTCGGTGCTGGTGGTGGACCTGACATCATAGCTCGCGCCATCAGTCCGAAGCTAACCGCGCTATGGGGCCAGCCTGTGACAGTAGAGAACCATCCCGGCGCGGGGAGTACAGCGGCGCCCGCTCTGGTTGCGCAGTTGCCAGCTGACGGTTACACGTTGCTCGTTAACACCAGCGCTCAGGCTTACAGCGCCGCGCTGTTGAAGAATCTGCCGTATGACCCGTTGAACGATTTCATTCCGGTCGCTCCACTCACCAGCCAACCCTACGTGCTGGTGGCGGGCACGTCATCAGGCATCGCCTCAGTCCGCGATCTCATTGCCGCAGCGAAGGCAAAGCCAGGCGAACTGAAGTTCGGCTCGGCTGGCATAGGCACCGGCACTCACCTGGGGGCCGAGAAATTCAATCTAGCGACGGGCATTAAGGCCGTACATGTGCCTGGCAACACGACCCCCGAAGCGATCGCCGATACGGTCGCAGGCCGTACCACTTACCTGATTACACCGATCTCTTACGCCTTGGCCGACATACGTGCGGGCAGCCTTCGCGCTTTGGGCGTAACGACCAACACCCGCTCACCCTTGCTACCAGAAGTGCCCATGATCGCTGAGGCCGGCGTCACGGGCTTCGACTATCCAATTTGGTATGGGGTATGGGTGCGCGCAGGCACTCCGGCCGGAGTGGTGGACAAACTGGCGAAGGACATCGACCAGGTTCTGGCCGCGCCTGATATGCGCGACTGGCTGGCGAAGCACGGGGCGAATCCAATGAGTATGACGCAGCCTGAGTTCGCGCACTTTGTAGTGAGCGAAAGTGAAAACGCCGCACGTATCATCAAAGCCGCCGGGATCAAACCTCGGTAACCGAGATTCCACAAATCGCGTACTCGGGAAGACCCCCGCTCCGAAAGGTCAGTCGACGACCAAAACTGGAACTCAGCTGATGTTACCAGGCCTTAACACAAGCCTGCGCCGTCTGTTCGCCCTCATCAAACAGAGGCTCGCAATACATGCCGGAGGGCGTTTACGAGTTTTCCCTACACTTGGTTACGTTGCTACAGATCGAGACACTAAGGCAACAACCTCCCCTGCTCTCCTTAAGCAGTCGTATGGCGCAGGACACTAAGTCAAGTGACAATCGCAGCATGAAAACCGCCTATGTAGTTCGAGAACTGGTATCGCTACCGGCGGGTGAAAATGAATTTCTCACCCACTATGAGTACGGCACATTTCGGACCTACAAAGAGGCCAACGAATGCGCGATCGCGACAAAAAACCCAAGGTGCTTTCCTCAGAGAGAGCAATTTCTTGTGTCCAACGCGGAGTACGCCTTCGTGAACTAGTGCGTTTCTGGGGATACACCCACGAGCCGTTGTAAGCAGGCACCAGCGCCCAAGTGTATCGCGCCCCGCGAGTCGCTGACCCCAGGCCGGCTTCCCGAAATGGGACAACTGCTCGTTTCCCTTGCCGTTTTCCATTGACTCTGATCTCTTCGCTCTGAAATCCTGAAACTTACATGCGCGATCTTTAACAAACAAGACCGGAGCTAAATGCTTGTGGCTCAAGATTTTACCCGCAACTCATTGAGCCCCAAGAATTTCACTGACATTTCCCGCTAAATGGATGATTCCAATAGATCGACGGGAGGGGGGATAACAAAAAGGTAAACACCCTGAAAACGTTGAACTGGCTCAGCGCCTCCCAAAACCCAGACCGGACAGTCCCGATGCCTTCTCCGCATCCACGGGTTTACTCGCCACCAGCACGTGAAAGCTCTCGCCCATTCCTGCAGGTGTAACCAGATGCTTCAATTGCAGCGCCACCTTCGCCCGCTCCTGCGGTAAACAGCATTCTTCAAACGCATCCGCAAACTGATTCGCCTCACCAATCCCCATCAGAAACTGCGACTGCGTGATCAGCTTCTGTGCGTGCAATCCTTGCTTTTCCGCCACCGCTGCAAGCGCCGTGAAATTTACGTCAGCCGTAATGTCCTGTTCACCTGGAGCTTCGTACGGATTCGCGCTCACCGAATGCTGTCACAACCACAAACCCGCGCTCGATCTCGCATGCAGATAACATTTCCCTCTGTGCCAGAAGTGTCACCTCGACGCGCTCTTCCTCTTCCGGATGAATCGAGTAGCGATCCAGAAACTCCAACTCCTCCGCGGAAGGCGAAGCCCAGGTTTCCACAAAACGCCCATTGCGAGAATCAATGCGAAGCGATCCGCGATGAGAGACGATTTCAACCGGCATCGCATCGAAAAACTCATTCGCAAACACGATGGTGTGAACGCTTTGAAAAGGCGCGACTTCAGTCGCGCCGATCAGCCCGCGAGAATATTGGGCTTTAGCCCCTGAGGGTTCGATCACCGCCTTCCCTGACTCGATCTGCCGCTTCAGCGTTTCCTCAAGACGAGCGCGCAACGCAACCGATTGCTCGACCAGATCGTAGCGCAGAGCCCGAAAGAAATCGGGAAACTTCTTCTCCGACCAGTCCAGAACATCCTGTGCAAACAGCCCTCTTCCCGGACCAAGCTCTCGAATCACGATCTGTACAGGAGAGCCCAGCATGCGCCACATCTCCTCAAACTGCCGCGCCAGCAATCGCCCAAAGACTGCATGCACGTCGCTCGAGGTATAGAAATCGCCGGCTTTGCCGAACTGCGCCGCTTTCCGCGAGTAGTAGCCCAACTCGAGATCGTAGAGGCAAATCTCCATGTAGCGAGAGAAGGGAATTGGTCCACGCTCAAGGATCTCCCCTTCGATCTTCCGCCGCAGTTCGTTCACATCCCCTTCCTCTGACGGTCTTTTCGGTCCTGCGGCGTGCGAATGAACATCTCCACGAAATAGTCGTGGAGCGCGTCATAGAGTTGCCGCTGGAAGCTCCACTCAAACTGAGGATCGTCGAGGTCCCGCGGATGCAGATCGAAATAGTACGTATGCACAGGAATGCTTTCATCCTTGAACCGGATGATGACTTCCACGCCGTCGCCTTTCGCGCGCGCCGAGAAAGTCAGCAACGGATGTTCATAGAGAAGTAACTGCGCCAACACGCGATCAAGCCGGATATGAGAGTCCTCTGGCATCGAAGGATTGTAGATCATCGAAAGGCGTGAACCACAAATGACACGAAGGTACACGAAGTGTGGTCGTGATTTTCCTTCGTGAACCTTAGTGTCCTTATTGGTTAAAGCTTTTGGTGTGTGAGCGGCTGATCGCCCGAGATCTACTCGTAGCGTAGTGCTTCAATCGGATTCAGTCGAGCCGCTTTGATGGCAGGCAATATACCGCTGACGACGCCCACGAAGCTCAGGATCGCCGTCGACCAGAGCAGCGTCGCCAAATTGATGTAGAGGTGAATGTCTCCCTCGCTGGCGTTATCTTCGAATGCGCTCCACAGCGTCAGAGACCCGACGCACCACGAGACGAGATAGGCGAGCACGATTCCAAGCAGTCCACCGAGAATCGTGATGACCAGTGCCTCAGCTAGGAACTGGAACAGAATGTGCCAGCGATGTGCTCCCAGAGCCTTCTCCACCCCGATTTCGCGCGTCCGCTGCGTCACCGACACGAGCATGATGTTCATTAGTCCCACGCCGCCAATTCCGAGCGTGAGCAGGCCGATGAACCCAAGCAGGATCTTGATGCCCGTCGAGATCACCTGAAGATCCATGAGATCCGCGAACACATCGAAGACAAAGATCGCCCGCCGATCCTTGGGATTGAAGCCGTGATGGAATCCCATGGACTGACGCACGCCGTCGACGACTTTCGCGTGGTCTCCTTCGTATTCCATCACGACCGAGTTCAGGTAGTAGGTGTTCATCAGATCGCTCATAGCACTGTAGGGAACGTAGACATGTTCGTTGATGTTGTCGTCTCCGTTCTGGATCTGATGTTTCAGGATCCCGACGATCTGGTACGAAATGCCGTCGAGGCGGATACTCTGGCCCATCGCCTCCTGCCCGGAGAAGAGTTTCTTCTTGGCGTCGGAGCCTATGATGGCGACGCGCGTATGCGTGAAATCGTCAGCCTCGCTGAAGAAGCTGCCTTGACCCATCTCCAGTTTGCGCATGCGTCCGTAGGCAGCGTAAACGCCGCTCACACCGTAGTTCGCGCTGCGTGTGCCGTAAGCGACCACGCAATTCTTGAACGCTTCAGGCGAGACCCGCTTCAGCAAGGGGACTTCGGCCCGTATGAAATCGATGTCGTTGATCGTAAGGCGAACTTGCGTGCCTGCCTTGGTTCCACCGGCCTGCAACTCGGTGCGTCCCGGGAAGATGAAGACGAGGTTGGTGCCGAAAGAGCGGAACGCCGACCACAGTCCACGCTCGAAGCCTGAGCCATAAGCGAGCAGCAGCACCACCGTCGCGATACCCCACGCCATGCCAAGCATGGTGAGCATGCTGCGCCGCCGGTTGTGGCGGAGAGCGTTATAGGCCTGCGATGCGAGATCGACAATCATATGCAGCTTCTAGCTCCCAACCAATTGCAGATTTCAGATTGTAGATTGCAGATTGAAAGCGTTGGTGTCCGAGGTCGGCTCGGTCTTTGATCTTTAAATCTGAAATCTACAATCTGCATTCTGAAATCCTTTCTCATTCTTGTCTCAAAGCTTCCACTGGAGGCAGCAACGCGGCCTTCCTTGCCGGATATAGACCTGCCGCGATTCCTGCGATCGCGAGCGAACCGATGGCTGCCAGCGCGGATGCGGGAATGATTCTGGGTGTATCGAAACCTTCGGGCGAGGGAAGCATCGCCAGCAGAGTCACAAATCCGGTGGCAATCGCCAACCCGATTCCTCCGCTGAATGCAGTGAGGAACGCTCCTTCGATAAAGAACTGCGTCAGGATCGCGCGATAGGTCGCACCCAGCGCTTTTCGCAAGCCGATTTCCTTGGTTCGCTCCGTCACCGAGACGAGCATAATATTGATGATTCCAATCGCGCCCAATCCCAAGGTTACGACACCGACCACGCCGAGGAACCAATCCATGGCGTCAAAGATCTTGCCCACGCGCTTCATATTCTCAATCGTGTCCCAGTCTTCGAAGGCGTCTTGCAGTTTGGGGCTGAAGCCATGACGCCGCGCGATAATGCGGTGAATCTCGTCTTTCGCTTCCGCGTGCAGATCCTTTTCGATGGGCCGATAGTTGAGGAACGAGATTGCGTCCTCGGAGTTCGCCTTGGTTAGCGGGAACAGATCGCGCATGGTTTCAACCGGAATGAAGATGCGCGAGTTGGTTCCGTTATTTCCATCGCGTCCGACTTTGGCGACGACGCCGACGATGTCGAAGTTGATGCCGTTGAGCAGGATCGTCGAACCGACAGCAGGACGTCCCGGAAACATGTTCTTGAGCAGTTCCCATCCCACTACCGCGACGCGACGCCGGTCGGTTCCATCTTGCGTGTTGAACCAGCGCCCCGGAGAAACGGGCACATTGCGAATCTGGTTGTAATCTGCCGCTACGCCAAACACCTGCCCGTTGGTGGAACCGTAGTCGCTAACCGCGCGAATGTCCTCACGATTCAGCACCGGAGACAGAGCACCCACAAATTGCGCTTCATTGCGGATCGCGAGGTAATCCTTATACGTGAAGTAATAAATCTGCCCCGATTGCGTGCTTCCTTCCACCGCCGGAACGCGCCCGGGAAACATAAACATGATGTTCTGTCCGAGCGTCGCCAGCTGTTTTTCCTGGCCGCTGCGGAAGCCTTCGCCGAGGCCGACGAGAAGTAAGAGCGAACCCACACCCCAGGCGATGCCAAACATGGTAAGGAATGAGCGCAGTTTGTGCGCCCACAGCGTGGACAACGACTGCCTGACGATGTCGAGAAGCATGCGCATGTGGATTTCTCGCAGAATCATGCCCCCACGCCTCCGGGGAGGAGCGTGGGGGCCCCGGGTAACGTTCAGGCGAGGGGTCTCAATCCCGCCCAACCATCTGATCAGAAGTACGCAGCCGGGTCCACTAAAGTTCCCTACTGCATGTGGGTAATTAGACATTCTGCTGCCGGAAAGGTTAGCTGTGAGAGGGATGCGGAGGCGATCGACACAACTCGTGACACTCAATCTTTTCGTCGGGTTGTCGATGGTAATAGGTACTTTCGAAGATCTCATACGTGGGAGGTTTTATCTTGGCGCAAAGTGGTCTGCCGAATCGGGAGAAGATCCAGCTGACATCTCGAGATAGGTTTTCTGGCGGCGCATTTCGATTCCACGTGGATATCGAAAGGCAGCTCGTGACCGTCAATTTTGGAACCAGAGTGACAGCCGGAGAAATCGGAGAGTATGGTCAGAAACTACGGGACCACCCGTTGTTCGAGCCCACATTCTCCGAAATTGCAGACTTGAGAGAAGCGGAAGAGATTGAACTACAGGCGGATGAATTTCTGAAACTGGCCGATGAAGTCGATCCGTTCTCGCCGCAAGCCAAGCGCGCGTTTGTGGCGAGAACTGCCACACAGAATCATGCAGCTCGCATGCACAAGATCCTGCGAGCTCAGAGAAACATTGAGATATTTCTCACGCTCGAAGACGCCGAGCGCTGGATCGGATCGTAAGCTGCGAGCGTGGTTGCTATTGCTGTTTTTCTTTGGGCCGCTCGTAGGCCTTCTGCAGATACTTGCGGGCTTCTTCCAACGCTCCGAAGGTGTTGTCGTTGGTCTGCAATGCCTGACGGTATTGGCCGACTGCGCGCTCGCGCTGGCCGGTAATGTCGAAGATTTTTCCCAGTTGGAGGCGGCTCCAAACTTCTGTCCAGCGGGGATCGCCGTCGCCGTCCAGCGCAGCACGGTAAGCATTGGCCGAGGATTGATAGTTCCGCTGGAAGAAGAAAACTTCGGCGATGCGATAGTGCGCCAGGGAGCTGTTCTTGTTGAGATCGAGCGCCTTGTTGAATTCAGTCAGCGCACCCGAGAGATCTCCCTGCTGCTGCATCGCCATGCCCCGTAGGATGGAAGAGCGGAGCTTTACATCGCTGGAATTGGTCAGGACATGATGGTCGGGATCGACCGAGATGCGGCGTGGACGACCGAAAGTCTCAATAGTGAATGGCGAATTCGTACCCACGACCTCGATGCGCTTGCTTTCCGTCCGGCCGTCGGTATCGATGCGCAGGTCGACCGGCATGCGGAACAGGTCGAGGTCTTGCGCGATCTCGCCGGTCACGCGGAACCCCGGCGTTTTCTCTTCTTTGACCTTGTCGTCGGGCTTATCGCCTTTGGTCGTTTGAGACACTGTGGCTCCACCCAGGCGGTACGTCGTGTATTTCACCTTGAACTCAGGTGCGCCAGTGGAATCGAGCCACTGCGAGAAGAACCAGGTGAGTTGATCGCCGTAATACTTCTCGGCGATGGCGCGGAAATCATCGGTGGTCGCGGATTTTCCCGCGTATTCGGAGGCGAACTCGCGCAATGTCTTGTTGTATTTGTCTTCTCCGAGCACCCAGCGCAGCATGTGCAGGATCATCGCTCCCTTGTCGGTGGTGAGCGATTGAAATTCGGTGGAGAAGGTATCAAGCTTGCTCGCGCTTGACAGCGGAACGGTGTCATAAGCGAGCGCGCCGACCGACATATCTTTGACAGCTTCTTCCAGTCCCGCGGCCCCGGCGGCATTTTCGACATACATTGCTTCCGAATACCGGGAGAATCCGTCACTGATCCACCAATCGTCCTTGCTCGCGGGACTCACGGAGGCTCCCCACCACTGGTGGGCGATCCCGTCCGCCAGAAGGCGATAGTTAGTCTTCTCCGTGATCGAGGAACTGGCGAGGCCAACCATTTCCGGAGCCCAGGCGTAGGGCAGCGTATCCGAAGGCAACTCGACGATGTTCAGCATCGGCGTTGGCAGCGGGCCGTACAGGGTTGTGAAGTACGTGAATTCCTGAATGGCTGTTGTCGTGTAAGCCGGAGCTACGCTCTGATGCGTGGGCTTGAAGTAGACGTGCAGTTCCATACCGGCTTCGTTGCTCTTGTATTCCTGAAAGACGCCAGCGACGATCGTGCCCGGAAAACTCGGTTTATCCGAAACGAAGGTGAACGTTTTGGTCGGCAGAACCGTGGCTGCAGCCTTCTTGGCTGGCGCAACGTTGGAGACGGTAGCCTTGCCACTTCCAATTACCAGCATATGAGCGGGCAAGGTGATGTTGATGGTCGAGGTGAATCGATTCAGGCCGTAACCGCTGACCGGGAACCAGCGTCCGGCATAAAAAAGATAGCTGGTGTCATCGCCGATGGAGGCGAGGCTTAGGCCCGGAACCGGGCTATTGTCTGCACTCTCAAGCTGGCCCTCGTATTCAAAGGTCAGTGTGGTGGAAGCGTCTTTGGATAATCCGTTGGGGAGGGGTACGCGTACGGTCGAATCCTGGGTGACACGTTCGGCCGAGAGTGGCTGGTTCTTTTCGTCGAGCACCTTCGTGACCCGGAGGTCATTGTGAAGCTCAAAGACCGCGACGCTGAGATCCTGCTGGGCGGTGAATTTAACCTTGGCCCGGGCCGTAATCTGGTGAAGGTGAGGCTCGAGCGTGGCCTCAATCTGGTAATCGTCGACCCGAAGACGGGCCTTTTCCGCTGCCCAAGACGGCTGGGCGAGTAGGACCAGTAGGCACACAGTCAGAGAACTAGTGAGGACGCTCAATACGCGTCGCAGGTCAATCGCCATTCAGGAGGATCTCCAGGAGATGATAACCCATTTCCTATGATGAAGATTCTGACGCAAAAGATGCTGGGAGCACAAGCTTCCCTGAGGACGGGAGACACAGATGCGACATTTCCCGGACTGCCCGTCTAGCGGGTTCCGGGCCGGCCCTATCGGGCCTGTTGATCGTGAGTGTGCGGCGTGAGCTTTTTTGAGAAAAACTCCTCCACCACCGCGCTCATCGCACTTCCTCCGACCCCGATGAGAGTGTTCTCAAACGTCAAGCCGACGCCATTTCGGCTGGAAGCGGGATAGTACAGATTTGACAGGCCTCCGGCGGCAAGGCTGCCTAGAACGCTGGAGTAGTTGGGCTGCCAATGTCCGTTATCGCCCTTGCAGATAACGGCATTCGCCACCGCATAAAGGAACCGG
>QIAL01000555.1 GCA_003225535.1 Acidobacteriota bacterium | reverse complement strand
GTGCTGCCGTTCATCGTCTTCGCGACCAAGATTTTCCGCGACAAGGTGCGTGATTCCTACCGCCGCATTCGTACCGCCATCGCCCGCATCAATTCTTATCTGCAGGAACACGTCAGCGGCATGGTGGTGCTCCAGCTTTTTAACCGCGAGCGCCGCGCCTATAACCGCTTCGTCGAAATCAACCGCAGCCACATGGACGCCTTCAAAGACGCGATCCTGGCATATTCCGTCTACTACCCCATCGTCGATCTGTTTTCGTCGGTGGCAATTGCGTCCGTGATCTGGTGGGGCGGGCAGGACGTCATTCGGAGAATTTCAGTAACCACGTTTGAGTTCACGCGTCATCCTCTGGGTCTGCACCCAGTGGCGGCAGCGGCATCGCTCGGCGTGCTCATTGCCTTCACGCAGTACGCCATGCGCTTCTTCCGCCCGATCATGGATTTCAGCGAAAAGTACAACATTCTGCAATCGGCAATGGCGGCCAGTGAACGAATCTTCAAAATGCTGGACACTCCGGTGGATGTAGTCTCGCCCGCCGTGACGAAGAAGCCCACAGGCCCCGGCCGCATCGAATTCGACCACGTCTGGTTCGCCTACAGAGAAGTCCCCGAAGAAAGCAAGGACCGTGTGAAGACGGGCGCCTCGCCCGCCCCGCCAGGGCGAAGCCCGGCGGCCCCGAGCATGAACCATGTAGCGACAGCCGCCTCGGCTGTCCAGCCGAAGCGAAGCGAGGCGGCGTCCGGCAATGGCCATGCCGACTCCCAGCCCGACTGGGTCCTCCGCGACGTCACCTTCGCCATCGAACCCGGAGAAACCGTCGCGGTGGTCGGCCACACCGGCGCCGGCAAGACCACCCTCACTTCCCTGCTTCTCCGCTTCTACGATGTCCAAAAAGGCGCAGTCAAAATCGACGGCGTCGACGTCAAAGACATGGACCTCGCCGACCTGCGCGCGCGCTTTGGCGTCGTCCTGCAGGATCCATTCCTCTTCTCGGGTACGATCGGAACTAATATTCGCCTGGGCACACAGCGCATCGAGGACGCCCACATTCAGCAGGCAGCGGAAGACGTCAATCTTGGCGACTTCATCCGCGCCCTACCCAATGGCTTCGACGAAGAAGTCCGCGAGCGCGGCTCGACGCTCTCCACCGGACAGAAGCAACTGATCTCATTCGCCCGCGCCCTGGCGCACGAACCGAAGATTCTCATCCTCGACGAAGCCACTTCCAGCGTCGACACCGAGACCGAATTCAAAGTCCGCGATGCCCTTGCCCGCATGGTCGAAGGACGTACCTCGCTGATCATCGCCCACCGCCTCTCAACCATCCAGCGCGCCGACAAGATCATCGTCATGCACAAAGGTCAGCTCCGCGAAATGGGCACGCACCAGGAACTCCTCGCGAATCGCGGCATCTACTACAAGCTGTACCAGTTGCAATACAAAGATCAGGAGATCAGTGTGGCGCGGGCGCTCTCGCCCGCGAATGCCGGAGAGTCCGCAGTCAGCGCCGACGATTAGATTCGGTCTCAGGGCGCGGGAGGGGGCACGACTTTCAGTCGTGCCGTTAGGACCCCAACAAAAACCCGGGCTTTAGCGCTTGAGTTAAGCTGTCGCCGCCCACGGCCAGTGAAATCTTATGTGGGGACAGCCGCCTTCGGCTGTCCCGGCCGAGCGCAGCTCGGCTGCAGCTGTCAGCGAAAACCCTGCGGAGCTTCGCTCCGCCGGGACAGCCGAAGGCGGCTGTCCCCACATAACCTATCCGCCACGGGAACTCTCACTGACACCTTCCCGCATCTTGGAGTAGCATTATCCGTCCCCAAAGGAGAAATCCTTCCCCCTCATGAGAAAAATCGATATTCTTCTTCGCTCCATCCTTTGCCTCACCCTGCTCTATTCCATCTCGTCAACCGCGCAAAAGAAATCCACCAAGCCTTCCACCGCAGAAGAAAAATCCACCAGCGCTGCCCCGGCCGAAGACACTCCGAAATACAAGAACCCTGCTCTGCCGACCGACGACCGCGTCGCCGACCTCCTCTCGCGCATGACGCTGGAAGAAAAAATCGGCCAGATCGCCCCTTCTGGAGATAACCGAGTCCACGTCATCGACCCAACCGGCACCTACACCGATCAGACGGCGAGCGCTGCCATGAGCCGCTGGTGGGACGCAGATCTCGTCTTCCCCGCCCGCAAAGCTGCCTTACTCCGCAACGGCGTGCAGCGTTACCTGAAAGAGAAAACTCGTCTCGGCATCCCCGAACTCTTCATGGGCGAAGCCCTTCACGGATTCATGGAATACGGCAGAACTGGTCCACCAGGTCTTCACCGCCGCTGGCGATGAAGCCGGATCGGCCGGCGTCGGCCAGGTTTTTAGTCCCGTGCTCGACATCGCCCGCGACCCGCGCTGGGGACGCACGGAAGAAACCTACGGCGAAGATCCCTTCCTGGCCTCGCGAATGGGCGTCGCCGCCATCACCGGCCTGCAAGGCGACTCATTCGCCATTGATCGCCACCACGTCGTCGCGACCGCCAAGCACTTCGCTGTTCACGGACCGCCCGAAGGTGGCACCAACACCGCTCCCGGCAATTACTCTGAGCGGATTATTCGCGAAAATTTCCTAGTGCCGTTCCAGGCCGCCATAGAAGCAGCTCATGCCGGCAGCGTGATGGCCTCCTACAACGAAATCGATGGCGTCCCTTCGCACATCAACCCTTGGCTGCTCGATAAAGTCCTGCGCCAGGAGTGGGGATTCCGCGGCTACGTTACCTCTGACGGCAACGGTCTGCAGATGCTTACTGAGACCCACCACATCGCCGCCAACAATGCCGAGGCCGCACGCATGGCGCTCGCCGCAGGAATTGACTATGACCTCTCCGACGGCTCCGTCTATCGCACGTTGCTCTGGCAAGTAAAGCAAGGCACCGTCTCGGAAGCAATGGTCAACCGCGCTGTCGCCCGCGTGCTCGCAACGAAGTTCCGCCTCGGCCTGTTCGATAATCCCTACGTCGATCCCGACTATGCCGAGAAGAACACCAACAGCTCTGACCATCGCGCGCTCGCGCTGAAGACGGCGCAGAAGGCAGTCATCCTCCTCAAGAACGACAAGAACCTTCTCCCGCTCGATCTCACCAAGCTCAAGACCATCGCCGTGATCGGCCCCAATGCAGACGGCGTCCACCTCGGCGGATACAGCCGCGAACCCGCGCACGGCGTTACCATCCTGCAAGGAATCAAAGACCGCGTGGGAACAAACGCGAACGTCGTCTATGCCGAAGGCTGCAAAATCACCGACGCCAAGAACGACTGGCATGGATGGTTCGCCAACAACGTCAAACTCATCGACCCCGCCACGCAGCAAGAGAGCGTGAAATCCGCCGCCGAAGCCGCCAAGAAAGCCGACGTCGCCATCCTCGTAGTCGGCGAGAACGAATCGACCAACCGCGAGGCCTGGGCCGAGAATCACCTCGGTGACCGCGACTCCCTCGAACTTCTCGGCGCGCAGGACGATTTGGTCAAGGCTGTCGTTGAAACCGGCACGCCCACCGTCGTCCTGCTCATCAACGGACGTCCGCTCTCCATCAACTACATTGCCGAGAAGGTCCCGGCAATTCTCGAAGGATGGTATCTCGGCCAGGAAGGCGGCACCGCCGCAGCGAACGTGATCTTCGGTGACGTCAACCCCGGTGGAAAACTGCCGATCACCTTCCCGCGTTCGGTCGGCGATCTGCCTGACTACTACAACCACAAGCCGTCCGCCAACCGAACCTACGCATTCAGCACGCGCAAACCGCTCTATCCCTTCGGCTACGGGCTAAGCTACACAACGTTCGCGTTCAGCGGCCTCCGCATCGAGCCTGCGCAAATCGTTTCCGAAGGCACTGCTAAAGTCACCGTGGATGTCACCAATTCCGGCTCACGCAAGGGAGACGAAGTCCCGCAACTCTACATCCACCAGCGCGTCGCCGAGGTCACGCAACCCGTCATGCAACTCAAAGCCTTCCAGCGGATCACGCTGAAGCCCGGCGAGAAAAAGACAGTCGAGTTCACCATCACTCCCGACATGCTGAGCATGCTGAACATCGACATGCACCGCGTCGTTGAGCCGGGTCTCTTCGATATCATGGTCGGCCCCAGTTCCGACCAGACCAGCATGGTCGCGCTCACGGTGATGGGACCGCACGGAGAAACCGGCAAACCGCTTCCGCCGCCTCCTCCCGCGGGATCGGAGTCCGGCGTCGTCAGTACCTTTGACGATGGCAAGATTGCAGCCAACTATGGTTCCTGGACAACGAGCACCGACGAGGTCATCGGCGGCAAGTCAAAATCCTCGCTCGATATCTCGCAACCCGGCGCGAATGGTTCGAAGGGCGCTCTGAAAATCAGTGGTGAAATCATACCCGGCAGCGGCCAGTTCACCTTTGCCGGAGCGATGTTCGCCCCGGGCAGCGCGCCCATGGAGCCCGTCAATCTGTCGGGCAAGAAGGAGATCAGCTTCTGGGCCAAAGGAGACGGCGACTCCTACATGCTTGTCGTCCTCACCGCAAGCCGCTCCGGACAAAACGGCATGCCGGCCATGGCGCAGTTCGTCGCCGGTAAAGAGTGGAAGCAATACACATTCCCGTTCAGCACCTTCCAAACGGACGGAAGCGACTTAAGCGCACTGATGTTCGCCGCCTCTCAACCGCCAGGCAAATTTGCATTTGAAATCGATGACGTCGAGATCAAATAACCGCCGTAGAGACGTTGCTCGCTACGTCTCTACGCATGATTCCACATTGCTACAATCGTTCCTTGCGAATCCTGATCTCTGCCGGCGAAGCCTCCGGTGAAATGTACGGCGCGCAGCTCATAGAAGCCCTGCGCCGCGCCTATGCTCATGTGGGGACAGCCGCCATCGGCTGTCCGGCGGAGCAAGGCTCCGCAGCCCCAGCACTGTCCTCAACCTCCGGTCTCACATTTTTCGGCGTCGGCGGGGACCGCATGCGCGCTGCCGGCTGCGACACCGTGATCGACTCCAAAGATCTCGCGGTCGTCGGCATCACTGAGATCCTGAGCCACCTCCCGAAAATTCTCCGGCTCTACAACCACCTGATTCGCGAAGCCGACCGCCGCAAGCCCGACCTCGCCATCGTGATCGACTCGCCCGCCTTCAACTGGCGCGTTGCCCGTCAAATGAAAAAGCGCGGCATCCGCACCGTCTACTACGTGGCTCCACAGTTCTGGGCGTGGCGCCAGGGACGCGTCCGCCTCCTGCGCGACTACATCTACAAAGCGCTGGTCATCTTCCCGTTTGAAGAAAAGTTCTATCGCGATCGCGGCGTCGATGCCACCTTCGTTGGCCATCCCCTGGCAGCGTCGCCGAACCCGACGATCGCGCGCACTAACTACGCTGAGCAGTTCCATCTCGATCCAGGGAAATTCTGGATCACTCTCATGCCCGGCAGCCGTGTCAAAGAAGTACTCATGAACCTGCCCACAATCATGGAATCGGCGGCCCTGCTCGGCAGCAATTACGAATTTTTACTTCCCATCGCACCCACCTTGGAGCGCGACTTTTTGTGCACCTTCATCACTCAGCCGAAAATAACTTTGGTTCCTGACGCTCTCCCCGCACTGTTTCATTCACGCGCCGGAATCATCGCCAGCGGGACAGCAACCGTCGAAGCCGCCATGATGAACACTCCCTTCGTGATGGTCTACCGCGTCTCTCCCCTCACGTACATACTTGGAAAGCCAAGGGTAAAAGTCCCACGCTTTGCCATGGTCAACCTGATTGCCGGAGAAGAAGTTGTGCCAGAGCTCGTGCAGCACGATTTCACCGCCGCCAAAGTAGTGTCATGCATGGAAACTATTTTGGCCGACGGGC
>QIAL01000554.1 GCA_003225535.1 Acidobacteriota bacterium | reverse complement strand
AACTCCTGGGTGTCGAGCAGGTGATGGGAGACGATGAGCGAGCGCAGCGCGTCTTCGGTGGCGATGCCGCCGGCGTTGCGGATCATGTGCGCGTCGCCAGGTTTCAGTCCCAGACAATGCTCGAACAGGATGCGGGAGTCCATGCAGGCCAGCACCGCTACATGGCGCTTGGGGCGGACGGAGAGTTCTCCCAGCTTGAAGTTGCGCGCGAATTCTTCGTTGGCTTTTAAGAGTTCATCAGCTACGGACAATTTGGTGCTCCGCGAATTAGGTCGTTGGTCGTTCGTCTTTAGTCGTTGGCCAAAGTTGGACATCGTTGGCTCGGCAACGACCGACGACCAACGACTGACGACTGACGACCAGTTTACAATCGGCGCGTGAACCTGGATGACACGATTGTCGCGATCGCGACGCCCGCGGGGCGTGGAGGGATTGGCGTCGTGCGGATTGCCGGGCCTGAGGCGCGGAGGATTGCTGGGCCGATGCTACGGCTGAAGCACGAATTGGAAGCGGGGAGGGCTGTGTTTGGGGAATTCGTTGAGCCTTCAAGTGAAGTCAAAACCCCCACCCTGTCGCAAAAAGACGCGGCAAGGGTGGGGCACCCGACAGCCGAGCTTCGCTCGGCTGGAACGGACGAGGCGTCCGTCCCTACACAATCTGGGAGGATCGACGAGGTTGTCGTTACCTTCTTCGCGAAACCTTACTCGTACACTACCGACGATGTCATCGAGATTTCGGCGCACGGGTCGCCCGTCGTGCTGCGACACATTGTTGAGATGTGTGTAGCGGCGGGTGCGCGGGTGGCTGAGCCGGGGGAGTTCACGATGCGGGCGTTTCTTAACGGGCGCATCGATCTGACTCAAGCTGAGGCGGTGCGCGATCTGATCGAATCGCAGACGCTGTATCAGGCGAAGGTGGCTGCGCAGCAATTGGATGGATCGTTGTCGCGACGACTGCAGCCGATCAAGCAGAAGCTGGTCGAGCTGATCGCTCTGCTCGAAGCTGGAATCGACTTCGCGGAAGACGATGTTTCGGTGGTACCGGACCAGAAGATTCTCGAGCACATCGCTGCCGTACGGAAGCCGCTGGGAGAGCTCAGCGCCAGCTTTGCGTACGGAAAAATCGTCCATGAGGGATTGACGCTGGCGATTGTCGGCAGGCCGAACGTGGGGAAGTCTTCGTTGTTCAACCGGCTGGTGGAGCGCGAACGGGCCATTGTGACGGCGACTCCGGGGACCACGCGGGATCTGGTTACCGAGACGGTTGCGATCGGTGGCATTCCGGTCCGACTCGTAGATACGGCCGGCATTCGTCATGCGCTCGATGAGGCGGAGTCGATCGGAGTCCGCAAATCGATGGAGGTGCTGGCCGATGCGGACCTGGTGCTGGTTGTTCTGGATGCTTCCAAGGAGCATGGGAGAGAAGATCACGAACTGCTGGCACAGGTAAAAAATCGGCCGGCTATCGTAGTGGAGAACAAGAGTGACATAAGGAAGGAACGCCCGGAAATCCCCACATCTGGCAAAGGCGGCCAGAAGTGGGGTACCCGCTCCATCCTCACGTCGGCTTTGACGGGCGAAGGGCTGGCGGAATTGCGCGCTGAGATTCTGAAGCGCATCGGCGGCGACGGCAGCGTTCAGGATGCGGGATTTCTGACGAACGTCCGACATTCCGGGTTGATCAATGATTCTCTTGCGGCGTTAGGAGCGGCACAAACGGCGGTTACGAACAAGGTCCCGCATGAGATGCTGTTGCTGGACCTTTACAATGCCTTGCGGCCGCTGGACGCGATCACGGGAGCGACAACGACCGATGATATTTTGAACTTGATCTTCAGCACATTCTGCATTGGCAAGTAGGAGTAGTCTTTCTGCATATGAGAATCGTTCATCGGTTGGTCGTTTCGGCGGCCCTCGGCGTGGTGAGCATAGCGTTGGTCGCAGCGCAAACTGCGGCGCGTAAACCGAACGGTGCGGTGTTGCGAGAACCGTTCACCCAAAAGCTAAAGATCGATAAGGATCACTACTCCGAGGAGCGCTACGAGCGGCGTATCCCGTATGTTTCCGAAAACGAGGTCTATCTATTCCTGGGCGACAAGTTCGGAGTGAATGTCACGGTGCGGGACGGTCGGATCGTAAGTGTGAGCTATCAGCCAGACCTCGCGAAGGCCGACGTGTGGTTCAAATTTGAGCAGCCCCCAGAGCTGCCGGGCGGTGTCGGCATGACGCTGGCCATCGAGAACAAGATGAAGCACGGGCTGAGCATGGAGGCGAAGATGAGTGTTCCCAACAAGAAAGAAGAGATTCAGACGAGCATTCTACCCGTCAAAGCGGGAAAGAATGGGCTCGAGACCTGGCCGCACGCCATCTCGCAGCTGGTGCTGGGCAACCTGCAGCTCACAAAGGATTCCGCCGACGAACCGAAGAAGTGAATTTCCTGTTCCTACTTTGAGAGCGCGGCGAGTGCGCTGCGAAAGAGTGCGTCGAACGAGCCGCCTTTGCCACCTTTCACGCTGAGTTCCAGCGCCTTTTCTGCGGCGGCACGCTGATATCCAAGATTGACCAGAGCGGACAGAACGTCCTCTTCCATCGCACTTACCGGCGGTGCGGTGGTGATGGCTGTTGGTGCGGCTTGCGGCAACTTGTCGCGCAGTTCGAGCACCATGCGCTCGGCGGTCTTCTTGCCGATACCTGGAATGCGGGTCAGGCGCGCCACGTCATTGCCGCGGATTGCGCCTACCATTTCGTCGGCAGCCATGCCACTGAGGATGGTGATCGCCAGTTTGGGGCCGATCCCGCTGACCGTGAGCAATTTTTCGAAGAGCAGCTTTTCCGAGGGACGAAGGAATCCATAAAGAGCGAGCGCGTCTTCCCGGACGTGGGTGTGGATGTGCAGCGCCACCTCGGAGCCCGGCGCTGGCAAATCAGAAAACGTGGGCACGCTGATGGTGACGTCATAGCCGACGCCGGCGGCCTCGACAATCGCCTGGTTGGGGTGTTTTGCCAGGAGTTTTCCGCGCAAGTGGGCAATCATGGGCACGGCTATTGTAGCGGGTGAGGCCGTTGTTGCGTCTTGGGCGTTAAGTCCTGTTCGTGCGAGTTCGAGACCGCGTTTGTGATTTGTGCTCTAATTCTGGCTATGAAATCGCGGTTGGTTGTGCTTCGTTTCACGTATTGTGCGGCGATCCTGCTGACGTTCTTGTGCGTTGCTCTGGGACAACAATCGTCTCCGCCTGAAGCGCCAAAGGCTTCGACGAGCACCACCGCGCCTGATTTCTCGAATGCGCGGAAACTGGTGCAGCAGGGCAAGATTGACGAGGGGATTGCGGAGTTGCAGGCGATAGAGGCGCGCGACCCGTCCGCGAAGGGCGTCTCGTTGGAGATTGGCACAGCCTATTACAAGAAGAGTGATTATTCGAAAGCGATCGAGTACTTGAAGAAAGCCATCGCGACGGATCCGGGCAACGACGAAGCAACGCAGCTTCTGGGTCTTTCGTATTACCTCAACGGACATCCTGCGGAGGCCATTCCGCTCCTGGAGCGAGTGCAGGGATGGTATTCGCGCGCGAATGTGGACGCGGCCTACATTCTGGGCGTCTCTTATATCCAGCTGAAAAATTACGATCAGGCGCGCAAGTCTTTCGGCAAGATGTTCGATGTTCCCGGTGATTCTGCGGCAGCGTACCTCTTTACCGCCAGAATGCTGTTTCGGCAGGATTACGACCCTATCGCTGAAGAGTATGCGAAGAAGGCGGCGGAACTCGATCCGAGATTGCCGCTGGTTCATTTTCTTCTCGGCGAACTTTACATCTATAAATCCAGAATTCCTGAAGCGATCGCGGAACTTCAGAAAGAACTTGCCATCAGTCCGGCTAACGCAGCGACTTACTACAAGCTGGCCGACGCGTATTCGCTGCTACGACCACAGGACCCTTCATCCTTATGGGCAAAGTGCTCGAGAAGAAAGGCGAGTTCGAGCTCGCCATTCGATCGTTGCAACGGGCCGCGTCGATGGACCCTAATAATCCGACAACGCATCATCTCCTAGGGCAGGCTTACCGCGATATGGGAAGGAAAGAAGAGGCCGAGCGCGAACTTCAGCTGGCGGAGCAGTTGCAGAGCCGGGGCAATAACTAGAGCGCGGCCGCCTGTTCTCGGCGACGGGCCTGGATCTCGATGTAGACATTCACCAGTGAAACAGCGGCCGGGGTAACGCCGGGAATGCGCGACGCCTGGCCGATGGTGCGGGGGCGGACCTTCGTCAGCTTCTCCTGCATCTCGCGCGATAAGCCGCTCACCGAGCGATAGTCGAACCATTCGGGAATGGAGTGCTGCTCGGACTTTTTCAGGCGCTCCATGGCGCGTTGCTGCTGCAGCAGGTAGCCTTCGTACTTGATCTCGGTTTCGACGGATTTCAGCTCGTTGCGGACTTCGGAAGAAAGCTTCACCACAGAGGTCACGGAGGAACTTCGGGCGAAGAAGTCCCTCGCCAGCCCGCTCAGAATCGGAACTAATTGCTCAACTGTGACTTCGGGCCGCTTCAATAGTTGTGCCAGCGGTTGACCTATCGCAGAAGAAAGGCCTGCCGAGCTTTGCTCGGCCGGACAGCCGGGGGCTGTCCCCACATGAACATTGCTGGGCTTCTGCTTCTCCATCGATTCCAGTATTTCGGGCGTTACGCGCGTTCCCTCCAGCAGTTTCTTCATGTGACTCAGTCGTTCTTGCTTCGCCTGAAAATCCGACCACGCTTCATCTGAGATCAATCCTACCCGGCGGCCATGAGGGGTGAGGCGGCGGTCGGCGTTGTCGATGCGCAGGTGGAGGCGGAACTCGGCGCGCGATGTGAACATGCGATAGGGCTCGTTGGTGCCCTTCGAAATCAGGTCGTCGATCAGGATCGCGGTGTAGGCTTCCGTGCGGTCGAGAATCAGCGGCTGCTGCTGCTTGACCTGCAGCGCTGCGTTGATGCCCGCCATCAGGCCCTGGCAGGCTGCCTCTTCGTAGCCGGACGTGCCGTTGATCTGGCCGCCGAGAAATAATCCGGCAATCTTTCGGGTCTCGAGCGTGCGCTCGAGCTCGGTCGGATCGATCGAGTCGTACTCGATGGCATAGCCTGGGCGGAGCATCTCGGCGTTTTCCAGTCCGGGGATCGACTTGAGAATCGCAAGCTGCACTTCCACCGGCAAGGACGTGCTCATGCCGTTCACGTAAACCTCGTACGTGTTCAGGCCCTCGGGTTCAAGGAAAAGCTGGTGCATTTCCTTGTCGGGGAACTTCACAATCTTGTCTTCGATCGAGGGGCAATAACGGGGACCGATCGATTGAATCTGTCCGCTGTACATGGGGGAGCGGTGGACGTTCTCGCGAATGATACGGTGCGTCTCAGCCGTGGTCCACGCGATGTAGCAAGGCACCTGCGAGTCGTGGTGCGCAACGCGCTTGGTACGGAAGCTGAACGGAGTGGGATCTTCGTCGCCAGGTTGCTTGGCGAAATGTGACCAGTCGATCGTGCGTCCGTCCAGTCGCGGAGGAGTGCCGGTCTTGAGACGGCATCCGCGCAAGCCGAGTTTCTTGAGGGCTTCGCCGAGCAAGACAGCTGGGGGTTCGCCCGAGCGACCTGCGGGATACTGTTGCTCGCCGCAGTGGATGAGGCCGTTCAGGAATGTTCCGGTCGTGATGATGACCGCCTGGGCGCCGACAGTGCGGCCGTCGCGAAGCTTGATGCCTAGAACACGGCGACGGTCATCAGCAGCAGTCGAGCTTCGCTCGACCGGACGGCCGATGGCGGCCGTCCCCACATGAGCAGTGACGGATTCCAGTTGAGAGCCGACCACTGAAAGCTGAGAGCTGTCCTCAATGATCAGGTCCGCTACTTCGGCCTGCTTGATCTTGAGATTCGGTTGCGATTCCAGCACCTCGCGCATTTTGAGGCGGTAGGCTTGCTTATCGCACTGGGCGCGGGGTGACCATACGGCGGGGCCGCGGGACGTATTCAGCAAGCGGAACTGGATGCCAACCGCGTCGGTGACTTCGCCCATGATGCCGCCGAGGGCGTCGACCTCGCGAACCAGATGGCCCTTGGCGATTCCGCCGACTGC
>QIAL01000553.1 GCA_003225535.1 Acidobacteriota bacterium | reverse complement strand
GCCTCACATCCGGCATGGCCGGCGCCGACGACGACTACATCGAATTGTTCCGTGAACTGCATTCAGGAGGATGGGCAGAAACCCCAAGTGAGTCTGCTTTCATTCTAGCAACATGAACAAACGGCGTGACCCGGATCACTTGCCGACCGGCCCTGCTCCCCTTATATTGGGCTGTCCACATTCTTAGGAGAATTATGAATACCACGGAATTTTTCCAGCAGCTGGACTCT
>QIAL01000305.1 GCA_003225535.1 Acidobacteriota bacterium | reverse complement strand
TAATCGCGTCCATGCCGGTAATTTCGATGAGGCATTCGCTGAGCGTCTTGATGATGCGCAGCGCGCCTTGCGAAATCTTTTCGGGCTGGTATGGATGCCCGTTGGCGATGCCTTCGACGCGCGCCACGGCTTCGTTGACGCGAGGGTTGTACTTCATGGTGCAGGAGCCCAGCGGATACATGCCGAGATCGATGGCGTAATTCCACGTAGACATCCGCGTGA
>QIAL01000304.1:17983-32438 GCA_003225535.1 Acidobacteriota bacterium | reverse complement strand
TCAGTCCGGCGGCGGTGTCGATCGCGCTGCGCGTGGTAAGTTCGGTGCAGCACCAGAGCGCGGCATTGCCCAATTCCGGGTAGAACTTCCGCAGCGGCAGTCCACCCACGATCTTGTGTCCCAGCAATCGGCTGTTGACTGCATAGGGGTCCTCGCTGGTGGTAACGACAAATTCGTTAAAACGCGGCGAGCCTGTGAATAAAACCTTCCCATGCTTTGCGAATTGGGTGGCAGCGTAGGCTGATTTTGCGAGATTTTGCTTCGCCAATTCCTTCAGTCCGACTTTGCCGTAGACCGTCATGAAGATGTTCACCATGAGCGCGACCAGCGCCTGATTGGTGCAGATGTTCGACGTGGCCTTCTCGCGGCGGATGTGCTGCTCGCGGGTAGCGAGGGTGAGAACGAATCCGCGCTTGCCTTGCTTGTCGACAGTCTGGCCGACAAGGCGTCCGGGCATCTGGCGGACGACCGAAGGATTGCGCCTCCATGGCGATAATGTCGGCCTGCCGCGGTGGCTCAACGATGCCCAGTGAGACGGCTTCGGCGATCGAGACGACCAACATCGCTCCATGCTTGTGGGCAATTTCGGCGATGGCATCCACGTCCTCGATGGTGCCGAAGAAGTTCGGAGACTGGATAAGGACGCAGGCCGTCTCGGGCGTAATCGCCTGCTCAAGTTCTTTGAGGTTCACACGACCGTCGTCGCCAAATGCCACCGTCGAGAGCGGCATGCCCTGGTGCGTAGCGTAGGTGGCGAGAACCTCTCGGTACTCCGGGTGCAGGCTTCGGGCCACGACCACCGAGCGGCGTCCGGTCAAGCGCACGGACATCATCACGGCTTCGGCAGCGCCGGTGGAACCGTCGTACATGGAGGCATTGGCCACCTCCATGCCGGTGAGCTCGCAAATCATCGTCTGGAATTCGAAGATGGATTGCAGCGTGCCCTGCGAAATTTCGGCCTGGTAGGGAGTGTACGCCGTAAGAAACTCGCCGCGGGAGATCAGGGAATCAATGATTACTGGACGGTAGTGGAAATAGGCGCCGGCACCGAGGAAGCTGGTGTATTCGTCGCCGTTCTCGCGCGATCGCTGGCGAAAGAAGTCCACGATCTCAGATTCGGCCATCTGGCGCGGGATCTTGAGGTCACGATTCAGGCGGTACTCGGCCGGAATGGGAGCGAATAAGTCATCGACTGAACGAATGCCGATAGCTTTCAGCATGGCTTCGCGGTCGGCAGGAGATTTAGGCAAGTAGCGCATAAGAAGTTATATAGATGAGGCTTAGGGTCCGTTGGATTTTCGTGGTAGTGGCGGCGTTTGAATCCGGCTCACAATTCATGGCGTGACCGGCTCGCATTCGTCAAGAGCGACAACCACAAAGGACACGAAGGTGCACGAAGGAAATCTAATGGCCTGCCTCTTCGGCGACGAATTTTTCGTAGTCTGCGGCGGAGAGAAGCGCATTGAGTTCTCCCGGATTCTTCAGAGTCATCTTCACCATCCAGGAACCGTGGGCGTCTTTGTTTACCTTTTCAGGCGAAGTGGCCAGGTCGGCGTTGACTTCGGTCACCGTGCCTGAGGCCGGGGCGAACAGATCTGATACGGCTTTCACAGACTCGACTGTGCCGAAGGTCTTACCGGCGGTTAGTTCCGCGCCGACTTTGGGAGTCTCGACAAACACGATGTCGCCCAGTGATTCTTGCGCGTAGTCGGTAATTCCGACTGTGGCCGTGTTGCCGTGGACCTGGAGCCATTCGTGCTCTTTCGTGTATTTGCGATCTGTAGGATAGGGCATAAAAGCTTCTAGCTCCTGGCTTCCAGCTAAAATCTTAGAACTCGGTGCTGCTATCGGGTGCGGGGGCGAGACGCCCTCCCGACAGCCGGCAAGTTGCCGGCGCTACTTCTTCGGCCTCTTGTAGAACGGTGTTGGCATTACCACCGCTCCCACGCCTTGACCTCGGATTTCCACCTTCACCTTCGTGCCGACGGCTGAGTGCTCTACGGGTACGTACGCTAAGGCTACGTTCTTCTTCAGGAACGGAGATGGAGATCCGCTGGTTACATAGCCAATCTCGCGGCCGGATTCGTCTTGCACCTTATATTCGTCGCGGGCGATACCGCGCTCGGTCATCTCTAAACCTACTAGCGTGCGTTTTATGCCCGCAGCCTTCGCTTTTTCCAGGTCATCGCGGCCGATGAACTCGGGCTTCTCCATTTTGCAGAAGCGATCGAGGCACGCCTCCCACACATTGATCGTATCGGAAATTTCGTGACCGTAGAGAGGGAGTTTCCCTTCAAGGCGAAGCGTATTGCGGGCACCCAGGCCACAGGGGACAACGCCGAATTCCTTGCCGGCGGTAAGCACTTCGTTCCACACGCGGGCGCTGGTGGCTTCGTCCGCGGGAACGTAGATTTCGAATCCGTCTTCGGCGGTGTAGCCGGTGCGGCCCATCAAAATGTTAGGCAAACCGCAGAGCTTGCCTCGCGTGACCCAATAGAACTTCACTTTGCTCAGGTCGGTGTCGGTCAGCTTCTGAAGAAGGTTGACACCTTTCGGGCCCTGGATCGCGATCTGGGTGAAATCGTCTGACAAGTTTTCGACTGCACAGTCGAATTGGCGAGTATTGTCGCGGACCCAGTTGAAATCTTTCTCGCGGGTACCGGCGTTGATGACCAGAAGGTATTCGTCTTCAGCGAGGCGATGAACGATAACGTCATCGACGAAGGTGCCTTGCGGGTAGAGCAGCGCGGAATACTGCGCCTGCCCGATGGCAAGTTTCGACGCGTCGTTCATCGAGATGTGCTGGACGGCAGCTAGCGCCTGTGGGCCTGCCAGGCGGATGTCGCCCATGTGGCTGACGTCGAAGATGCCGACGCCGGTGCGGACGGCCATGTGCTCGGAGATGATGCCGCCGCCGATCGAGGCGGGATATTCGACCGGCATGTCCCAGCCATTAAACTCCACCATCTTCGCGCCCATCTGGCGATGGACGGCGTTCAGCGCAGTTTTGCGGATGGCGGGCGCCTGGACCGACGACAAAATCGACCTCAATCAACGAGCAGTGGCTGGCTGCCGGGATGGTGTGACTGATTACCGTAACACGCGGTTTTTCGGCGGGTCAAACGGAAGAAGGACTCACCACAGAGGGCACTGAGGAACACAGAGATTCGCTTACCTGGTTTCGCGGTCTAGCCATTTTTCTACATGCACCGGGCGCCAGTCCTCGAGAGCTTGTAGCAATTCTGCCGGCTTATCGCGCGCTAGCACCAGTGCTCGATTCTGCGGCTTCAGAAAACGTTGTTGAACGGCATGGTCTAGCATGGCAAGCAACGGAGTGTAGTATCCCAGGACGTTCACGATCCCGCAGGGCTTCGCGTGCAAACCGAGTTGGCTCCAGGTCAAGACCTCGCAGAATTCCTCAAGAGTTCCGAAACCGCCGGGCAGCGCGATGAAGGCGTCCGACAGGTCGGACATCAGAGCCTTGCGCTCGTGCATCGAACGCACGATGTGAAGTTTGGAAAGATGCTTGTGTCCAATCTCGCGGGTCATCAGGTGCTCGGGGATCACGCCGATCGCCTCGCCACCTTCTTCGAGGACTGAGTCCGCAATCGCACCCATGAGGCCCACGTTGCCACCTCCGTAGACAAGGCCGATCTTTCGGCGGGTCAGTTCAGCGCCCAATTGTTGGGCGCAAACGCGATACTCCGGTTGGCTCCCTACGCTGGAACCGCAGAAGACGCAGATTCGCTTCATTGCGTCATTCTAAGTCGGGGGTAGTGGAAAACTGGCCGCGGGAACAAAAGCAGTCCCGCCTCATCGTCCGAATTGGACCGTTACCCGCGAGCCTGCAGGAACGTGGCTGCCGGCCAGGGGGGATTGCTGGCGGGCTACACCGCTGCCTACCGACTCTAACTCGAGGCCGGCGTCTTGGGCGGCTTCTACCGCGCCCCGAAATGTCTTTCCTACAAAAGATGGGACTTCGATTCCGCCTTGCTCGACGTCCAGAACAACTGTACCGCTCGTGGGAAGTTCTGGTTGTGTGGCTTGCGCCGAAGTGTTGGTCTTGCTTGGAATCGGCTGGGTTACAGATTCACGCATTGCTGCCTGGACTACTGGTTGGACGCTGCCGGCAGTCGCGGGCGTGAGCGCCCGCGCCACACTGGGCTTTGCAGGTTCGCCGGCACTCCCGTTCACTTCTGCTGTTTCTAACGGTTGTCCTGGATGATCCGGCGTACCTTCATCCAGGTCTTTGTCTTTCACTTTCGCTTGCGCCAGCAGGAGCTGATGTTGTGGCGCTAGCGGCAGATCGTGGGGGACGTGGAGATATTCGAGGACCTGTTGCGTGATGCGGCGAAATACCGGGGCGGATACTTGTCCGCCCTGGTGGAGACCGACGGCCGAATCGAGAATGACCGCGACTACGATCTGCGGATTGTTGACCGGGGCGAATCCCGCGAAGGAGCCGATGTATTTCGTCTTCGAATAGGCGCCGGTTGCCGGATCAACTTTCTGCGCTGTGCCGGTCTTACCCGCCGCGCTATAGCCTTCGAGGATGGCTTTGCGGCCGGTGCCCTCGATGACCACTTTCTCCATCATCGAGCGCATCTCGGCGGCTGTATACGGGGAGATCACGCGGTGCGCGGCGCCCGGATGGAACGCCACCGTCTGAGGCGTGCCTTGGGGCTGGACTGTGCCTGCAACAATTCTGGGTGCGACCCATACGCCGTCATTCGCAAAGGTCGAAACCAGGCCCGCCAGCTGGATCGGCGAGATGCCGATTTCCTGTCCCATCGAGATCGCCGCGATCGAGACCCTCGACCATCGGCTTGGAGGCTTGGTGAGCCCTCGTGTCTCGCCGGGCAGTTCGATACCGGTTTGCTGGCCGAATCCATAGGAGCGGATGTATTTGTAGAACCGGTCTTCGCCGAGGCGTAGCGCGATCTTGATCGAGCCCACGTCACTCGATTCGGCGAGCACACCCCACACCGGGAGAATCCCATGCGGCTTCGCGTCGCGGATGCGCATGCCGTTGTACACGATCGATCCCATCTGGCAGTCGAAGAGTTCGTTGGGGTTGGTGACCTTTTCTTCGAGCGCGGCAGAGATCGTGACCAGCTTGAACGTCGAACCGGGCTCGTACACATAGCTGACGGCACGATTGGTGAGCGTATCCGGCTTGATCTGCTTGCGAAGATTTGGATTGAATGTCGGCCGATTCGCGAGCGCGAGAATCTCTCCCGTGTGCGGGTTCTCGACAATCACCGTGCCTGAGATTGCCTGCGTGTCGTGGATCGCCTGTTCCAGCTCCTTTTCGGCGATGTACTGGATGTTCTTATCGATCGTCAGAACTATGTTGTCGCCCGGGTCCGGCTGGGTTGCGACGTCCGAGAACCACTGCTTGCGGGCATCCACGGAGATGAACATCTTGCCGGGCTTGCCCCGGAGTTCATCATCGAATGCATGCTCAATGCCGCTTTGGCCGGTGTCCTCCATACCGACCGAGCCGAGTACCTGCGCAGCAAGATCTCGCGCTGGATAAAAGCGTTTCGGTTCTTTCTGGAAGTGGATGCCCTGCAACTTGAGCGAGTTGATGCGCTCGATAGTTTCATCGTTAGCTTTGCGGGCGACCCAACAGAAGGTCTTGTGCGCACGGCAATCGGCGAGGACGACGTTGGGATCTTCACCCGTAATGCGGGTGATCAGGGCAACGGCTGTCGGCAGGTCTTTGACTTCTGTAGGGACGGCGAACGCAGAGTCGACCATGACTGACATCGCGAGTTCGCGCCCGGCCCGATCGTAGATCACGCCGCGCTTGGCGGCTAGCGGGATGGCCCGTTGCTGCTGGTGTCCAGCCTGCTTGACGAATTTTCCGTAGCTGAATACTTGAAGGTAGACCAACCGGCCGCAGATGGCGACGCACCATAGAGCAAGGACGGCGCCCAGAAAGTAAAGGCGGGGTTTACCGGCGGGAGTGGAAGTGGTCGACGCCATGCTACTTCTGCCTTGTCATTCCGACGATGCGCGAAGCGCAAAAGGACGAATCTGCTCTTCGTCTCCGCGACAGCAAACCGCGGGTTCCTCTTCGCTTTGCTCCTCGGAATGACAAAGATCACACTACGAGTCAGGTTCCAGACAATTTTGGCGGCCCACTTACAGACAGGCCGCCGGCGAAAGGCAGCCGAGCGTTGCTCGGCGGACAGCCGAGGGCGGCTGTCCCCACATAGACCCGACGCTACACAAATCTACGGCGCTACCACCATCACGGCTGCATTGCTCGCCATGACCGGGCCTTGCGGCTCCGCGACGCTTCCTTCCATGCGGATCACTTGTCCCGGCTCGGGCGGAACCAAGCCCATGCGGCGAGCCAGCAGATCGATTCTTTCCGGATCACGCAGTGACGCGTCTTCGAGCCGCAGAGCGTGATTCATCTCGGTGATCCCGGAAAGCTCACGCTTGGCAGATTCAATCTGATACCCATACTCGATCGCCTTAAAGTGTTGCCAGGCATAGGTAAACACGAGCAGAAACAGTAATGCCATGGCGGTACCGAACTGCTTCATCTCGCGATGGCGCCGTGGGTCTTCGACCTTCACCAGTCGAGAGTTGTCGATGGCCTTGGAGAAGTAGATTTCAGGCGTGCCTGTCCAGAACGAACGCCGTTCTGCGGCCGGAACCGCACCACGAATTGTCGCCGCTGCTGCCGCCATTTATGCCGCTCCCTGGTAAACCTTGTCGTTTCCCGTCACCGGGATCTGCATCGTGAAGATCTCGTGCAGTTCCTCTTTCATCTGCCACTCTGCCACATTGCCAATCCGCTCAGCTGTGTCGATCAAATCGTTGATGAGTGTGCCCGTGTACATTGCTAGAACCTCAAATTGGATTCCTACCACGGAACCCGTAACCCCCGACCTTGGACCTCAGACTTCAGGCCTCAGCTGCTTCTTGCCGAGGTCCGACGTCTGAGGTCCGACGCCGTCTTTCTTTCCCGCCCCAGCGGATCTTCGTCCGCGTTGGTCGAACCTGATCTCTAGACCCGGCACTGCCATCACAGCTCGTGCCGGGACTCCGGCAGGTTTTCCGGAGCTAAACTCTTTCCGCCGCCCGCAATTTCGCGCTGCGGGCCCGCGGGTTGCGATCGCTTTCCTCTTCCGATGCCGTTACCGGCTTCTTTGTCAGAATGCGGTAGTACATGTCCTTCATCGCGCCGTCGCGGAAGGCATCCTTTACGATGCGGTCCTCCAGCGAGTGAAAGCTAATCACTATGATTCTTCCCCCTGGTTTCAGGATCTGCGGCGTTGCGGCCAGCATTCCTTTCAGATCATCCAGTTCGCGGTTTACGAAGATTCGAAGAGCTTGAAAAGTTCTAGTCGCGGGATGAATTCTGCGTTCGGCCTGATTCATTGGCCGGGCCGCGGCTGATATGACATCCGCAAGATGTGCGGTAGATCGTATCGGCCGCGACCGGCAAATGGCTCTGGCGATTCTCCGCGACCTCCTTTCCTCTCCGAATTCGTAAATCACATCGGCAAGCTGTCGCTCGTCGAGGTGGTTTACCACTTGTTCGGCGGTACGCTCGGAATGCGGGTCCATCCGCATATCGAGCGGTCCTTCCGCCTGAAAACTGAATCCGCGCGCGGCATTGTCGAGTTGCAGGCTGCTAACACCGATGTCGGCCAGGATGCCGTCGACCGTTGCTGCTTGCTGACCCTTCGCAATCTCTGCGAAAGATCTATGCAGCAACGTGATCTTCGGCCAATCCGGGCTTTGCGGTGCTAGCTTCTTGCGTGCCATCTCCAACGCTGCCGGATCTTTATCGAGCCCAATCAAATGTCCCGGTGCGCCGAGGCGTTTTGCGATTTCGTAACTGTGCCCGCCAAGGCCCACCGTGGCGTCGATATAGGTCCCGCCACGCCGCACGGCTAAAAAGTCGATCGCTTCTTTTAAAAGAACCGGAACATGGCTCGCTCTTCCACCACCATGCCCAACCCCCTGAGGGGTGTCTGTAGATCCCTCGCCCACTAGATGCCCAGTTCGTCGAGCGTCTTCTCATCCTCAGGCGTAAACTTTTCTTCTTCGATCTCCCGTTTGAACAGCTCCAGGTTCCTGACAACGAGAAACGTCAAATTCCCCAGAACCGCTACTTCGCCCTTGATTTGCCCTGATTCCCGCAACAACTGGGGCAGCAACAAGCGCCCTTGCCCATCCATTTCGACCTGCTGCCCGTAGTAATTCGTCCGATCCAAAAACTTCTTCTTCGTGGGATTGAAATTGGAGAGCGCGGCCAGCTTCTGCTCGATCCGTTCCCACTCCTCGAAGGGATACACTTGAGCAACCCTCCCATCGAGACTTGTGATGTAGAATTGCTGCCCGTATTTCTCGTCGATCACCCGCTTGAACTCTGCCGGGATCTTGAGACGGCCTTTCTCGTCGACCCGGGTTGGATGATTGCCGCGAAACATGGCGCTGGTTGTGCGTTCTCACATCAACGAAGGAGGTAAAAGCGGCGCAAAACATGGTTAGAGTCGGGCGATTCGGGCTGTTTGTCGTGCTGCTGGGTCGGATTTCCACCGGCTCCTCGATTTCAGCTCCCAACTCCCACGGACTCTACCGCCATTGCCACTTTCTACCACTTTGTACCACATCTTATCTCTAAGTCATTGATTGTCAAGCAGGAACTTGAAGGTCGTTGTTCCACTCCAGCACTGAATTCAGAAAATACGAAGCCTTGTGGTTAACCAATTGGACGACCACAAGAGGTTGCGTTTACGCTCCTGGTTCTTTCGCTATTCTTTCGCTGAGATTTTTCTTGCTTCCCGCGACTGGCGCGGATTTTCTTGTGGAAATTTGCAGGTTCGGCCCTAGTGACGGTTCCGGGCATCGCTGCTGCAATCGTCCTTGAGTGAAGGCACGACAATTTTCGTGAAATCCGAGGGCCGAGTCATGAAATGGTTGAAATACACATACTTCATTATCGTTTTCGCTCCCGCCTTTGTTCTGAGCCAGGACAATTCCGCACCGCCGATCTATCCTGCACCAGGCAATACCGCCGAATCTCAATCCCGGGAGAATGTCGAAGCGCAGAGGGACTCCCAAACACCAGTGTTTCGCGTCAATGTATACGCGCGCTCAGCCCGAGCCGTGAACTATCGCAATCGCGGCGGGTCTACAACGCTGGACATGAAAGGGACGGAGCTTGAGCCCCAAATTACCGGCCGAGCCAAGGTCGATGGCAAGGCTGGCCGGCTCGCGATCGATGTCGATCTGGACCATTTGGAGCGTCCGAATACCAAATTCGGAGGCCAGTACCTAACTTATGTGCTGTGGGCGATCACTCCCGAGGGACGCGCGGTCAACCTGGGCGAGGTGCTTCCCAGCGGAAATGGCAAGGACAAGCTTGCCGTCACCACGGATCTGCAGGCCTTTGGATTGATCGTGACCGCAGAGCCCTATTTCGCTGTCACGCACCCGAGCGACGTAATCGTGGCGCAGAATGTCGTGCTGCCGGAGACCAAGGGCTTCGAGGAGCCGATTGACGCCAAGTTCGATGTGCTCGAAGGCAAGGAATACACCATCGACGTTCCCGTGGAACAGCTTCCTTCGACCCAAGCCCAACCGAATGTTCCATTGGACCTGCTGGAGGCGCGAAACGCCGTTGCGATTGCGAAAGCTGCGGGAGCGGAGCAGTACTCGAACAGCAGCATCATGAAAGCGGAAGACATGTTGCAGCGTGCCGAGGACTACTACCAGCGGAAACAGGGACGAACGCCAATCGGCACAGCAGCCCGTGGAGCCACACAGATGGCGGAAGACGCTCGCGTGTTGACGCTTCGCAAGAAAGAGCAGGAGCGGGAAGAGGCCGCGCGTAGGGCGGCGGCCGAGGCTCAGGCGAAAGCGCAAGCGGATGCTGAGGCAGCTAAGCGAGACGCGGAAGAAGCTCAGAACCAAGCCAATGAGGATGCTCGCCGGCGTGCCGAGGCGGAAACCGCTCGCGCTCAGGCTGAACAGCAACAAGCTACGCTTCGGGCTCAACAAGAGCAATCAATGGCTCAAGCTGAGGCAGCCCGCGAAGCCGCCGAGGATTCTCAACGCAAGATGCAGGAGGCTCAGAACCAGCTGGATGAGGCTGAGCGTCAGCGGGAGGAGGCTCAGAATCAGACTCAGCAGGCGGAGCAGGCAAAGAACGAGGCCATTCGACAGAAAGAGGAGATGCGAGCCCGACTGTTGGCGCAACTCAATCAAGTCCTCCAGACTCGCGATACTGCCCGCGGGCTGATCGTAAGCATGCCCGATGTCCTGTTTGATTTCAACAAGTACACCCTGAAGCCGGACGCCCGCGAGCGCCTCGCGAAAGTCTCCGGAATCGTACTGGCGTATCCCGGCCTGAAGCTCGATATCGAGGGCCACACGGACAGCATCGGCAGCGAGGAATACAACCAGAAACTCTCCGAAGAGCGAGCCGGCAGCGTGCGCGGATATCTGGTCTCTTCGGGCGTCCAGCCGGACAAGGTCTCGGCCGTCGGATTAGGAAAGTCGAATCCGGTCGCCGACAACAGTACAACCGCTGGACGCAAATTGAATCGCCGGGTTGAAATGATCGTTTCCGGCGATGTGATCGGCACGCAGATTGACACGCCCAGAATCAGCTTGGAGCCGAGCGCGCAAAATCGCTAGCTCACCTTGATTGTTAAAGACGACGCGGTCGGCCGCATCCTGACCGCGTCGATCACCTGTGCGCTCGTAAGCATGATTTAAGCTCGTTGTGGCGAGATGAGTCATCATTTGGAATTTGAACAGTGGGTCCCCTTCCCTTTAGAACGCGTGTTCGCATTTTTCTCCAATCCGGAAAATCTGCCGCGCATCATGCCCGCGGCCAGTTCGACCCGTTTGATTTGCTTTGAACCGCGTGCCTGCGACCGAGGTACCAGCCGGAGTATCAAGCGAGAGGGCCGCCGGCGTTATTTCGACTATCGCCACTTCTTTCCGTGTGTTCCCGCTTCTGCCGCTTCGACGTCGGTGGGTGGCGCGTATCACAGAATTTGAATGGAACCGCTACATCGCCGACGTGCAGGACGAGGGTCCATTCAAGAGCTGGCATCACCGGTACGAGTTTGCGACCGCGCGGAGGAAGGGAGCCGAGGGAACGACGATCCGCGATGTGATCGATTACGAGGTTGGCTTCGGATTTCTCGGCTCGATCGCCAACGCACTCTTCATTCGCCCGCAAATGCAAAGCACATTCGCCGAACGGCAGGAAAGTCTATCGGATCTGCTGCGATGACTTCAGTGTGCGATTCCCGCCTGCTGGCGCACTTCGTCAGTGATGTTCGCACCGGTGACAAGAAGGGCGACACGGCCTGAGATCGGAAGGGCCAAGTACGCAGCTGTGGCGGCGGCACCGGCGGGCTCAGCGAGCACGTTCTCCCGCACATAGAGATGACGGATCGCGTCGATCATCTGAGCTTCGCTGACTAAGGCAACCTCGTCGACCACCTTACGGATGGCGGCCACGTTTGCTGCCTCGGGAGTCCGCGTAGCCAGCCCATCCGCACAGGTGTTGCATGTATCCGTCGGAAGGGGTTTACCGGCCCGCCACGATAAAACGTACGACGGTGCCTGCTCGGCTTGCACCCCAATCACCTTCGTTTGCGGCGCAAGCTGCTTGATCGCAGCGGCGATTCCCCGGATCAAAGCGGTGTCGCCCATGGGAACGAAAACGGCCGAGAGGTCTGGCAATTGCTCCAGTATCTCCAAGCCAATCGTGGCCGGTCCGGCTGGTAAATCGGGGTCGGTGGCGTCGTTCAGGAAGTACACTCCAGGCCGATGAGAATATTCGCTTGCCATCTGAAACGCTCCTGCGAGATCGATGCTGCCGTGACAAACGATGCGGGCGCCGAGATCCTCAATCTTCTTGCGCTTAACGGGATTCGCTTGCTCTGGCAGAAAAATGGTGGCCGATACTCCAAGTGTTCGAGCGGCGAAGGCCGTGGCGGCGCCGTGATTTCCCGTGCTGGAAGCGATCACCTCGTCGATCTGGCGGCGTTGCAGATTCTTGGCGAGGGCATACATTGCTCCGCGCGGCTTGAAAGAACTGGTTGGCAGCACGGTTTCGATTTTGAGATAAACTTCCGAGCCCGCACCGCTCAGGCTAGGTGCTTTTACCAGCGGAGTCGGAGGAAAATGTTTCGCGAGCAGTTGCTGCGCTTCACGAATGGCCGACAGTTCAGGCAGATTGGACATGACAATACTGCAGTGCTCGAACAAGGGTTGCGCTTGTGAATACTTTACTTGGTGGGCTCGACGAAGACCGCTGTGCCGTATGCCAGCACCTCAGTCACGCCCTGCATGATCTCAGTCGCATCATAGCGCGCGCCCACAACCGCGTTGGCACCTAGCTCGGCGGCGTGCTGCAGCATCAGTTCGAAGGCTTCCTGGCGGGTCTTCTCGCAGAGATTTGTCAGTAATGTGATGTTGCCTCCAACCAGCGTTTGAAGCCCAGCGCCGATGGTCCCGAAGATCGAACGCGACCGAACAACAATGCCGCGAACTACGCCGAGCGTTCGGGTTACGTGAAATCCATCGATTTCGAACTGCGTGGTCACCATGTTGTGACTGACCGATCTGCTTGCACTGTAGCCTGTCACCATAAGGAAGAGTCCTCTCTATTGATGAATTGCGCCACGTTGCTTCGAACAGCAGACTATAGCGCGGTCTGCGTTGGAGGACGAGTATTTTGAGGGTTGCGGCTCGCCCCCTGCGGGTCATTCTAGTTCAGCGACAATAAAGAACTCCTGCGACGCATTGTCATACTCAATGCGGAGGACGTTCGGCTTGCAGCAAACCTGGCAGTCTTCGACATAGGACTGCCGACTCCCGGCTGATTCATCAACTGCGGTGACATTCCACTCTCCGCAGGAAGCGCATTGGAAACCGGATTCCATCGTTGGGACGAGCATACCCCAGCGTTCGCTGAATACGCCTGTCCGATTTCCCCCTATAATGACGGATTCGCAACCTTAACCTTGGAGGCTTCATGATCTCCCGGCGGAAGTTTCTGGAACTGAGCGCGACATCGGCAGGAGTTGCGGCCATGGCGGCGCCTAAACTGCACGCTGAGTCACAAGATGTTCCCCCGCCTCCTTCGATTGCGGCCCTCAAGCCTCGAAAAGACGAAGCGACCCCCATTAGTCGCGAAGAACGCCAACTGCGTCAGGAACGCGCGCGCAAGCGGATGGCAGAAAACTCGCTCGACGCCATGGTGCTTATGACCGGGACGTCATTGCAGTACTTCAGCGGCATCCACTGGTGGGGCGGCGAGCGCATGTTCACGCTTGTTCTGCCCGCGAAGGGGAATGCATTTTATGTGTGTCCGGCATTCGAAGAAGGACGCGCACGGGAGCAGATCAAGAATGGGCCCGAAGGCGAACACCCCGACCTACGTATCTGGCAGGAAGACGAGAGCCCCTACCAGCGGCTTGCGCAGGGACTGCAGGATCGCGGCATCGCCACCGGGAAAATCGGCCTGGAAGAGACGGTTCGGTTTGTCTTTGCGGAAGGCATCGCGAAGGCGGCATCGCAGGCGACGATCGCGAGCGCTACTCCTGTGACAGCCGGTTGTCGCATGATCAAAAGTTCACACGAGATTGCGTTGATGCGGCTCGCTTCGCAGGTTACGCTCGCCGCTTACGAGGCGGCATATCGGGCGGTCAAAGACGGGATGACGCAGCCCGAGTTGGAAGCCCTGGTGGAGAAGGCGCATGCACAACTGGGATTCCACGGCGGCGCGGATGTACAGGTGGGCGAGTTCTCCGCCTTCCCACACGGCTCAGTGACGCCACAAGTGGTGCACGAAGGCACAATCGTCCTGATGGATGGCGGGTGCGCCGTAGAGGGATACCAATCCGACATCACGCGAACATTCGTATTGGGAAAAGCCTCCGACAAAATGAAGAGCGTATTTGACATTGTCCATAGGGCCCAATCAGCAGCGCTGGCAGCGGCCAAACCCGGAGTAGAGTGTGGATCAGTCGATACGGCGGCGCGCAAGGTAGTGACTGATGCAGGTTACGGTCCGGACTACAAATACTTCACCCACCGCCTTGGACATGGGCTAGGGATGGATGGCCACGAATGGCCTTATCTTGTCCGCGGCAATCCAGAGAAATTGCAGGCGAACATCACGACCAGCAATGAACCGGGCATCTACATTCGCGGCGAGTTTGGCGTTCGTCTCGAAGACGACATGCACGTCACCGAAAATGGCGCGGAGTTATTCACGCCGCAGACTCCGTCGCTGGAAGACCCGTTCGGCGTGAGGTAACTGCTTTCACCACAAAGGAAACCAACGTACACGAAGGGAGTCTGGTTCGGTTTTTCCTTCGTGTTCCTTCGTGCCCTTAGTGTTGAAGCTCTTGGTTTTGGAGCCTGCACGGGGGTGAGAGTATTTCCTGTCTTCAAT
>QIAL01000304.1:0-17932 GCA_003225535.1 Acidobacteriota bacterium | reverse complement strand
TACCGAGGCGTTCCTCCGCGCGAATACCCGAGACACCGGCCCCCTTGCCTTTGACCTTCTTGGCAGGCTTGGGAACCTCAACTACCGGAACGAAGCGGTTCTGGGAATTAAGGTAGCCTTCGCGGCCCGAGTCCCAGTCGATGTAATCGCCCTTGTCTGATTTCCCCACACCTCAAGGTGCCATAGAAAGGTTCGCGCCCGCACCATGACACAAGTACATGTTCCCTCGTTCCGGAATTCAAGAAAGTCGCGGAAGACGCTATTCAGGCACCGGAGGGCACCCAGGAAAGTCCTGAAGGTAGGTGTTGCCGACATAACCAAGGTAATCGATGCCGATTTCGCTGGTAAAGAATCCGTCGGCGGTGAGCTTGCGAAGGAAGCCGAAGAACTCAATTCCCTGCGAAAGGCTTGGATCGTTCTTCGCGTTCTTCCGATAGGCGATCAGGTCAAGAATCTCTTGTTGTTGCCCTACGGTGCAATCGAGATAAGACTTTTCATAGCGGTCGATACAGGTATTGTCGAGCCACATCAGCCCGCCGCCAAGCGCAAGTTGATAGTCATTGTTCTCGCTGGTAAGAAGATCGATGAATTCCGGAGCTCCGGCCTCGACCGCGCCCTTCGCCTCATCGTCGGGAGGAATGATGGCGTTGCACAGACTCTGCAGCGTTTTATAGGCGTGCGCGGTAAAGAATTTTGGCGAGTATGCATGAGTTTCCGCAGCAGCCTTTTCCGCCTTTACCATGCGGTGCGCATATTCGGCGGCCTCGAGGGGAATCACGCGCAAAACAGATCCACTGACCGCCGTCATCGCGAGCGATTTGAGGATGTCTCGCCGTGAGATCGCCATAACTTATGCCCCCAAATTCCCCTTTTTCGCTTCGTCCAGCAAGTAATCGCAAGTACGCCACGTAAGCGCCATGATCGTGACGAACAGATTCTTAACGTCATGTGCCTGGCAATAGTGATTCAAAGCGGAAGTGGCGGGGCGTTCTCCCATGCGGACCGTTCCAACTTCGTGGATGATGACACCGCCATCCGCAATACCGTAGGGATGCGATGCGTCCTCCTGCGTCGAGGGAATGAAGACCCCACCGGCTGCTTCGACGATGGCGCGATATGTTTCCTGCATATCTTTCGCCATCCTGATTTCGTTGTCGCTCCATTTCCAGTGGAAGCGCAGCACCGGGATGCCCCACTGGTCCACGACCGCCGGATCGATCTCGCAGTAGCAGTTGTCGTTGGGAATCATCTCGCCACGGCCGGCGAATCCGATGTAAGTGCCATATTTCTTCTTGCATTCACGCTTGAGCGTGAGTCCGTAGCCTTCAAACTCATCGCAGAGTTCGTCATAATCTCCGACGCCCGGCAAGCCGCGGCCTCCCCCGAACTCAGTGTGGTAGCCACGCAGAAAATCATTCTTGCGATCGAACTTCCACCACGGCAGGTACATGTGCATTCCGCCCACGCCGTCGTGATTGTGAGCGGGCATGCGCTCGAGTTGGGGGAAGTATCCCCCTGCGTCGCTGCCGACCGTATCCATCAAATTGCGGCCGACCACACCGGAGGAGTTCGCCAGACCGTCGGGAAAGAGCGTGGATTTCGAATTGAGCAAGAGCCGTGCCGACTCGCAGGCACTGGCAGCAACAATGAAAGCTCGTGCGTGCAGTCGCCTCTCTTCCTTCGTCGCCTTGTCGATGTATGAAACTGCGGTAACCTTCCCATCTTTCCCCACGACTAACTCGCGAGCCATGGCGCCGGTGATCATGGTCAGGCGCCCCGTCTTCTCGGCAGGAGGAATCATGACCTGACTCGAACTGAAGTTTGAAGCCGTGATGCATCCTCGTCCACACTGCGCACAATAGTGGCAGGCGGGGCGTCCGTTGTGCGGCTTTGTCAAGATCGCCAACCGCGATGGAATGCACAAGATACTGAGTTTGTCGCACGACTTCTTGATAATGGTCTCGGTGCAGCGAGGCCTCGGCGGCGGCAGAAAGACGCCGTCGGGTGCGCTGGAAATGTTTTCCTTACTCCCGAATACGCCAATGTATGACTCTACTTTGTCGTAATAAGGAGCGACGTCTTCATAACTGATGGGCCAATCGTCGCCCATGCCGTCATGCGAGCGTACTTTGAAATCCACTGGGGCCATCCGGAGGGCGATGCGCCCCCAATGATTGGTGCGGCCGCCAACGATGCGCGAACGAAACCAGCGGAACCTCGATCCTTGAGCTGAGACGTAAGGCTCCCCGTCGATCTCCCAGGCACCGTTCGGTGCGAGAAATTCATTGTCGAAGCCATGGCGTGCGCGCCCGCCGACGCCAACGCCACGATGCGGCAAATCGTAGGGCCAGACATGTTCCTTGTAGTCGCGCTCGGGAACGATAGGGGGGCCCGCCTCAAGCAAGGCCACGCTCAACCCGCCTTCCGTAAGGACTTTGGCAGCAGTGCCTCCCGCGGCGCCGGAGCCAATGATGCAAACGTCATATGTTTTTGGCGTGCGCTTGACCTGCATGGTCCCCAGTGAAGTTCGCCCCCGAAAAGTCGCCGCCGCGGGAGCGGCGGCGTTCGTCCACTATCGGTTCTCTACCAACGCAGCTTGCTCAGATACTCGTAGCTGCCCTTGATGCTCTCAATCGGCTGCTTGGGATGATCGTGCTCAACAATGTAATGCTTGATTCCGGCCTGGTCGGCGTGCGCGAAAATACGCTTCCAATCGATCACGCCGCTGCCCACTTCGGTCAGGTCGACGGTGTCGCCATAGTTCTGCGCGCCCCCCGTAGTCACCTTAGGCATTGTCTTTACGTCTTTGACGTGGACCAGCGGGAAGCGTCCGGGATATTTCTCAAAGTACTTCACCGGATCGGCACCCGCGACAGTGGCCCAGCACAGATCCATTTCCATTTTCACCAGGTTGGCGTCGCAGAGCTTGAGCAGTTCGTCGTAGGGTAGTTTTCCGTTGGTCGGGAGGAATTCAAACCAGTGATTGTGATAACCGAATTGCATGCCAGCCTTCTTGGTCTGCTCTCCGGCCTTATTGAACTTGTCCGCTGCCTGCTTCCAGATGTCCGGATTCTTGCGCAGATCTTCAGGAATCCACGGACAAACGATGTATTCGAGATCAATGGCTTTCGAAAACTCAATCACCGACGGGAACTTGTCGTCGAGTTCGTCGTACTGCACATGGGTGGAAGGAGCTTTCAGACCGTTCTTCACCAGCACAGCCTTCACCTGGTCCGCGGTGCGGCCGAAGTACCCTGCAAATTCCACTTCCTTATAGCCAATCTGAGCAACCTTGGCGATGGTGCCTTCGAAGTCATTCTTCATCAAATCGCGGACGGTGTAGAGTTGCACTCCGACCTTGTTGATCTTGTGCTCGCCGGCCGCCCACAGCAATCGACTGGGCAACAGGCTCACCGCCGCAGCGGTACCCGCAGTTTTCAGAAACGTACGACGATTGACGGCATGAAAATTCATGATGACGTGTCCTCCGATGCTGTGTTGGGGCCGAAGTCAAATCCGGGGAGAATTATACGCGGAACCGCAAGCTCTGCCCCGCGTAAATAACGATTTTGCTGAGCCACAGGCTGGAGTCGAGCGGAAGACCTGGAAAGAACGCGAGAGGCTGGACCCCCGTCCTCTCGCGCCCTACACTATTTCGATGGCACGACCTGCAGATTGTTGTCTACCGAGAAGCTACCCGGCACCCCCTTGGCACGAATCCCTGCCAGATCCTTGTCGGCTTGGCTGTCTATCACACCTTCGAGCGCTACTCGACCATTCTTGACAATGATTCGGATGGGCTTCTGCACTCCCAGAGCATATTTCTCCAGTCCTGGCGCTCCGTAGATCGCGCGGTAAAGGCGGAGGCGGAGTTGGTCATCCATGGAAGATGGAGGAAGCACCTCGATCTGGTTGTTGACGTGTTCGACGCCTTCAATATGTTTTATGGCGTTCTCGGCATCGGACTTCAGACTGGGCCTGACGACCTGGCCCATCAGCGTGACCGTGTCGCCATCTACTTTGAAAGCGATGGAATCGAACACACCGAAATACGGCAACATCAGCAACTCGTGACGGACTTCCCTGATTACGCGGTCTTGAGATTTGGCAGAAGCCTGACCAGGTTGAGTATCTTGTGCGGCGGCGCTCAAACACAAAAGCGAAAGTAGAGTGCCGAGAGAAACCAGCGATTTGACTCTCATATTCGACCTCGCTGTAGACAAAGTTATTAGTGGATGCTCGTCCCAGACTGTTAGTTGGCAGAAAGCTTTGAAGATTTTAACGCCGAAGCGTGGGCAAACCATCTCGGGGGCGAATGTTTGGGGAAAGCAATAAGCAAAATTAAGATTCCCGCCCGGCACAGCCATGGACAAGCTCTGCCTGAGCGATAGAAGAGAAACTTTTTACTGGGACCGATTTAATCGAGCAGTTCGAGCCCGAATCGGAGATCCTTCGCTTCATCCAGCAACCTAATACTCGCGCAATTGTTCAGGATCCAATCGGCGCCAGCGTCTTTCAGTCCGGTCGCCTTAACCGTCGTCGTAAAAGCAATCACCCTCGCCCCTGCTGATTTGCCAGCTTGTATACCGGCGGGAACATCCTCCAGCACAACGCACTCCCCTGCCGGAATTCCCAGAACAGAGGCCCCCTTCAGATAAGGCTCAGGATGAGGCTTACCGTGTTCGATGTCGTTCGAGGTAATCATTTTCCGGGGCAGCGGAAGTGCGGCGGCTTTGATGCGAGCTTCGGCCAGCGGTCGCGTGCAAGAGGTCACGATTGTCCACCGGTCCTCGGGGAGACTGGATAGCAGATCGAGCGCACCGGGCAGTGGGACCACGCCGTCGAGGTCTTCGATCTCACGACGTTCGACCTCCCGGTTCTCCATCCGATGATCAGCGTTCGGAAGATATTCGCGGATTGTAGTCAAGCTGGGGCGGCCGTGGGCTCGATCTACCACTTCGTCTGGATTGAACCCGTGTTCTACCGCCCATTGCCGCCACACGCGCGCAACGGCCGGAGTGGAGTTAATCAGAACTCCGTCAAGATCGAACAGCAATGCGGCACAGGAGATTTCATTCATCGCGAGAAATTGGCGAATCGTGAGTCGCACATAGTCTTGCGATTCTAAACCAGATGGCAACAGGACTCTTGTACCTCCCGCCCGGGTGACACGGGTCACCCGATACCGTATCCGGCGTCACCTCGGATTTTCCTGATCTCAAATACGATTTCCGTTAGGTCGCCGGGAGGCGTGCGCGCATGGTCTCGAAATGCGCCAATCCCACATGTTCCGAGAGATTCCTATACCTGCATCAGGGGAAACTCTTCCAACTAAGCCCTACGCCTGAGGTTGAGGAAGTCGGCGGGAGCTTTCCTCCGTCGCTATACGAGCGTTTCTGGTTGTGCGACAAATGCTGCAGGGAAATGACGCTGGTCTGGGGCGGAACCGAGCCAAAGCTTGTGCCGTTGCGCGCAGAGCCCGTTGCGCATCAGTCCACGCTCGAAGGGACGCAACACGGAAACAAAACAAACGCGCCGCGAAGGCGGGGCATCAAAGGAAATGACAATTAGAAAGAAGAGGCAGAGACACCTCTGGGGGAGGAGCGGTAAATCTCGTCATCAGACACGACCGCGTCGCAGCGGGAATCGCCGAGTATGGGCCGATCAGGACTGCACGATCTTCTCCAACGCCGGACGGTTTCGGATAATCAGCGTTGATCCCTTCAGTTGCAGGAGCTGTTTTCTTTTGAATTCAGAAAACAGCCGGCTGACCGTTTCGCGCGTGGTGCCAATAATCTCGGCGATTTCCTCGTGCGTCAGCGTCAGCTTCACCTGAGTCCCATTGTCGTTACTCGCCGACTTCGGGGACCACGATAGCAGGAGTTTGGCGAACTTCTCGGATGGCGAAGTCGCCAGGCCCAGCGTCCGAATTTCTTCGTACGCGGTGTAATAGTTCCGGCTAAGCTGTTCGGCGACACGCAATGCCACCTCCCCATGCTCTTTCAGGAACTGCAAAAGAGATTCGCGGGGAATGAAGTTGGCCTGGCCCGGCTCCATCATTTCGGCCGTGACTTCATACGGCCGATCCGAGATCACCGAGTTCAATCCAAGCACGTCGCCTGAATCCGAGAGCTTGGTGATGATGGTTTTGCCTTCGCGCGACGAGGTCGACAGTTTCGCCTTTCCAGCGCACAGCACGAATACGCCCCGGGGTTGTTGCCCTTCGATGAAGAGCATCGCCCCTTTGGGATATACAGCTGTTGATTTGATTTCGTTAAGGCGTTGTCCGGCATGAATCGAGAGATTGCAAAAAAGATGTTCTTCCCGGACCGAACACGTCAGGCAATTATCAAGAATATTAAGACCGTAAGGGGCGCGCATTTCGCTGCACCTCCTTACCGATTAGAGTGCACCTGCGCACTTTTGGGTGTGATTACTGTCACAAGCCCTTGTGATTGTGGGTATGTCCTTAATACACAACCAGATAGAAAACTCTGCAACAATGGAATTTGCTGTAAACAACAACAACACGGTTAGGCACGATCTCTATCCGTATGAAAAAATGACCGCATCCTTCGGAGGGATTCTGTGAGCTCGTCAGGCGCACCCGTGGTGTCTCCTGTTGGGAAAATCTACACCGCCCCTCCACCGGCGCGCGGAGCGCTCGAACCCCTGTTCCTACCCCGGTCCGTGGCTGTGATTGGAGCCACAGACAGGCCCGGCACGGTGGGACGCAGCGTCGTCTCCAACCTGCTGGACACCAAGTTTCCGCTCAAGATCTATCCGGTCAATCCCAGCCATCCCGAGGTCGCGGGAATAAAAACCCGGAAGCGGATTGCAGATATTCCCGGCGGAGTCGATCTGGCGCTGGTTGTAACTCCGGCACGCACCGTGCCGCAGATCATAGGCGAGTGCGTCGATGCCGGGGTGAAATCGGCGGTAGTCCTCTCCGCCGGATTTCGCGAGCAAGGCCCCAATGGCGCCTTGCTGGAAGAGGAAATCAAAAAGCATTTGCAGCGCGGATCGCTGCGCCTGATCGGGCCCAACTGCATGGGGTTCATGAATCCTACCATTGGCCTGAACGCCACATTCGCGAAGTCCATGGCGAAGAAAGGCAGCGTCGCATTCCTCAGCCAGAGCGGCGCATTACTGACTGCGATCCTCGATTGGAGCCGGAAGGAGGACGTCGGTTTCAGCGCGATCGTGTCGACGGGCTCGATGCTCGATGTCGGCTGGGGCGATCTTATCTACTATTTCGGAGACGATCCCCACACCAAGAGCATTCTCGTCTACATGGAGTCGGTGGGTGACGCGCGGTCTTTCCTTTCCGCAGCTCGCGAGATTGCTCTTAGCAAGCCGATTATCGTAATTAAAGCCGGACGTTCCGAGGCCGCTTCCCGGGCTGCCGCATCCCATACCGGCGCGTTGACTGGAAGCGATGACGTTTTCGAAGCGGCCTTCCGCCGTTGCGGTGTGCTGCGCGTGCAGAACATTGCTGACCTCTTTTACATGGCGGAAACCCTGAGCAAGCAGCCTCGTCCTCGCGGCCCGCGGCTTAGCATCGTCACGAATGCGGGCGGACCGGGAGTCCTGGCTACAGATGCTCTAATGGCCACCGGCGGAGAGTTGACCGTGCTCTCGCAAGACACTCTGCAAGGACTCGACGGATTTCTTTCGTCCCATTGGAGTCACCACAATCCTGTCGACGTCTTGGCCGATGCCGACGCCGAGCGCTTCGTCAAGGCGGTCGACATAGTCTCCAAGGATCCCGCCAGCGATGGCCTGTTGGCCATCATCGCGCCCCAAGGACTCGCGGACCCAACCGCCGCTGCTACCGAGATGGCGAAATACGCGCACACTTCGGGAAAGCCGCTGCTCGCAAGCTGGATGGGCGGCGAGGGCGTCGCGGAAGGAACCGTGATTCTAAATACTGCGGGCATCCCCACATTTTCATATCCCGATACTGCCGCGCGCGCTTTTACCTACATGTGGCGCTATACCTACAACCTGCGTGGACTCTACGAGACTCCAGAGATGATCGAGCCGGCGATCGATGCGCGCAAGAAGGTTACCGAATTTGTGCAACAGACGCGCTCCTCGGGGCGAACGTTGCTCAACGAGTTTGAAGCCAAGCAGGTTCTCGCTTCGTACGGAATTCCTGTCGTGGAAACTCGTGCTGCAGAGAGTGAAGAACAGGCAGTCGCGACAGCGTCGGCCATCGGCTATCCCGTCGTGTTGAAACTCCTCTCGAATACTATTGCGCACAAGACGGATGTGGATGGAGTTCGCCTGAGCCTGCAGAACGAAGATCAGCTACGAAGTGCATTCCGGTCGATTCGTGTTTCCGTCACAGAAAAAGCCGGTGCCAATCACTTCCTTGGTGTGACGGTACAGCCGATGGTTCGGCGCGATGGATACGAACTCATTCTCGGCAGCACCATCGATGCGCAATTCGGTCCCGTGATTCTGTTCGGATCGGGCGGTGTCATGGTCGAGGTCTATCGCGATCGCGCGCTCGCCTTGCCTCCGCTCAACACCACGCTGGCGCAACGGTTGATGGAGCAGACCAGAATCTTCGCCGCCCTGAATGGTGTGCGCGGCCGCAAGTCCGTGGACCTATCGGCGCTAGAGCAACTGCTGGTCCGCTTCAGCCAGCTCGTGATGGAGCAGCCATGGATCCGAGAAATCGACATCAATCCCCTGCTTGCTACACCCGATCATCTGCTGGCACTCGACGCACGCGTCGTCGTACATGACTCCGGCATGACCGCCGAGAGCCTGCCGCGCGCGGCAATTCGTCCTTACCCCGCGCAGTATGTCTGGGAGTGGAAACTGAAAGACGGAACACCGGTTACGATCCGCCCCATTCGTCCCGAGGACGAGCCGCTCATGGTGCAGTTCCATCGCACGCTCTCCGAGCGCAGCGTGTACCTGCGCTATTTCTGCTCGTTGAGCCTGAGCACCCGAGTCGAGCATGAGCGCCTGGTGCGCATCTGCTTCGGCAGCTACGATCGGGGATTCGCTCTGCTCGCCGATCGCAAGAATCCCGAGACCGGACACCATGAGGTATTAGGCGTCGGACGTTTCAGCGCAATCCACCGGGGCGAAGCCGAGGCGGCTGTGCTGGTCTCCGATCAATGGCAGGGACGCGGACTAGGAACCGAACTTCTGGCCGTCGTGGCACGAGTGGCGCGCGAGGAAAAGTTCAAGCGCCTCTCCGGAGAAATCCTGCGCGACAACCTGGCCACGCAGGCAATCTTCAAGAAGGTGGGATTCAAACTGCGATCGATGGAGGATCCGTCGTCGATATCGGCGCTGCTCGAACTATAATTTTCGCCCCAGAACGGCCATACGATTGTTAAAGCGTACTTTAACGAAGCCGTGAAAGAGCAGGCGCTTTAGCGCCGCGTCCAGCGACCGTAAGACGTTGGGCTTCAAGCCGTGTGCCTTATGCGATCGATGCCGGCTTCGTGATCTCCAACTGTGGTTCGAACTTCAATGTAGTACCCAAGGCCCGCGAGACCAGGCACAACTTCTCGGCGCGCTTGAGTAACTCCAAGGCGCGGTCACGCTCTTCGGCAGAGGCGATCTTCAGATTCGGACGAACCACAATCTGCGTGAAGCTGTAGCCAGACTCCGCTTTGCGTACTGTACCGCTGGCCTCCACTTGCAGATCGGTAAAGTCGAATTGTGCGCCTCCTGCAATCGCGCGCACGGTCGTGGTATAACAACCAGCCACCGCAGCGAGCAAAAGCTCTTCCGGCGTCCAGCGGCCTTCGAGACCACCAAATTCCGTCGGTGCAGTGAAGTGGATCGCGTTGGGGGCAGAATCGGACTTGGCCAGCCCAGTGCGTCCGGAAGTCCACCATGCGGCTACTCGATATGCATGTTCTTCATTCATCTCAGGTCTCCTTGATTCAATTTGGGCTGGAGCGGAACAACCTTCAAGCTTTGAGAAAAATTGCAGCCGGTTTAGGCTGCACCTTCCTGCGGAGAAAGAGCGCGATCCCGCTCGATTTTCTGGATCTGGTCGCGAAGCCATTTGCCCAGCGCTTCTTCCATTTCGGCCTGGCTGCCGGTGCGGTACAGGTCCTCGACCGTCTGTCCCTTCTCCGTCAGGGGGATGAATCGGCATGGGATGCTTTCCTTCTGCTGGCCCTCAGGAACAAATTGTTCGAGCAGGCAACTCTCGCACGGATGCGGACGCGCCGGATCGCAGAAGTTTGGACATATTGGCGAATCTTCAAAGATGGCAGGGGCGCGCCAAGACGCCTGCGGAGAACGCCCATAGCCGCCATCCTCCAAAAAATTCAACTCGAACTTCAGAATCTCGAGAATGTCGCGATCGTCTTGAGCCATAGGTACACCTCAATTGCGATTGAGAATGCCAGAGGAAGTCCGGAAAGACCGTATATTGAGTCACTGGGAATCGTGATTTAGATCACAAAAGTAAGCATCCGCCGACCCGTCAGCTCACTCAATGTCCTCCATTTTCAAAGAATCCCGAAACGGGCCACGTGACCGAATGCACATGAAATTGTGATTTCAATCACGCCCAAGGCTGCGAACTCCGCGCGACCGAGCGACTTTGAACCTTTGCCAAGCCCACCCCCCAGGCCGCGTATTTGAACCAGATGCACAGCCGTCGCGAATCACAGTTTCGTGTGATTTCAGACACGCCCGACAAGAACTACTCAGCCATCTTGGTGTTACCACTGAGAACCGAGAACTGGTCCCACAAATCGGCTTGCTGGACCTCACGCTTTCCTTCAGGGGCTGAAGCCCGCGTCTTTTCTGGCTTTCTACGGCGCGGCTGAAAAGCCGCGCCCTTTCAAAACCATTTATGAGACACGTTCTGAGCACTGAATTTCACGCCCGGACAGCGCAGCAAGGATCGGACGCGAACAAATCCCCAGTCATCGCATAGGCGCGAGCGCGCGATCCCCCACAGACGCCGCGGATCGGGCACCGGCCACATTTCCCTTTGAGCCTCGAACTATCGCGCAGCGAAACGAATAAGGAAGAATCGCGGTAGACCTCGCTGAGGGACTGCCGAGTGACATCCCCTCCGGAAAGCGGAAGATATCGGCTGGGGGAGACCTCGCCTCGATGGTTGATGAATGCCAATCCCTTGCCGTCGTTGACTCCTTTCGGCAGGAAGGGAATAACTTCGCGCTGCCGCAGGAGATAACGCTGATAGTGCTGCCCCTCGGTGGTCTTAACCTGGAAATGCACATGCTTCGAAGCCGCGTATAGCTTGGCAAATACCTCTTCATGTTGGTCGGCGCTCAACGTCACAGCCGTTTCATCGCGGTCCGCTGGCACGAAGAACACAACGTTCCACAGCGCTACATCAAGCTGGGTCAGAAGCTCGATCATGGAATCGAGATCCCGGAGGTTCCGCCGCGACATGATAGTGTTCACCTGCACCGGCAACTGCACTTCGTGACAAGCTCCGATGATGTCGAGCGTCCGCCGGTACAAACCTGAGATTTCCCAATAACTGTCGTTGAGTGCTGGCGTCGAACCGTGCAACCAGAATCCCGCCCGGATCAGCCCGCATGCTTTCAATTCGGCGATGATGCTGGCCTCGAGATTGGGTGTGGGCTGCAGAGTAAGAGACGTGCGCACCGAACGGCTCGCGGCAAATTCAATGATTGGAAACAGATCGGGGCGCGTCAGCGGATCGCCGCCCGTTAGCGCCAGCAGCGGCACATGCATGGCGGAAACATCCTGAATCAGATGAAAGGCTTCCGCCGTCGACAGGTGGTTGACTTCGCGCGTCGCATCCTTCTTCGAGCGGGTGAACGCAGCCTTCCACCGACAAACGCGCGTCATCTCCCAGGTAACCTGCAATGGCCGCAGTCTGAATCCTTGTGCGGCTCCTGACCCAGTCGCGTGCAGAACTACCTTGCCTCTAGCTTTTCTCGGCTTTGAGGTTCTCTCAGACAACTGGGGCGTTGTGGACATGCCGCGCATCCTAGGACGTGCGGTGCTAGCGGGCAGTGCGGAATCGCACAACCGCCCGTGATAACCATCACAATTGACTGGAGAAAACTCTGTGATTCATGTCACAAGGGCGAGTGATTTCTGCCATAGGTCGACTTGCCCCGGCATGCGAACCTACGCCTGCGAGTGAGTTCTCAGGGTACGGGACAATAGCACGATCCACGACGACCGCTTCACAATGGGTTGTGGCAGTGAGGCAACGGGTGACCCCTGCTCTGTGATATCGTGCGGACGAAAAATCTTCCTCAGGAGGAAGCTAACTACATGAAATACCTCTCCTTTCGAACGGCCCTTCTAGCTTTGCTGGCTTGCGGTCTGATCGCGGCCTGCGCGTCGCCGGCATTTGCTGATGACGCGGCCGCCACTTACAAGTCAAAGTGCACCATATGCCATGGTCCGGATGGCAAAGGCACGGCGGTGGGCACGAAGATGGGCGCCCACGACTTTGCTTCGCCCGAAGTTAAAGCTGAGACCGATGCCCAGTTGACCGACGTCATCACCAAGGGCAAAGGCAAGATGCCGGCCTATAGCGGCAAGCTCAAGGATACGGACATCAAAGACCTGGTCATTTACATTCGTGGTCTGGCCAAGTAGATCTGACAAGGAAAGGCGGCCGGAATGCCGCCAACCAGAAATCGCTTGATTCTTAGGAAATGGCGGGTGAGAGCATGTCCACGCGAACAATACGGAATCTTTTTGCGCCTGGAGTTGCTCTCGCCCTTTTTTTAGCCGCGGGTTTCCTGCACGCGGCGTCCAAGAAAGACCCTCCCAAGCCCACAGTCGACGAATGTCTTGCCTGCCACAGCGACGCTACCCTATCGCATGAAGTCAACGGCAAAGTTGTTAGCCTGCACGTCGATCCTCAGGCGTTCAAAGACTCCATCCACGGCAGCATGTTTACCTGTGTGGATTGCCACACCGACGTAAAGAGCTCCGCGCATGAAACTCCTCCGCAGCACATTACGTGTGCCACCTGCCACGCGGACGAGCAAGCTGCCTACGAACGCAGCTTTCACGCTAAGGCCGTTAAGGGTGGGAACGCCAATGCGGCCACTTGTGTCGACTGCCACGGCAGCCCACACGCGCTACTGCCAGCGAGCGATCCCAAGTCGCGCGTCCATCACAGCAATATTCCGGCGACTTGCGGAGCCTGCCACAGCCAGAAGTTTGTAATGGAGGGCAGCGGACTGCGCGTCCAAACGGTCGCTTCGTATGAGCAGAGCGTTCACGGACATGCCGTCGCCAACGGGTCCGAAAAAGCGGCGGTCTGCACCGATTGCCACGGGACGCACGAAATTTTGGACGCCAAGGATTCGAAGTCTCCCATCTTTAAGTTCAACGTCCCGGTGACCTGCGGCAAGTGCCACGAGCAGATCTCGAAGGAATTCCAACAAAGCATTCATGGCCAGGCCATCGCGAAGGCCAACTGGCAAGCACCAGTGTGCACGGACTGCCACGGCATTCACTCGATCAAGGCACACACGGATCCGAACTCACCAGTATCGGCGCAGAATGTGGCACAAGCCACGTGCGCCCGCTGCCACGAGGGAATGCGGCTCTCGCAGGAGTTTGGCGTCGAAGGCCGCCGCGCCACCACTTATCTCGCGAGCTATCACGGTCTGGCATCACGACTGGGTTCACAAGTTGTGGCCAACTGCGCCAGTTGCCACGGTACGCACAGCATTTTTCCTTCGAGCGATCCCCGCTCGACGATTCATACTTCCAACCTCGCGCGGACCTGCGGCCAGTGCCATCCAGGCGTGACGGAGAAATTTACTTCCGCGAAAGTGCACGTGGACGCTCCCCTTTCAGCCGATATCGGCAGCAAAGCGGTGCGGTGGATTCGCAAGACGTATCTCGCCCTGATCTTCATGGTGATTGGGGGCATGCTGGCGCATAACTTCATTATCTGGCGCGCCAAGGTGATCGCGCGACGGAAACTCGAACATCGCTTCGTCACCCGCATGCCGCGGCGCTTCCGCTGGCAGCACGCCACTTTGCTTACCAGCTTCATACTACTCGTGCTTACTGGCTTCGCCTTGAGGTTCCCGGATTCATGGTTCGCTTCCATGCTGTCTCTGGGCGAACGGATGCGGCACCTGCTCCATCGCGTCGCAGCTGTGGTTCTGATCGGTGTGAGCACCATTCACCTCTTCGACCTGCTTCTGACCCGCGACGGACGCCGCCTGGCCCGCGATCTCTTCCCCACCCTGGACGACATGAAGAGCGCATGGCAGAATCTCTCGTACTATCTGGGCTTCTCCAACATCAAGCCGGAGTTCCCGCGCTTCAACTACGCGGAGAAAGCGGAATACTGGGCCCTGGTCTGGGGCATGTTCGTGATGGCCGGAACTGGTGTCATGTTGTGGGCGAAAGTTTCCTTCGGCAATCATCTGCCGCGCTGGTGGCTCGATGTCGCGACCGCAATCCATTACTACGAGGCGGTATTGGCAACCCTCGCGATCATCGTCTGGCATTTCTACCAGGTTTTCCTCGACCCCGACGTTTATCCGATGAACTGGGCCTGGTGGGATGGGAAAATGACACTTCATCACTATCAGGAAGAACATGGCCTGGATCCGAGCCCGGTTGTCGAAATCTTGAATGCGGAATCGCACGAAACGATAGCGGAAGAAGAACCAACCGAGATCAATCATGGACACTGAGAAAACTCCGCCGCCTGCGGTGGAACCCTGGCATCGCTCGCGCATGCTACTGCGCAACCCAGTCAGCCTCGCGGGTGTGGCGCTGGGAATCGTCAGCCTGGCCAACATTTTCATCTTTTTTCTGATTGATCAGATCGCCACCAAGGCCAGCCCTTACATCGGCATTCTTGCGTACATGGTGTCGCCGGGATTCCTCATTCTTGGTTTGCTGCTGATGCTGGCCGGCGTGTTGCTGGAGCGGCGCAAGCATGCCGCCCCATCAGCTTTTTATCCCCGCATTGATCTGAACGACCGCACGCAGCGCAGCGCGGTCATTTCATTCATCACGTTCTTACTTGTGTTCGTTGTCGTCAGCGCCGCGGGTAGTTATAAAGCGTACGAATTCACGGAATCGACTTCTTTCTGCGGACAACTCTGCCACACGGTGATGATTCCAGAATATACGGCGTACCAACTTTCTCCTCATGCTCGTGTGGCCTGTGCGGAATGCCACGTGGGCGCGGGAGCCACTTGGTTTGTGAAGTCGAAGCTCTCGGGCAGCCGCCAGGTGTTTGCAACCATATTCAACACCTATCCGCGCCCGATTCCTTCTCCCGTCAGAAATCTACGACCGGCGCAGGAAACCTGCGAACAGTGCCACTGGCCGAAGAAGTTTTACGGCGGCCAATTGAAAGTCTTCTCGCACTACGGCAGCGATGAGAAGAACACCCTGCGTCAGATTCGCATGCTGATCAAGACCGGCGGCGGAGATCCCGCGACCGGCGCGCCTGAAGGCATACACTGGCACATGAACATCGGCAACAAGATCGACTATGTGGCTGCGGATGACAAGCGCCAGGTGATCCCCTATATCCATGTCGAAGATTTGCAAGGACGCATCACCGAGTACTACGCGAAAGATTCAAGTTTGAGCAAAGATCAGATCGCAAAGTCGCCGCGTCACCACATGGACTGTGTCGACTGCCATAACCGTCCTACGCACATCTACGTTCCCCCGGATCAGTCGATCGATCAGGCACTACTCGCCCGCCGCATCGATGCATCACTGCCCTTCGTCAAGCAAGAGGCCGTCACGGTCCTGGCGGCGACCTACAAGACCAACGACGAGGCGTTGCGCTCCATTGCGAGTGGCCTCCAGGGTTTCTACGAGACGAAATATCCGGATGTAGCCAAGAGCAAGCAACTGGAGATTCGCAATACGGTCACCGAGATTCAGCAGATCTATAGCCGCACAACTTTCCCGGACATGAAGTTGAACTGGCAGACGCATCCCAACAATCTCGGCCACTACTATTTTCCTGGGTGCTTCCGCTGCCATGACGGCCAGCACGTCAGCGCGGACGGCCGCGTAATCAGTAAGGATTGCAATCAGTGTCACTCCGTAATGTCGGAAACCGAGGGCGCGGTCACCGCGACTGCCCCGGCACCTGCGTTCCAACATCCTGTAGATATCGGAGATCTCACGCAGGTCAACTGCGCCGATTGCCACACCGGCGGTACTGGGCCGTAAGTCCGGCTATTCGGTCGACACCTACAGCACGAAGCAGGCGGTAAGCGAGAGTCTGTGCGTAATCCATCCAACTGAAACTCGACGTTGAGATGACCCAGGCACAACCATCGTTCCCCCAGTCAGGCCATCAGTACCCAATTTTGAGCTGGATCTTGACTAAAGCCCGAAAATGCGAGACTCTCAGCGACACTTCCTCCACGCGTTGGGGAGCGTGCGCTTGGAATCCACTTTATCTTCGCTGATCACCGCTGCCGAAACCGGGGACACTTCGGCCACCGAAGCGTTATTCAGTGCTCTATATTCCGAATTACACAGAATGGCGAAACGCGAACTGGCGCGCCGCGGCGGCGGCGTCAGCTTGAGCGTGACCACACTTCTGCACGAAGCGTATCTCGACATGGCGGGACGGGCCGAGGCCAAGTTCCCCGATCGTGCTCGTTTTATGGGATACGCGGCACGGGTGATGCGCGGCCTCATCATCGATCATGCGCGCAATCGTCAGGCGCAGAAGCGCGGCGGGCTTTTCGAAATCACTTCCCTCACCACCACCAATGTCGCTGATGCTGCCGATGAACGCGAACTGTCACGGATCAGCGAAGCGCTCGACAAGCTCGCGAAAGTGGATGCCGAGCTTGCCGAGTTCGTCGATCTCAAGTTCTTTTGCGGATTCTCCTTCGCCGAAATCGCCGCCATGCGCAACTTGTCGGAGCGCACAGTGCAGCGCAAGTGGGAAAAGGCAAGAATCTATCTTCATCGCGAGTTACGCACCGATCTAGTGTGAGGTCAGAATGTCAACCTTGAGCCCGGATCAATGGAGCGCCCTGAGTCCTTATCTGGACAAAGCCCTCACCCTTTCGGGGGAGGAACGTACCCATGGCTGAAAGCACTGGGAGCCGAGAACCCCGATCTCGCGAGGCAATTGCAGGAACTCCTAAGCGAGCATCAGGCCGCGCAGCAGGAAGCATTTCTCGAAACAAGTCCGATCACGCTGTCGGAGAATCCTGGTTTAGCAGGCCAGACTCTCGGCGCCTACCGCCTGGTCTCTCCCATTGGCCAGGGCGGCATGGGCACCGTGTGGCTGGCGGAGCGCAGCGATGGTCGTTTCCAACGCAAAGCCGCGGTCAAGTTTCTGAGTACGGCTCTGATCGGTTCCGGCGGTGAGGAACGATTCAAACGGGAGGGTGCGATCCTTGGACGCCTTGCGCATCCCAACATTGCCGAACTGCTCGATGCAGGAGTGAGTTCCGCGGGACACCCCTATCTCGTCATCGAATACGTCGAAGGCGAACCGATCGACACGTCCTGTGACAAACGCAAGCTGGATTTGCGAGCGAGAATTCGTCTCTTTCTGGATGTGCTCGGAGCGGTAGCACACGCCCACGCAAATCTGATCGTTCACCGCGATATCAAACCCTCAAATGTGCTGGTCAGCAAAGATGGGCAGGTGAAATTGCTCGATTTCGGAATCGCCAAGTTGTTAGAAGGCGAGGGCCGGCAAGGCGCCGCGACATTGCTCACACACGAAGCTGGATCGGCATTCACGCCCCAGTTCGCCGCCCCAGAGCAACTCACCGGCAGCGCCGTCACAACTGCAACAGACGTGTACGAGCTGGCCGTGCTGCTGTTCGTGTTGCTCACAGGGCAGCATCCTGCAGGTGTGGGTGCACACTCCCCGGCCGACCTGGTGAAAGCGATTGTCGAGACTGAATCGCCACGGGCTTCGAGCATGATAGCGTCGGATGCGGGT
>QIAL01000254.1 GCA_003225535.1 Acidobacteriota bacterium | reverse complement strand
TCCCATCACCAGCCATGGCCACCGCAAGGGGGATGCGCAACGCATCCGCGATCTAATCGAAACCTACCAGGCGCAATCGCGATAGCTGCCAGGTTGATTCGGAGGACGTATTCGGAATATTGTGCCGAGTTGCGCTCGGCTCCGAGGAGAGGCGCCAGTCTATCCAAGCTCCCTCCCAAGGTCCGCTCCACAATCCGAATGATCCGTATGAGGGGACCAGCGCAGAAGGTCTTCTCTGCGGTACACACGTCACAGGGCGGAGATACTCGCCGAGCCCTAACGCCTCTTGGCGAAGGACCTCTGGCGTCTGTTCATTCAGCGTGGCGCGGTTGCGCGCCCAGCCACGACTACGGCTATTTTTCTTGACGCTGCCATGATTGTCCGAGGCACGAAGCCCCCCGTGGAGTTCAAACTGGTCTACCGAACATTGATTTGACAGTCCGTTCCTCCAACTCTCGGCAGGAGCGTTCAAGTTCCAAGGCAATGAGAGTTTTTCGTCTCGAAGGACAGTTCGCCTTTTGGGAGGTCTGAGCCGCTGAGCGTTCAGTGCTTAAACTTTGTTCCGTCAGGTGGGTAAACTGCGAGTATTTCGAGGTATTACCGTGCGCCGCGACCTTTGCCGACTTGTGTGAGGCAGTGATCCGCGGCCAGTTTCTTCACATGCACTTTGATGGTGTTGCAGTTCGCTCCCGTCGAATCTTCGATTTCTTTGACCGTGATTTCGTCGGTCTTGGCGAGCTTCATTATCTGGCGTGAAAGGACGATCGGAGGGCCTGCTCCTCCTTGCCCTTGGCAGCAAGCTTGTCTTTTTGCTTCGCCATGGTTTTGAGAAAACACCAGCCCATACTCCCAGTTCTGCTTTTCATTACGGATGGTGGGGTGGGGTGCGGCGCAACCCGCAGTAATAGTTATCCTGGTTGGCTTCGATGATGTCTTCCATGGAGCTATAAGGAACGTACCCGAGCATCATCACGCCCCGCATCCATCTGAATCCGAAATAACCAACAACGCCGAGGAGCACCGCAATGACGACAAGGGAAGATTTTGTTTGCCGGCCGATCTCTTATTTGGAGCGGTTTCGATGTGCATACCGCCAATTATGCAAATTTCGGGATCACTGGGAACGATGAGTGAAGTCGGGATGTTTCCACAGTTGACTAGTTGGAACAGTCCGCCTGCAGCCACCGATTCTGAAAACTCTGAAAAGGGGGGATGATTTCGGCCCGGCCAAACGGTTTCAGACCGGCGGGCCGTCCGACTCCCATCTCCTCTTCAAGGAGAGCCTGCCCGGCGGGCGCGCTAAACCGTAGCCCAAGTTGAATCGGCCTTAAAATAGCCCGTTTGGCTGGCGGAAGAGACGGGCGTGCTATTGCCGCACCCCGCGAAACTGAAGTTCAAGCGATCCTACTAATCATTTGCCCGACAGGATTCCTGTTGATTTTACATCCCGCTTACAAACAAATTACTGCGTGATTGTGCTCGCGCAACAAGCCAGATTTGAAACGGGATAAATCTGGCGTGTGACTGAGGTGAGATGAAGAAAATCTCCCTCATTCACACTCCTCGGGCATCCCGCGACCTCATGGTTCGAGTGCCTTGAGCCAGACTCCCTCGAAACCCATGACTAGGAGGACACGACAATGAACGATCCCCTTCCAGCGCAAGAGGTATCAATGAGCAAACTGAGGATCATTGCAATCACGATCACGATTCTGGCCGTCGGCGCCTTAGCCATTTGGCAGGGCCTTGAGCTAGCTCTGCGCCTGACATCGTGAAACAACGCCTTGTGTGTGATCGGAGACGGTCGAGTACGCATTCTGTCCACCAATGTTTTGCCGAAAGAGTCTGGAGATCGAAAATTCTTCGTAACGTCTAGTGACAAAGGTGAAACCCATCACCGAGCCCCATTTCGCAAGGCCTCAGACAGAGATCAAGATTTAAAGGAGGCTGTTCGAAAAACGGCTCCCGTCTAGGACTCGGACACCTCGCGGGTTGCTGGAGGCTGCCCAGTTGATGGGAAAAGCCACCCATCTGCCCGGCCTAAGCACGCCTCATATTTCATTTCCTAGAAGCTTCACGGAATTTTCAATTCCTGAAACCGAATTGCCACGGCTGTTTTCCACAACTTCCCAATAACCCTTTGGCATATACTTCGCCGGACGCGAAATTTTGCGCCTAGGAGAACCTCCCCCATGAAAACGACAGGCGAAGTCCTGCTCGCGGCGTTAGCATTGGCCGCAATCTACTGCACAGTTCCAAAGAACGCTTCCCAGGCCGGTGCCGCTACGATACGCGCAGAACAAGTGGTGTTAGTGGCGGACGGCAGCGATCCGATGCCGTTGTGCCGCGGAAAAGTTTGCAAGTAACAAATGTGAACTGAAAGTCAGCGACTGAACGCCCCTCGACAAAGAACTTGCGGGGACGCTTGGGGAGAAGTATGCTTCTGACCTCTGGGGGAGGGATAGAGGCAATGAAGGGCATCCTGATGTATGCGAGCTGGGTGGCGGGTCCGGTGCTGCAGATTACGCTTCTTCTCTTCATGTTCCGACGCAAGTGGCACGGAGTTTTTCCACGATTTTTCTCCTACATCATTTTTCAGATTGTGAAGTCAGGAATTTTGTTTGTTGTATATCGCTACTCTCCGGACAACTATTTCGATGCATACTGGGCGGGCAACGCGATTAGCGTGCTGTTAGGTGTCGCAGTGATGGACGAAATTTTGCAGCACCTCCTGAAACAATATGGAGGCATTCAGAAGTTGGCATCCGTCATCTTCAGATGGGCCTGTGGGCTGCTTATCTTGCTCTCGATCGTGAATGCCTTCTCGACGCAGCAGGCGAGTGCCGACCGTGTCGTGTCAGCGGTGCTGGCCTTCGATCGCAGTGAGCGCGTCATGCAATGTGGGCTCTGCATACTCTTGATGATTCTTTGCCGGTTGCTCAGAAATTGCTGGCGGCAGCCTGTATTCGGAATTGCGCTAGGATTCGGAATCTTTGCATGCATCGAGATGGTGCTGGTCAGCGTTGTGATGTATTTCGGTGATGGTCCGGCTGCGATTGTCAGTCTAACAAAGAGTTCAGCATACAATGCCATCACTGTGCTCTGGATTGTGTATCTGCGTCAAAGCGAATCGACATTGGGGATTGAGCAGGCTGAGCAGCTCAGTGCACTGAATGTGGTGTTGGTCGGGTCAACTGAAGCCGGGGACCCTAGATTCATTGCAATGGTGGAGCAAATGGTGGACCGCGTATTGTCCCGGCACTCGTGGCCCAGACCGGTGGTGCAGGGATCTCAAATTGTAGGCAGTAAACCGCAACCCGAAGAGCGTAACTAAAGCAACGCCGACAGCTGTCGATGAAACCCACGGAAAAGCGACCGGATGTTCATCCGAAATGGCCTTTGGAAGAAACTCAAATCATTTCCTTCACGTCACGCGATGGTTCGGCAACAGGCGTCGTGAAAGAGGTGAGATGGGGACTCGTGTGGAGAGATTTCATTCTTGAGGATGGGCGTGTTATACCCGAGCACAAGATTCTGGGCGAGCATGAATCGCCAGGCTGGCGCAAGTCACAGGACATTAGCCAAGACGAAAGGGAGGCTTGGGAACGACGCCTCGTTTCGATGGCCGACGCCGGTTTGGATCCTCGCGATGAGGAACAGCCCTTCCGCGCCGAACTGAATCAGTATCTGGCGTATACCTATCTCAGATTCAAGGAGGCTCGGCATAAACCGCCCGAATCCTAAGTGGACATGAAAATTCGCGTGATCCCAAGTGAGGTGAGAGAAGGAGCGGAGCGCTGTCATGGGCAAAACTTATCAATCTCGGAAACAAC
>QIAL01000303.1:3501-31852 GCA_003225535.1 Acidobacteriota bacterium | reverse complement strand
TTCGGTTTCAGCTGGTTCTGCGAACGTTGTTGCGGTCCTGCCTGGGAAGACGGGGCCTGTTTCATTGGAGCCTGGGTCGACGGGTTCTGGGATGACGGGTTTTGCGCTAATGCCTGGGCGTGGTTGTGTTCTTCGACAGCCTTCATCTTTGTGGCAGACAGTTCGGTGCTGTCGCGGAAGAGCTCGCGGATCAGGGCGCGTTGCGATTCGATGGTCTGTCCCTGCTCGACGATCAGCATCGTCATCAGACCATAAGAGATCATGAATAACACGGTCAGCAATGGCAGCCAGCCATGTTTCTTGCGGGGAGTTTCAGCAACTTCGGAGACTTCTTTGTATTCGATCGTTCCGAACAGCGTCGTCAAGGTGCACCCCGGTTAATTGCCTCAAGCACGCAGGCACTCTGGGAATTGCACCCAGGACGCCAATTCGCGGAAACTGCGTAAGCTGCTGATATGGAATGACTTGATGGATACAATGCAGAGCACCAACAATTCCCCAAGTGCAACTCGCTGCACATTATGAGCAAGCTCGATTGGCTTGAAAAGGCGAAGATCGGGACGGCAGATTTACGGATCCGTGAGGCGTGCAAACGGCAGGTGAGAACGATCGTTCATCCCCAAGTTACGGGCGTTACTTTTCGATCCATGAGGCGGTTCGATAAGATTCCTATTACGTAGACGCTGTGAACAATAATTACCTTATATCAGGACTCCCAACCTATGAAGAGTTTGTTCGCTATTGTTATTGCTCTTGCCCTCTCTTACTCTCTGGCGCCGGTTGTCCGGGCCCAGAATCAACAGCCTTCCCTCGAAAGCCGACGACGGGTCGTCCGCAAAGTGGCTCCGGAGTATCCACTAGCTGCTAAAAGGATAGGACTCGGAGGGACGGTGAAAGTCGTTGCAGTAGTCGCCACCGACGGAAGCGTCAAGAAAGTCGAACCAGTCGGTGGGAGTCCGATTCTGATGCAGGCTGCCCAAACTGCCATTACCCAGTGGAAATACGCTCCCGGTGTGGAGTCGCAGGAAAGCGTAGAACTGCACTTCACGCCCTAATGGTTTGCGGCCTCCGGGAGCCACGCTGGTTCCGGGACGCCGCTATTTTCCTAACAGCAGCTTGGCGATGGTCGCCAGCTGCATGTTCGACGTGCCTTCGTAGATCTTGCCGATCTTGGCGTCCCGCCAGTATTTCTCGACGGGATAGTCCTTCGTGAAGCCATATCCGCCGTAGATCTCAATCGCGAGCGAGGTAACGCGCTCGGCGACTTGCGACGCGAAGAGCTTGGTCATGGCGGCTTCTTTCACGAAGTTCACGCCGGCGTCTTTCATCCGGGCACAGTTGTAAACCATCAGCCGCGCGGCCTCGAGTTCGGTGGCCATTTGCGCGATTTGGAACTGGATTCCCTGGAAGTCGGAAATGGGCTTGCCGAACTGCTTACGCTCGACCGCGTACTTGCAGGCGAATTCCCAAGCCCCGCGGGCCAGGCCGATCATCTGGGCGCCAATGCCGATCCGGCCTTCATTCAGCGTTTCGATCGCGATCTTGTAGCCTTTGCCGGGCTCGCCCAGCACGTTTTCCCTGGGCACGCGGCAATCTTCCAGAATCAGCTCGCAAGTAGACGACGCCCGAATACCCAGCTTGTCTTCCTTCTTGCCGACCGTGAATCCCGGAAAGTCCTTTTCAATCAGGAATGCGGTAATCCCTTTGTAGCCTGCCGCTGGATCGAGCGTGGCAAAGAGCACGAACAGTCCGGCTTCTTTGGCGTTGGTGATCCAGAGCTTGCGGCCGTTCAAAACGTAGTCTGAGCCCTTCAGGGTAGCGCGCGTCTGCAAGGCAAATGCATCGGAGCCGGAACCTGCTTCGCTGAGGGCGTAGGCTCCGACGATCTCCGAGGCCATTTTCGGGAGATAGCGCTTCTTTTGTTCCTCGGTGCCCCAGCGCAGCAGGGCATTGTTGACCAGCGTATTCTGCACGTCGACGATCACGCCGGAGGAAGCGTCTACCCGCGAGAGTTCTTCGACCGCCAGTATGGCCTCGAAGAACTTGGCGCCTCCACCTCCGTATTGCTCCGGGATCTCAATGCCCATCAGACCGAGCTGGAAGAAATCGTGTATGAGGTCTTTGTCGAAGACGCCCTTCTCATCCATTTCTTTGACCAGCGGACGAACCTTCTCGTCGGCAAACTGCCGGATGTTGTCGCGGAACAGAATTTCGTCTTCCGTGAGCGTGGTCAGCGGGGCGGGTGATGCGGCTTGCAGCGTTTCGGGCATGGGAGACACCTTCGTGAGCGAGTTTTCAGCAAACTTTTATGGTAGCACTCGTCAAAGGCATTAACCACGAAGGACACGAAGGTACACGAAGGAAATCCCAACGGTCAGAGATTTTCCTTCGTGTACCTTCGTGCTCTGTAGTGAATGCGTTACGCGCGCTTGTAGACCAGACGCAGCCCATCGGCTTGAAGGATGCGCTTGATCTGGCTGCGCGCATGCACCGACCACGGGCCTGAGGTATCGAGCCTCACGTAGGCCTGCCAGTGCTTCAGCGCTTTGCGAGGCTCGCGCAGTTTTTCGAAGGCGAGCGCGAGATTGTAGTGCGCATCAGCGTACGTGGGAGCTAACTGCAGCGCGGTCTTGTAGGTCTGAACAGCTTCCTGGACGCGTCCCGTCTCGTCGAGCACGTTGCCCAAGTCGAAATAAGCCAAGGCATAGCGGGGATCGGCTTCGATTGCCTGACGGTAGTGGCGTTCGGCGAGGGCAAAATCCTGGCGATTGTAGTAGAGCGTTCCCAGGTTGATGTGGGCCGCCGCGTGGTTGGGAGCAAGCTCGAGCACTCGGTGATAGGCGGCGATCGCATCACCATGAGTATTAGGATCTTCCTCAAGTGCGATGCCGCGCGCGAACCAGGAACTGACCTCGTTCTCGTTGGCGACCGGCTCCGGCCCGGGCCGACCGACCGGTGCGCTGGTCACAACTTTCTCGCGCTCGGAAAAATCCATCAGGAACTGTCCCGCGATGGGCTCCAGCAACTTGCCGCCATGACGGAAGGCGACCCGACGCTTCGCCGTGGACGAAGCGGTTGCTTCCAACAGCGGATTCTCCAGCCCCGCCGCCTGCTTCCGCATCGCGTCGAGGGACTGACGAATCACGTTGGGCCGCACACTCATCGCACACAGATCGCGAACCTTTTTAATTTCCAGCAGGTCGGAGAATGAGTAGGCCTCGGCGGAAGTGACCAAGCCGTTCCGCTCCCAGTTCGCCAACTGGCGCGGCGTGATATGCAGAATCCTGAGTAGATCAGCTCGACTGTACACGGCCACAGAACACAATGCCCCTGAAGCCCTTCAGAGGACTGTCCACGTTCATTATCTTCAACTTGCGAACGCAACGCAACTGCAAACCCTGTGAAAAGCTGTGGAGAACCCGGTTAATTCACATGCAGCGGAAATGGTGCAACAACCCGGCAATTAGCACTTGGCATTTAGCCAATACGAAATCCCGGCGCCTGGTTTGGCTACACCGCCACTACCGCAGCCTGATACTCCTCGTATGTCCCCTTGAAGTCGGTGATCTTGTGATCGCTCTCGAAGTGCCAGATGCGGGTGGCCACTTCGTCGATCAGATCATGATCGTGCGTCACGAGCAGCACGGTTCCCTGATACCGCTGCAACGCGATATTCAGGGCGTTGATCGATTCCAGATCGAGGTGGTTCGTCGGTTCATCGAGCACAAGCACATTCGGCTTCTGCAGCATCAGCTTGCAGAACAACAGCCGGGCCGCCTCGCCTCCGGAAAGCACGCTGGTGGATTTCGTGGCTTCTTCGCGGGCAAACAGCATCTGCCCGAGAATCCCGCGAAGCTCTTCCGTCACAGCGGCTGGATCCCATTGATGCAGCCACTCGATGGCGGTCGTGCCCGTCGCGATCAGGCTGCGATGGTCTTGCGCGAAGTAGCCGATCGAGGCCTCGTGCCCCCAGATCACTCTGCCTGAATCGACGAATGGCCCATCGTATCCGCTGGTCTTCCGCAGTTCGGATTCCGGCGTCGTCGGGGAGTTAGCCAGCAGCGCATTCAGCACCGTAGTCTTCCCCGCACCGTTGCGTCCCATCAGCGCGATCTTCTCCCCGCGGCCGATGCTAGCCGTGAAGTTGCGAATCACGTGGTTCTCGTTGTAGCTCTTGTCGAGATGCTCGATTTCCAGGATGTGCTTGCCCGAGGGCCGCTTCTGCTCAAACTTGATGAACGGCCGCTGGATGTTCGATTTCGCCAGTTCCGTAACCTGCAGGCGTTCGACTTCCTTGCGGCGGGATTGCACCTGGCTCGACCGCGTACCGGCGGCAAACCGGGCAATGAATTCGTTCAACTGCGCAATCTTCTTCTCGCGTTGCGCATTCTGCCCTTCGATCTGCGAACGAACCTGCGTCTTCGCAACCACCATATCGTCGTACGTGCCGGTATAAGTGATGATCGTTTCGTAATCGATGTCGGCGATATGCGTGCAGACGCTGTTCAGGAAATGGCGGTCGTGAGAGATGGCGATGACCACACCGTCATACACGTTCAGAAATCCCTGCAGCCAGTGAATTGAATCCAGGTCGAGATAGTTCGTCGGCTCGTCGAGCAGCAGAGCCTGCGGATGGCCGAACAGAGCCTGCGCCAGCAATATCCGGACCTTCTGCCCACCCTGCAACTCGCCCATCTTGCGGCTGTGCAGCCCTTCGGGAATGTCGAGACCTTCCAACAGGATGGCGGCCTCGCTCTCGGCGGAGTAGCCATCTTCCTCGCCGACGATTCCCTCGAGTTCCCCGAGCTTCATGCCGTCTTCGTCGGTCATGTCGTGCTTGGCATAAATGGCGTCACGCTCCTGCATGGCGGCCCACAGGCGCTTGTTCCCCATGATGACGGTGTCGAGCACGGAGTAGGCGTCAAACGCAAACTGATCCTGGCTCAACACGCCGACCTTCCGCGGGCGAACCACCGTTCCCTTTTGCGGATCCATCTCGCCGCTCAGCAGTTTCATGAACGTAGATTTGCCGGAGCCGTTGGGCCCGGTCAGGCCGTAGCGCTTCCCCGGCGTGAACGCCGTGGAAACGTCTTCAAACAGAACTTTGGCGCCGTAGCGCATTGACACATTACTGACTGAAAGCATGGTTCTGGCTTCTCTCTTGCTGACTTCTGAATTTCTTCAGGAACCGCGGGGGAATTTCCGCCAAGACGGTGCGCAGCTGATGTTATTAGGATATCACGCAGATGCTGATTTCATTCACGCAACCCAGGGATTGACGACGGTCGCGGAGATGTCGGCAAAGTGGGTGACGTTGCGGGTGGCAAAGCTGGCGTGCCGGGCCATTACAATGCCCGCGACCATGGTGTCGCGCACTTCTCCAGCCCGCCCTTTCTTCTGCCTGTGTGCGGTCAGGTTGGCAGCCAGATGTGCCGCCTCTTCGTCGAACACAGCGATGCGGCGGTCGATGGAATCAACCAGTCGCTCAAATTCTTCCGATAACTCTGCCCTTTTTCTTCCAGCAGGCATGATCTGCAGCCCGACCTGAATTTCAAGAATCGTGATCGACGTCGTCCAGATCGAACTCTGAGGCTGCTGATCAAGCCACGCAACGACATTCTTGTCAGGGACGTTGCGCATCAGGGCGGACAAAACGTTGGTATCGAGGATGATCACCGTTCACTCTTCATCATCGAATGAAGCAGGCCGGACGGTGTTCCCCCGTAACTCTTGAACTTCAAAGTCGAACCCCTTCCCCGCGAACATTGATGCGATCTGTGTGCCTAAGCCAACGGAAGGCCGATCCTCCTCATTCGCAGCATTCCGAAGAATGTCACGAACCTCCTCTTCCATACTGCGGCCGTGCTGTTTCGCACGGCGCTGCAGGCGGGCTTTTACGCTCTGCTCGATATTTCGGACCAAAAGCTGCGCCATCAGGCACCTCCGTCAAGTGATATCATGATATCACTTGGAAAACAAGGCGTCAACGGACCTAGCCCGGCATGACGGCCGCACTCAGTGCGAGGCTTGTCCACTACTCTCGACCAACTGCTGCACCGGCGTCACCACCATCAGCAGAAGCCCAGCCACTGGCTTCTTCGCCTGCTCGATGACCGCCATTTGCTGGGCCTTCCAGAGATCAGGCTCAGCCAATCCCTTATCCAGATAATCGAGCACCTGCAGGCCAGCTGCGCCCAGCATCGCTAAATTCTGCGAGACCGGAGTGTTCTCCTGCAACAACGCCGACTGCTGCAGCTGCGGATGCAGCTTCGCATCGTTGTAACGCCACAGCGTCAGCCAGGTGCGAATCTGCGCCTCGGCAGCTTGATCTTTGTATCCGCTCTGCACGAACTGCTGCACGAGATTGCTGAACTCGCGCGCGGTATCGCTTTCCGGATACGCGGCATCAATCATGCGAGTCAGCGGCGCGTGGAAATCGATCGGCCCTTTCTCATCGCTCCACCGGTTGTAATCCTTCACCGGTTCGACGACATTCGCCAGAACCCGCAACGCCGTGACGTCGGAGGTTCCCGCCATGCGCTGCAGCATTCGATCGCGGGTCGAGTTGTGCGCCAATCCGAGCGATTCGAGTTCGAGACTCACGGCGTGCATCCGCGCGTACATGGAATTTACGTCCGTCACGTCCTGAGGCGACCACAGCCGCTCGGCGATAGCCGCGTTGCGCGGCCAGATGTGCGAGTCGACATTTTCCGGCGTCACCCACTCGGCCCACTGGCATGACTCGCCCCCGAGGATCAACGCCTTCTGTTCGGGAGTCAGCGTCGCCGCCGCGCCGCTCATGGGATCGATCGCATAGTGGCGCGCCGTCGGCCACATTAGATCGAGGTAGTATCCGTAAGAAAGGAGTCCGCTGTATCCCTGCTTGGCGGCAGCGGCCAAGGAATCCTGCCCGCGCCAGGACTGAACCGTGATGGTCTTGGGTAGATCGGGATGAAGGATCTCGTCCCAGCCGATCATGGTTTTGTGATGCTTGGCCAGAATCTTCTGCAGGAGCTGGTTGTAGTAGGCCTGCAGATCCTGATTCGTCTTCATTCCGTGCGCTTGTTTAAAGGCTTGAATCTTGGGATTGCTGTCCCAAAATTTCCCGTCGACTTCGTCACCGCCAATGTGGAAATAGGCGTCGGGAAAAAGCTTTCCCATCTCCTCGACGAACTTGTCCATGAACTTGTAAGTCTCTTCGCGCGTTGGGTCGGTCACCGAAGAGGGACCATTCTCGTCTTCTACCGTGAATGGACCGTCGCCGCTTGCCAGTTCCGGATAGCCAACAAACCATGACCGGCTGTGTCGTATAGTAGTGGCCTTCCGATCCCATGGCCGCCAGTCTGGGGAAGGTCTTGCTTTCAACGCGGAATCCCTGATCGTCGGACAGATGCCAGTGCAATACATTCATCTTCACGGCAGCCATGCCATCCAGATTGCGATTCAGCACGTCGATGGAAATGAAGTGGCGGCTCACATCGATGAGAGTGCCGCGCCATGGAAAGCGAGGCTGATCTTTAATCGTGACGGCCGGGGCGGCGAAACCGCTCGAAGTGATCGTTACTAACTGCAAAAATGTTTGCAGGCCATGAAGCGCGCCGAGCGTGGTGGGCGCCGTAATCTGTGCACCGGAATCGGTAACGGTGAGTTGGTACGACTCGTCCTCGCCGAGCTTTAGCACAGCATCGAGAGCCTTACCGGCGTGCACAGTCAGGGTCGCAGCCGCACCGGCCTTGGGTCGAAACGGAATCCCCGTCTGCCGCGAAAGTTGCGCGACGAACCTCTGTACGCCAGCCTCGAGCGCGGGATCGCGTGCGCCTGTCACGTTTACAGAGAACGACCGTGTGACGGGCAGCATGCCACTGCCCTGCTGCACGCTGGCGGGCAGCGGCATCAGGTTGAGTTGCGGTTGAGCTTGACATACAGCCAAGCCGGTGACGACGAATAAGAAGCTCATCAATGCAAGGGTACGCATAAGATCACCTGCGACTAGATTGATAAAGCAACATATTGAAACGTTTCAGTAGGGCGTGCTGCCAGAACCGCCTCTTCTTGAGTTTCTGGTTCTAGCTTAGTGCCCGCCGAGTTCCTTGACGATTCCACCGACGAACTGCTTGGCGTCACCAAACAGCATCAGCGTCCGATCAAGGTAGTAAAGCGGATTGTCGATCCCTGCAAATCCCGGGCTCATTCCGCGCTTGATCACCATGACTGTATGCGCCTTGTCCACGTCGAGAATGGGCATACCGAAAATTGGGCTCGCCTGATCGGTGCGCGCCGCCGGATTCGTGACATCGTTAGCACCGATAATCAGCGCCACATCCGTCTGCGGGAAGTCACCATTGATTTCATCCATCTCGATAAGACGGTCATAAGGAATGTCGGCCTCGGCCAGCAGCACGTTCATATGGCCCGGCATGCGCCCTGCCACAGGATGGATCGCGAAGCGCACATCCACGCCCTTCTTGGTGAGCACGTCATACAGTTCGCGCACCTTGTGCTGCGCTTGCGCCACCGCCATGCCATATCCCGGGACGACCACAACTTTGTTTGCCGCCGAGAGAATTGCAGCGGCCTCTTCCGGCGTGGCACTGCGCACCGGCTTCGCTTCCTGTCCCGCGGCTGCCGACGCCTGCACCTGCCCGAACGCGCCGAACAAAACGTTCGTAAAGGACCGGTTCATAGCCTTCGACATGATCACCGAAAGGATGAATCCGGATGATCCGTCCAGCGCCCCCGCGATAATCAGAAGCTTCGAATTCAGCACGAATCCCATTGCGGCGGCGGACAGCCCGGCATAGGAATTCAAAAGCGAGATCACCGTCGGCATGTCAGCGCCGCCAATGGGAATCACCAACAGGACACCGATGACGAGTGAAATCCCGACAACGAATGGAAAGAGTTCTTTCGCTCCAGGGTGCTGTACCAGATAGACAGCGCTGCCGACCGCGGCTGCGAAGAGCAGGAAGTTGACCAGATTCTGTCCTTTGAAAGTGATCGGCCGTTGCGGCAGGACTTCTTGCAGCTTTCCGGCGGCCATCAGACTGCCGGTGAACGTAAGCCCGCCGAGAATCACTTCCATCGAGAGCACAGACATCATGAATTTCGGCACGTCGGGGGAGCGCAAATAGAATTCCGCGGAGCCGACCAGCGTCACGCATAGCGCGCCAAACGCATGGCTCAAAGCGGTCCGCTGCGGAACCGCGGTCATCTGCACCATGCCCAGGGGGACGCCGATGCCAGACCCCAGCACGAGCGCAATAATGATCCACTTCCAGTCGATAATGCCGTGGCGCAGCAGCGTGCCACCGATGGCCAGCACCATGCCGATTTCACCGGCAAGAATGCCGTGCCGCGCTGTGGCTGGCGAACTCATCCACTTCAGCGAGAGAATGAACAGCGCGCTGGCGATGAGATAAATGACTTCGATGACGTACTGGCTTCCGGCGAACTCGGGGTTCATTAGGATTTCGTCCCTTGAGCTTTGGCAGGACGGCTGGTCTTGAACATGCGCAACATGCGGTCGGTAATGATGAATCCGCCGACCACGTTGCTGGTGGCGGCGATGATTGCGATGACGCCCAGCACCGTCGCGAACGTACTCTTCTTCTCGCCCACGAGCACGATCGCGCCGACCACCGCAATTGCATCCAGTGCGTTGGTCAGCGACATCAACGGCGTGTGCAGCAAAGGAGAAACGTGGCGTATAACTTCAAATCCAATGAAAGCCGCCAGCATGAATACGAACAGCGCGTCGATCAGGTTGGAACCCATGCAGTACCTCAGTTGTAAGTTCTCTGTTCTCAGTTCTCAGTCTGTCATCCTGAGCGGAGTGGCTGGTCCGCGAAGCGGAGCAGCCATGGAGTCGAAGGATCCCCGTTCATACGCGATGTCCCGACGCCATGATAGGGATCCTTCGACTGCGCAAGAGCCCCGTGGCGGACTCTTGCTTCGCTCAGGATGACAATTCCATACCGAAATCCTACGATCCTACAGGCGTCAGCGCCGGCAGCTTGAAGAATTCCCGAACGCGCGCATTCACGATCTCTCCCCCGTTGGTAATCAGCGTCTCGCGCGTAATCTCATCCTGCAAATTCATCTGCAACTTGCCGTCTTTCACCATGTACGTCAGATAGCTGGTGAGATTGCGCGCATACATCTGGCTGGCGTGGTACGGAACGCTGCTCGCCAAATTGATCGCGCCGATGATGGTGACGCCGCCCGCTCTGACGGTTTCACCCGTCCGAGTCAGTTCGCAATTCCCGCCACGCTCAGCCGCCAGATCGACGATCACCGACCCAGGCGCCATCCCTTTGACCATGTCGGCGGTGATCAGCACCGGCGACTTCTTTCCTGGGATGACTGCCGCAGAAATTACGATGTCGCTCTCGGCCACCACCCGTGTCAGCAGTTCGCGCTGCCGGGCGTAGAAGGTTTCATCCTGCGCGGTACCGTAGCCGCGGGCGTCCTGCGCATTCTGAGCCTCGATCGGCAATTCCACGAAACGTCCGCCCAGGCTCTGCACTTGTTCCTTCGCAGCAGGGCGCATGTCGTACGCTGATGCCACAGCGCCCAGGCGCCGAGCAGTCGAGATCGCCTGCAAACCAGCGACTCCGGCGCCGATCACAAACACGCGCGCGGGAGTGATGGTGCCCGCAGCGGTGGTCATCATGGGGAAAATGCGCGGTGAAGTTTCCGCGGCCAGCAGCACCGCCTTGTAGCCGCAGACGGTCGCCATGGAAGACAGCGCGTCCATGCTCTGCGCCCGTGTGGTGCGCGGCATTAATTCCACGGAAAATGCGGTGACTCCCGCCTGCGCGATTTGCTGAACAATTTCCGCTGATCCGAACGGCCTGAGGAATCCGATCAGGGTCTGCCCCCGCTTGTAAAGCGGAAGGTCGTCCTTGCCAGTAACGTCATTCGAGCCGTAAGACAGCACCTGCGCAATAATGTCTGCCGCACTGAACAAGGCGGCGCGGCTGGGCAGAATCTTCGCGCCTTTCTCGACGTACGCGGCGTCTGGATACCCGGCCTGCTCTCCGGCTCCGGCTTCGACGACGACTTCCAGTCCAGCTTTGGTGAGATTGGGAATGACAAGGGGAACAAGGGCAACCCGCCGTTCCCCGGGATAGCTTTCTTTCGGAACTCCGACGATCACGTGGGCTCTCGTCCTTTCCGTGGCCGCATGAACCCGGCGGCCTCGGCAACAATCGCGTGCTGCTCCGGGGAGGAATCCTTTGACGAGCAGCGCACAAAATCTGTGACATCCATCACAGAAAGAAGCGAACTGGAAACAGTATCAGATTGGTAGCGCCGGCGTCTCGCCGGCAGTGGAGGGGCGTCCCGCCGCCGTCAACGTGGTACAGAATGGAACGCGACCCTACGAAAAGCGGTAGTGCCACACGCGCGCCGCCCCGATAAGGTTGGTGTCGTCCCCGAGCGACGCGAGCATCAATTCCGTTTTGGCAGCCGGCACAAAGCGACAGCCCGAACGAATCACCTCGCGGATCCGGTCCATAAACAGCGGCGCACTTTTCATCACGCTGCCGCTGAGAACAATCGCATCCGGCGTGAACAGGCTGATCAGATTCGCCAGCCCCAGCCCCAGGTAGTAGCCCTCATGTTCCACCGCCTGCGCGGCCAGTTCGTCTCCCTGCTGGGCCAGTTCACAGATTCGCTTTGCCGTGATGCCCTGCCGATGCAGGTAACCGGGCGGCGCATGCTCTTCCATCCAAGCCACCATCGCAGGTCCGGCCGCGAGCGATTCCCAGCATCCGCGAAATCCGCACGAACACTCCGGTCCAGAAGGATCGACGACATGATGCCCCACCTCCGGATGCGCCCCATCCACTCCGCGATAAAGCTTCCCATCCAGAATGATTCCGCCGCCGATCCCAGTTCCGACCGTGACATAAATCAAGCGCGTACGGTTCCTGCCAGCGCCCCATCCAGCCTCGGCCAGAGCGGCCGCGTCGCCGTCGTTCTCCATAGCCACGCGCACCGAAAAGTTCTGCTCCAGGTCGCGCACCAGATTCTTGCCCCTCCATCCGGGAAGGAAATCCACGTCCCCGAACTCCCCGCTAATTGGGTCCACCGGCCCGGTCGCTCCAATCCCAATGCCGCTAACAGATGTTCCTGCCACGCGCGCAGTTTCCCCCAACATGCGCACGATCGCTGCCACTCCGTTCGAATAGTCATGTGCGTCCGTAGGTGTTTCCGCCCGGGCAAGTACTCGCCCGCAGTCATCGACCACGCCCACCGCGATTTTCGTTCCGCCAATGTCGACCGCACCGATCATGAGTTTTTCCCGTCACTCATTCTGATCCTGCTAGACGGCTGGCTCGAATTCTAAACGGGAGTGCGTCCACCGCGAAGAAGGGAATGAAAATTGAGTGGGTGCCCCACCCTGGTCGCGTTTTATGGGACAGGGTGGCGTTTTTGACTTTCTGGACTTTCTTTCTCACAGGCCATCCCGGCGCGCCGAAGGATGTTCCGGAGATACATGCGAGACGTCTTGAGGTCCGGGCCCGGTACCGATGAGACTCTACTGCATAGTCGACGCCATCAACTGCGCGACGATCTTCTTCGTATCCTCATCCATCGCGTCCATCGGATCTTTCGATCCATTCGACGCGCTCATCCCCTTGATCCCGATATACACCGCGTCGTATGCGGTGTCGCCCAGGTTCTCTACGCGATGATGAAACGGCGGATACCAGCGCGCCTCTCCGGGCTTGGAGAAGAGTTCCCGCGTCTTGCCGTTTTCATCAGTGAAACGAAGGTGCGCGGCGGTGAGGATCACAACCACCCCGCCCGGATGTTCGTGCAGGGCTGACTTCTCGTGCGGCCCGTAGTGAATCGAGATCACCTGCACCTTGTCATTTTCGAAATCCAGCTTGTAGTGCCTGGGCTCGACTTTGGTTGGATCCTGTGCGCCACTGAAAACCGCAGCCAAACACACCAAGGCCCCCGTCCAGAATAGCCTTGACCGCATACCTGCCTCCTGACCGAGCTCTTTTTACTTGTTTGAAAACCTTCGCCGACTCTACGTTCCGATTATGGAAGCTGTCAACGCTTAGGATGACCCCAAGTCTCACAATAGTAACTTGTTCAAAATTCAGCAGTAAAGCGTTGCGACACATTATCGTTTGGGCGGCTCAGCGAAATCGTTCCGAACCACTTCCCCACCCTTCATCACGAACTTGACTCTCTCCAACTCCGTCACATCCTGCGACGGATCTCCCGATGTCGCCACGAGGTCGGCAAATTTTCCAGCCTCAATCGACCCAATCCGGCCCTGCCAGTCCAGCAATTCTGCACCATTCACGGTTGCCGCCTGGATGATTTGCCACGGCGTCATGCCCGAATCGCGATACGCCTCGTAAATCAGAGTGCTGCTCTCGCCCCGCGTGCGCTTTCCCATCTGGTAGTACTCATCGGATCCCGCGGCGATGCGCACGCCCGCCGCCACCGCCCTCTTCAATCGGTCGCGGCTGCCCTGCGCGAATTGCTTCATCGCCGCCTCTGTCTCCTTGCGCTCTTCCGGCGTCGCGCCCGGTGGAGTAAACCCGATCTAAATCTCCTCCGGATAATCGGTAGGAACCATGAATATCTTCTTCGCCGCCATCATCTTCAGTACATCGTCAGGCACGACGTAGGCATGTTCGATGGAATCGACTCCCGCTTCGGCAGCGATCCTCGTCGCGTCATCTCCAATCGCATGCGCAGCCACCTTTTTATGGACGCGATGCGCCTCCTCCACAATCGCCTTCATTTCCTCGAGCGACACCACCCGCGGACCAGTATTGACGATCACCTTGATGCAGTCCGCGCCGTCATAAACGGCTCGCTGCACGGCCCGTCGCGCATCATCCACCGTCGCAATCTCGACATACTCTTGCTGCACTAGCGCCTGCGCGTCGTGCTGCAGGTTGCCAAACTGTCCACCAGCCGCCGCCAAGGCTCTCGTGCAAGCCACAATCCGCGGCCCGCTCACCCAGCCGTGACTAATCGCCCGCCGAAGAGCCACATCCCCGTCGATGCCGGAATTCCCCACGTCGCGCACTGTCGTGATCCCTGCCTCCAGGTCCTCGCGCCCCATCTTTGCCCCCAGCAGCGCCCTCTCTGCCGGACTCATCTGCGCCACCGTCAGCAGCATGTTGTTGTCATCGCCACCGAGCGCGAAGTCGTAGTTCTGCAGCAGATGCGTGTGTGCATCGATCAAGCCGGGCATCAAGGTCGCGCCGCTTAGATCGATGACTTTCGCGCCCGCAGGAACGGCAAGGCCCGGGCCGGCCTCCTTAATGCGCTCTCCCTCAATAATGACCACTTGGCCACCAGAGCGATCTTCAGGGCGTGCGCGAAGGCAACTTCGCTAGCCTGGGAAAAATCCGACGGATGAAAAACGGACTCTACCTTGATTTCTTCAAGCAGGTTCGTGTGACTCATAATCTGAGATGAATAACAGGATCTAATTAGCTTGCAGGAGACCCAGGAATTAAGCTTCCCTCAACATATCGCTCTATTGCACTGGAAGAAATGCCAGCTCCAACATAATGACGCTGCACCGCTCGCAGGAAACGAATAGATGTGTCATACCAAAAAGCATCATTTCACCAGTGACTGTGTGGACAATTCCACCCGCTGACAGTAATGAGTGAAATGTCGATAACGCCAAGTAACTGGAGCGCGCTCTTTTGAACGGAGATTTCAAATGAGGTCGAGAATCAGAATCGCAGTAAGGGTCCTGACAGGACTTCGCCTTGGGACCTTACGGTGCCGCCGACGTGCACAAGGCAGCCCGAGCCGCCAATGAAAGCCACGTGGGGGTCCGCAAAAACTGGTAACCATTCGGCTTGAATCTTGAAGCCGAGATGGCGACTGGGATAGAACCGGGTCCCGCCTCCGAGTCCAAACGAGAAACGCGTGGAGTTGAGATTGGTGCTTCCGGAAACATGGGTGGCACCAACACTACCTTGCACGAACGGTTTAGCCCGCGATGGCCAGTCTTCAATGTAGGGCTCATGGCTGCAGTCTCCATGAAAGCGGTCAAGGATTACGTGTTGACGGGGAGGCTGGGGCGTAATGTCTTCCGCGTGGACATATGAGTCTTGTCTGGCCCAGCGTATCTCGACGAGGTCATCTTCATTCTTGAGCCTCATACCGAAAGAAACTCCATAGCTCGGGCTCGCGTCGAGTACGACGCGAGGATTCATCCCGATGACATGGGGCTCAACTGGAAAGCTCATGCTGGTGCGGTAGCCGAGGAATGGCGTGAATTCAAAACGCAGCGGCTTTGGTTCCGGCTGCTGCGCACTGAGGACAGGCGGGAGTGCGATCAACAGCATCGTGATGAGAACAAGCGCAGGGATTGTCTTCCTACCCAAATCCCCGCGTCTCCGATTCTGACGCTCATACCATAGCACCGGGCAGAATGACGCACAGGCGATTTCACAAGTGAGCCAAAGGAAAACTATTTTGACTCACGGTTGATAACTGAAATGGCGGTGTTACTCGCGTTGTTGAGATCGTCGAGCAGCGAATGAATCAGTGACGAGGAACTTAGTCGCGTGAGATGCAGCACGACCGATTGCGTCCACTCAGCATATCTTAGGACCGTTCGGTGTGGACTGCGGTCTGCGTCGGACGATCAATGTGCCACGCGCCTTTTCTCATCGATTGTCTGTATGTCCTGACAGTTTCGGCCGGAATGTGGATATGGCATAAAGTTCTAGTGGGCGGTTTCAGCCCTCGCTTATGGTCGTTGCATTCAGGAAAAAACGCGCAGCCAGATTGATCGTAGTGTGGGAGCAAATGAAAGTGAATATGACCCAAGGTGGGAGTATGAGGCGTTCTCCCGCGCGATTGGGCTCTCCGGCCCGGGCCGCGTCAACCTGCTTAATGCTGGTTTTTCTGCTGCCACTCGTTCTGCGCGCTGAAGCACAAAAGATCAAGATCCAATACGAGAAGACGACAGACTTCTCGAAATTCAAGACCTACGCGTGGGTCCCCGGAACGCCGGTGTTTGATCCGCACCTGGATATCTATATTCAGGACAGGTTCGCTGCTGAGCTCCGACGGAGCGGTATGATCGAAGCGCCTGTCAGTGCGGCGGATGTCCTGGTGACTTATCATGCCGCGCACGGCACGGATATAAGTGTGGGTACGGCTCTCGATCCGACATTCGCCGCGAGCGGCGGAATCCCCATAGCGGGGCACAGCGTCTGGGAAACAACCGGTACTGGTGGCGCCCACGTAACGAAAGGGAGCATTGCCTTCGAGATTCTCGATCGCGGGGCCAACCGCCCAGTCTGGATCGGCACAGCAAAGCATGCGGTGAGTGATGCACACCACGAGCGTTGGAACGAGATTGAGAAAGCGCTCGATAAGCTATTCCGTCGTTTTCCCCCCAGGCCAGCGTAAATCGGTGGGATGAATTCTTCGCCGATGGGTGTCGACTGATCTCGTCTCGGCACCGAGATCTAAGGCTCAGAGATAATTCCAGGCCATTCCGCTCGACCACAATGACCCACGCCATTCAACAAATGCGCCAGACATCGCTTGCATTCCGGCATGCACTGCTTAAGAGTGAAAAAAAGCGGATCGTCGGTGTCATTATCTTTGTATGTTGCTTTGCCCTGCTAGCGATCGTGCGCATATTCGTGCTGGGCTCGGCGATGAGCCGCTGGGGTCTGGTCGTGGCTGCTCTAGTGATCGCATTCGAGGTGGGCCTCTATCGCGCCGTGAACGGGAGCTTGCACTCTGGCACGGATATCTCCAGTTTCGTGTGGTACCTCAGCAGTGTCCTTGAGTGCCTGTTTCCTGCTGTTGGGGTCGCTTTCCTGACGAGCACCCGACTCCTGCCCGATTATCGTCCCCTGGCTACACCATGGGTCCTCGCCTTCTTTCCGTTCATCCTCTTGTCCGTTCTACGGTTGACCCCGAGACTGTGCTGGGTTTGCGGAATTGTCTCAGCCCTCGGATATCTGGCGGCTGCTTACGTGGCAGGCTGGCACTTCAGCCCAGGAGTGAGTGGTTTCACGGTGACCCAGACAGCTGTGAAGTATTTCGCGTTCATGCTTCTAATCACGGGCGCGTTGGCCGCCGGAGTGGCCGCTGAAATCCGCTCGCATGTTGAAGCCGCGCTGCGCGAAGCCGAAACCCAGCACCAACTCAAGCAGGTTGCACACGAACTGCAGATTGCCCGCTCCATTCAGCAATCGCTCTTGCCAAAAGTTCGACCTCAAGTTGCTGGATTCCAGATAGCCGGTTGGAGTCGAACCGCGGACGATACCGGAGGAGACTTCTACGATTGGAAGAAATTGTCAGATGGCCGCTGGGTTGTGGTTTTGGCAGATGTCACCGGCCACGGCATCGGGCCTGCGATTCTAGCTTCAGTATGCCGTGCGTATTCTCGAGCAAGCTTCAATGTGCGCGATCCTCTGGAAACGATGCTCAAGAACATCAACCAGGCTTTCGCGGAGGACCTCACTCCAGAGCGTTTCGCCACTTTTGTGGCGGCGGTGTGCCAGGAAGGCAGCGACCAGGTAGAACTTCTCTCTGCCGGTCACGGCCCAATTTTCGTGTATTCGTCGGACAATCAGTCGTTCCGGCTTATAGACGCGCAGGCGCTTCCATTGGGAATCCTTCCGGATTTGTGGGACGCGGTACCTGTCAAACTCATCCTGAAACCCGGTGATATCGTGCTCCTCATTACCGATGGTTTTCTTGAATGGGAGAACAGCGCTGGAGAACAGTTCGGAACCGAGCGGCTCGCGGCAGCCGTGAGGCAATTCAGCCACCGCGAACCGGAGGTGATTATTGCCGAGCTTTACGACTCAGTGCTGAATTTTGCCCTGGGAACTCCACAGCAAGACGATCTCACAGCAGCCCTGATCAAGCGCTCTCTCTAAGGTGGCAGTTCCGGCGACATTTTGGTTGGTGCTTGATCGAGATCAATGGTTGTAATCAGCGTTAGCGCTCAAATTTCGATTTCTTTCGATTAAGTCCACGTCTGAACGCTTGTCGCTGACGGACTGTCGAAGGTCAAATTACCCGCACGGTGTCCGGCACTAACCTTAAAGTGGCTTTGAGATAAGAGACAGATTGTGAACCGCAGTTTCCGTTTTGCTGCCTTTGAGAGATAATCGGGCGCAGTGGGAGGCCTCCCATGATTGGGATGAGAGCGATTTGTCTAGCGGCCCTCTGTTCGGTCTTGCTCGCCTGCGGTTCTTCCTCAAAATCTTCCGTGACGGGCCGCTGGAATGTGGTCCTCACCGGTGCGGCGGCGCAGCAAGGTCAACAGGGCGAACAGACGACATTTACCGTTTCCCTCGTACAGAGCGGCACCGGACTGACCGGAAGCCTCACCTCGCTGGTGCAGCCGTCAAGTTGTTTCCCGGCGAGCCCTCCTCTGTCCGGTTCCGCACTGAGCGGCCAACTGACGCAGCAAGGGGAAGCGATCGCAAATTTTCACGCTACGATTCAGTTGCCTGGCACCGGAACGGCCACGAACCCACTCAATCTGGTTGGCGACTTGGGCACAACGAGTGGGGGTGGTCTCTACACCCTGGAATCCGGAGTTCCTTCCGGTTGTCAGTTTCCTACGGGAACCTTCTCCATGAACCTCATGCCGTAAGGCGTTGTCCCTCGCGCTAATGATTCGCGTGGCTGGAGATTAAGCAATCCGGGTATCGGTGTTATCGAACTCACACAGCTTTGCCCGTGCAAGAACTTTCTACCCGCAAACCGCATTTGCTGTTTATCCTGAACGTCGGTGTCTTTCTGTTTTCCGACCGACCTGGGGAGGGGACTTGAAGGTTCTGTTGCTGGAAAACATCAGCGCGGTGGCGGTCGAGCAGTTTCGTGCCGCCGGATACGAAGTCGAGTCGCACAAGGCAGCGCTCGAAGAGGGGGAGTTGATCGAGAAGGTTCGCGGCGCGGCGATTCTCGGCGTGCGCTCGAAGACTTCTGTCTCGAAGGCTGTGATTCAGGCCGGCGAGAAGCTCGCTGCCGTGGGAGCGTTCTGCATCGGGGTCGATAGGATTGACCGCGCTACCGCAAGCGAGCGCGGCATTGCCGTGTTCAACGATCCCCACTCCAACTCTCGCTCGGTGGCCGAACTCGCCATCGGAGAGATCATTGTGCTGCTGCGGCGCACTTTTCAAGCCTCGACGGAGATGCACGGCGGCGTGTGGAATAAATCGGCGGCTGGTGCGCATGAGGTCCGCGGGCTCACGCTGGGTATCGTCGGCTACGGCAAGATCGGCTCACAGCTTTCCGATCTGGCCGAGGCCATGGGCATGCGGGTCGTCTTCTACGATGTATCGCATGTACTGGCGCGCGGCAACGCGCGCGGCCTCGGATTCCGCGAGTTGCTCGAGACGGCCGACGTGGTGACGCTGCATGTTGACGGCAACCCGCAAAACCGTAATCTGTTTGGGGCCGAGGAATTCGCGGCGATGAAGGATGGCGCGTGCTTCCTCAATCTAAGCCGCGGATTTGTGGTCGACCACGAAGCTCTGGCGGCGTGTCTGAAGTTCGGCAAGATCGCGGGCGCAGCCATCGACGTCTTCCCCAAAGAACCGGAGAGCGGCGCAGGATTCGTAAGCGCGCTGCAAGGACTGCCGAACGTGATCCTTACGCCGCACGTCGGCGGCTCGACCGAGGAGGCCCAGCAAAACATCGGGCAGTTCGTTTCAGCGAAGCTGATCGACTATGTGCGCAGCGGCGATTCAACGCTCAGCGTGAACCTGCCGCAATGCCATCTGGAATATGAAGAAGGATCGTACCGGCTGATGCACATCCATCACAATGTCCCCGGCATCCTTCGCGCCATCAACGACATCCTGGGCGATCGCGGTATCAACATCGAGCGCCAGTCGCTGAATACGCGCGGCACGCTGGGCTATGCGATCTACGATATTAACCGCCCCTGCGACGCCGAGTTGATGACCCAGTTGCGCGCAGTGCCGAACACAATAGCCGTAAGAGCAGCAGGATGCTGAGCTGAACCATGTGGCGACGGACGCATTCGTCCGTCGAGCGAACCGCAAGGCGAGCTAGCATCGAGACACTGCGAAGGAGCTTGAGTTTCGACAGGCCGCGCTTCGTTTCAACGGGACGGACCCTTCGACTGCGCTCAGGGCAGGCTTCGGCGTCCGTCCCTATACGAACACAGGAGATCCCCATGCGTGGATTGAAAGACAAACGAGTCCTAATCACCGGTGGGGCCAGCGGCATCGGCGCCGCCACTGCCGCCCGCTTTCTGGAAGAGGGATCACGCGTATGCGTGCTCGATCGCGACGACTCGGCCGGCGCACGCATCAAGCATGAACTGCCTGCGCTCGGCGAAGCCATCATCGCCGATGTCACAGATCTCATGCAGGTCGAGGCCGCCTTCGCCGAAGCGATCCGGTTGATGGACGGCGTAGATATTCTCATCAACAATGCCGGGGTCAGCATACGGCACAAATTCCTGGACATTACCCCGGAGGAGTGGGATCGTGTGATCGCCGTGAACCTGACAGGCGTGTTCTACGTGGCGCAGACCGCAGCCCGCCACATGTGGGAGCGCGGCAGCGGTGTGATTCTTCAGACTGCGTCGACCAACGGAGTGATGGGATATCCGTATTACGCCGACTATAACGCCACGAAAGCTGGTGTGATCGAATTGACGAAGTCGATGGCCCTGGAACTGGCTCCAAAAGTCCGCGTCTGCGCAGTGGCCCCAGGATACGTGCTGACTCCCATGCAGCGTGCGGAATATTCCGACGCGATGCTGGCCGAGGTCAACGGAAAGATTCCGCTCGGCCGACATGCGTCACCGGAGGAAATTGCGGCGCTCTTTGCGTATCTCGCGTCGGACGACGCCGCCTTTGCAACAGGCCAGGTCTATACACTCGATGGCGGCGAGACCGCGGGGGGACTAGCCAGCCGGTGATTCAAATTCGAGCTACGGATTGACGCGGATAACAAAGAGCCGTGTTGATCCGCGTTAATCGGCGGCAATGAAGTTACTTTCAACTCAATATGCGACTTAACGATAGGGTTGCTTTGATCACAGGCGGCACGTCGGGCATCGGCGAGGCGACTGCATTGTTGTTTGCAAAAGAGGGCGCGGAGGTCGCGATCACCGGCCGGAATCGTGAACGCGGCGCGGCGGTGGTGCAACGAATTAAAGACATTGGCCCCGATGCGGTCTTCCTCCACGCGGATGTAAGTGTGGCGGGCGATTGCCGTCGGGCGGTCGAAGAAACGATGGAGGCGTTCGGACGTCTCGACATTCTGTTCAACAACGCGGGAGTTTTCTATCCCCACACGACGCTGGAATGTTCGGAGAAAGAGTGGGACGAACAGATCGACATTAACCTGAAGGGCACATTTCTGATGTCGAAGTTCGTGTTGCCGGTAATGATCGCGCAGAAGCGTGGAGTGATCGTCAACAACGCTTCCGGATGGGGCATCGTTGGCGGCGATCACGCCGTGGCCTATTGCGCGTCGAAGGGCGGCGTGGTCCTGATGACAAAGGCGATGGCAATCGATCATGGAGCACAGGGCATTCGTATCAATTGCGTTTGTCCCGGCGACGTGGAGACTCCAATGCTTCCCGCGGACGCAAAGATGCGCGGGCAGAAGTGGGACGACTACATCGCCGGTTGCGCGAATAGGCCGCTGGGACGGGTCGGCACGGCGGAGGAAATTGCGAAGGCGGTATTGTTTCTCGCGTCCGATGACTCGTCGTTCATGACCGGGGCCGCACTGGTAGTGGATGGAGGAGGCACCGCGGATTAATGAAGGCAACGGTTTTTCTTGGCGGAGGGCGTATCACGGGCGCACTGTGCGCTGGACTGCGGCTGGCAGGGGATCAGCGTGAACTTGTGGTGTACGACCGTCATCCGGAAAAGCTGAAGGCCCTGCGCCGGGAATCGCGCGTCGAGATTGCGCGCGATGTGCAATCGGCAGTCGCAAACGCTGCATTGATGATTGTCGCGGTCAGGCCTGCGTCGGTAAAAGAAGTGCTCCGCGAAGTCCTCGACTGTGGCGCTGCGCCCCCAACTCTTTGCGTCAGCCTGGCTGCAGGAATTCCATTCCGCAATTTGCGCAAGTGGCTCGGACCCCCGGTGCGGTGGGTGCGTGCCATGCCGAGTCCGGTGTGCCGGATCGGAAGAGGACTGACTCCGGTCAGTTTCGACCGTGGCGTCACCAAGAGCGATCGCGCGCTCGTCAGCAAATTGTTCGCACTGGTAGGCCCGGTCATCGACTTGCCCGAATCGCAGATGGATGCGATCACTGCCACGCACTCGCCAACCCACGGATATCATGCGCTGGCGAATTTATCCGAAGCGGCGCAACGGGCAGGGCTGAATCCCAAAGCGGCATTGATCGCTGCAGCCCACGCGCTCAGCGATGGCATCGCCTATTGGCGGGAAAGCGGGCTGGAACTCGACGAACTTCTTCATGAAGCCGCCACGCCCGGAGGAATCGCAGCCGCAACCATGGCCGCAATGGACCAAGCCGGCTTTGCCCGCGTCGTGCAGAAGGGCGTGTCCGCCGGCGTCGCGCAAGCCCGCCGAAACGCCAAGTAAGTTGCGATGTGACCCGCAATGTCACCCACCAATGTCAAGGACCGTGCGTCGACCGAAAGCGCAGAAGCCGTAGACGGGAACTAATTACTACCCCGCCGCGCTACGGGTTACCTTCGTCACCGTCCCCCCAGCGAATGAATCTGCCACAATTACTTTAGGAGATCCGGTAGCTTTCCGCTTCTATGGAAGTACACACCCCTAAAACGACGCGGCGCAGCACGCGACTGCGAGTCGAGATTCCCGTCACAGTGACGAGTCTTGATCGTATGCGCCCATTCGCCGAGCGCTGCATGGTACTCGTCGTAAGTGCGCAAGGATGCGGATTCCGCAGCACACGCGCCCTGCAACTGGAGACGCCAGTCATGATCGGCGATCTGCCCGGCGGGGCTACCGTCACTGCCCGCGTGGCGAACTGTCTCCCGCTGGGAAATGACGGCTTCCTGATTGGAGCCTCGCTCTACAATCATGGAAATGTCTGGGGCATTGCCGACGCTCCCGAAGATTGGAATGTCGTCGCGCAGAATGATCCCGTCGCTGCGCAGCCGCAACCGGGGAGCGTTCCGAAGTCGGCCGTCCAGAAGAAATCCTGGCCCTATAACGTGTTCTCCGAAGGCGCCGAAATCCATCCCGGACGAAAATAAAGCATCCCTTCTGCAAGAATAGCTCATCACGAAGGACAATAAGTTACAAGCAAGGTGAGGCTTCAACTCCTCTTGGCTGCGTTCTACCAGTTCTGCAAGCCTTCCCACCCTCGCTTCGCTCGGGGGACGGACGAAGGCGTCCGTCCCTACACAAACTTTTTTCCATTTCGATCTTGTTCTTCCGTAACTTCGCCAAGGGTTGGCAGACTGCCATACTGTGGCAAAGCGTATGGAAGACGAATTCCAATCATCTGCGCGATTAGTGCCGGTGACAGAGATCAAGCCCACGGAAAGCCCGGCCACTCCGACCGCGCAGGTGGAGCGCCCGTTTCGCGTGAAGCTCCGCGGATCCGTTCTGGTGCTGGTGCGTCTGCCGAATAGGCGGGCGGTGCGCGCCGCGATTCATCAGCTTTCGACGAGCGGTGGAGTCATTCATCTGGAGAAGCCCCTCGACGAAAAGCTGGACGTCGAAATGATCTTTCACATCAGCAAAGCGACGATTCGCAGCAAGGCCCAGATGCTATTTCCCATGTGGGCGACCCAAGGCTGGATGCAGCCCTTCCGCTTTGTCGATCTTCCGCAAAGTAGTCGCGAGATTCTCGACGCAAAACTGAAGACGTTCCTGGGCGAAACCGCGAAGGGCGCAGCCGCGGGAGCGTAGCAATCATCCATTCGCAATTTGAGGCGTCCCCGGCGGGACGCTTTTCGTTTTTCACGAGCTCGGTCATCAGGAAACGCCGAGAGTCTGACGGAAGACTCCGGTTACTCTGGTCACATTGGTCCGCGATGCTACGGGTCTATGATCGAAATTAAGGGGTATGCGCCATGAAGCGGCTCAGCTTTCTGATTTCCCTCACGAACGACGACAACGATTATCAACAGGAACAGGCTGCGGCGGCCGAGAAGACGGCGCGGCGTCTGGGCGTCGACGTCAAGATCATCCACGCCAGTAATGATCCGCTGGTGCAGAGCCAGCAATTGCTGCAATACGTGCAGGACTCCTCAAAAGCGAAACCGGACGCAATCATGTTCGAGCCGTCCGGCGGGACCGCGTTTCCCCAGGTGGCCAGAGCGGCAGCAGCAGTGGGCATTGGCTGGGTAGTGCTGAATTTTGATGTGGATTACATCCTAGATTTGCGGCGCCAATATAAGGTTCCAATGTGCACCATCACCTCCGATCACGAGGAAATCGGCAAGATTCAGGGAATGCAATTTGCAGCGCTGCTGCCGAATGGCGGGTCGGTTTTATATATCGAAGGACCGAACAACAGCTCCGCTGCAAAACAACGCTCGATCGGGATGAGCAAGAGCAAGCCCGCGAACATTCAAGTGAAGACACTCCGCGCGAACTGGACCGAGGAGAGTTCGTATAAGGCGGTGACTTCGTGGCTGCGCCTGCAGACTTCGCAGCACAGCCGCATCGATCTGGTCGGCGCGCAAGACGACAGCATGGCCATGGGAGCGCGCAAAGCGTTCAGCGAAATTGCCGAATCCGATCGCGCGCGCTGGATGAAGATCCCGATCACCGGTTGCGACGGAATGCCTAAGACAGGCCAGGCCTGGGTTCGAAACGGCAGCCTGGCCGCAACGATCTACATTCGCCCGAACACGGACCTGGCGATTGAAATGTTGGTCGAAGCATTCAAGAGCGGCACAATGATGCCCGATCGCAAGGTGACCGAGCCAGAATCGATCCCCTCGTTGGCAGAGCTAGCGGCCGCCGGAAAAATGACGAAGGCGGCGAAGGTCTAGCTTCAAGTTTTCACAGTTTTCAATGCGTCCCAAGCGGGACGCCACCTTACGCATGCAGGTAGCGACAGCCGCCTCGGCTGTCCTGCGAGGGCAAAGCCCAGCAGCCCCGTCCACACAGCCGCCCTCACCCCAGGACGCCCCACCCATTCAGAAACTTGACAGCAGGGAGTAATCTGTCCGTCAACCGCGCTACAGGCTTTTCCGTCGTCGTGCAGTGAAAAGTTTGCAGCTCACCCGTGAAGGAGATTCTTATGGCAAACACCGCCCAAAACTTAGAGATCGTAAAGCCGGGTCAGGAACCCGCGCAGTCCCAGTCAGTCTGGGACCGCATCGCAGCCAGCAGAGAATTTCAAGACTTGATAGCGATCAAAAAGACATTCATCGTGCCGGCATTCATCTTCTTCCTCGTCTACTACTTCGCGCTGCCGGTGCTCGTCGGGTACGCGCCGAAATTCATGGCGATGAAGGTAATCGGGCAGGTGAACCTGGCCTACCTCTTCGCACTCTCGCAGTTCTTTGTGGCGTGGATTATCGCCGCCCTCTACGTGAAGGCCGCTAATAACTTCGATCGTCTCGCCAAGGACATTCTGGATAAGACCGGCAAGGGAGACAAGTGAGTCATGAAGATCTCATTAATCATGTTCCTGGTATTCATCGCGGTCACTCTGGCGATCACTTACTGGGCGTCGCGCCGGTCGGCGGGATCATCGGCATACTTTGCCGCAAGCCGGCAGATTACCGGATGGCAGAACGGAATCGCGGTCGCCGGCGATTATATGAGTGCGGCATCGTTTCTGGGCATTGCGGGCATCATTGCGTTTCAGGGATATGACGGATTTCTTTTTTCAGTGGGATGGTTGGTCGCCTATCTGACTGTGCTGCTGGTAATCGCCGAACCTCTCCGTAATGCCGGCAAATACACCATGGCCGATGTGCTGGCCTATCGTCTGAAGCCGCGGCCAGTGCGGGCGATGGCATCGCTCAGCACGCTGACCGTCAGCACGTTCTACATGATCGCGCAGATGGTGGGCGCGGGCACGCTGGTCAAGTTATTGCTCGGCGGATATGTCACATACAACCAGGCTGTGATCGGTGTCGGCATACTGATGATCGTCTACGTCGTGTTCGGCGGAATGCTGGCGACGACCTGGGTGCAGATCATCAAGGCGATCTTGCTGATGGCCGGCACGATCATGCTCAGCATTCTGGTGATGGCACACTTCCACTTCAGCTTTGGACAGTTCTTCGGCGCCGTCGGGCACGTGACCTATCACGATGCCAAGGGCGCCGTAGTGGTGCAGGACTTTCTGCAGCCGGGTCTGCGATACAAGCCTCCATACGGCCCCCTGGAACTAATCTCTCTGGGCATGGCGTTGATCTTCGGCACGGCGGGCCTGCCGCACATTCTGGTGCGGTTCTACACGGTGCCTGACGCGAAGACGGCGCGCCATAGCGTGGTGTGGGCGATGGTACTGATCGGTAGCTTTTACATCATGACCACGTTCCTTGGATTCGGCGCAGCGACGATCGTCGGCCCGGATTTCATTAAGGGGCATGGCGGCACAAACATGAGCGCGCCTTTACTCGCGCAAGCTCTGGCGGGGAATGTTTTCTTCGCCTTCATTTCATCGATTGCGTTCGCGACGATCCTGGCTGTGGTTGCCGGATTGACGATCAGCGCTACCACTTCGTTCTCGCACGATTTCTGGACCAACGTCATCCACAACGGAGTAGAGCGGAAGTCGGGCGAGGAAGTGCTGGTTGCGCGGATCTCGGCGTTTGTGGTGGGCGGAGTGTCCATCGCATTAGCGATCAAACTGCAAACAGCGAACGTAGCATTTCTTGTTGCGCTTGCGTTTGCGGTGGCGGCGTCGGCGAATCTGCCGGTGATTGTGCTGTCCATATTCTGGCGGCGGTTTAACACGGCGGGCGCAGTGGCAGGACTCGCCGTCGGTCTGCTGGCGTCGATTGGCCTGATTCTGGTGAGCCCGAGCCTGATGGGAATTGATCCGCCGACCGTTACGGGAGCGGCGCGCCATCTGATTCAGGCGAAAGCCTGGTTCCCGCTGGAAAATCCCGGCATCCTGAGTATTCCGTTGGGATTTCTCGGCGCCATCATCGGGACGCTGATCAGTTCGGAACCGACCTCGCAGGAAAAATTCAACGAACTGCTGGTGCGCTCGAATACCGGCCTGGGAGCGGAGAAAGCGACAGCCCACTAAACCAATATCTCAGAGGCAAGGGGTGGGGATCGGTCGAACCAGTCTTCGTTCGTCGGACCTCCACTCCTAGCCTGTTTTCCTAGCCCCTGCTCTGAAACCCTGCTCTTGATATGCTAGAGTCAGCCTCGCGGGCCTATAGCTCAACGGTTAGAGCAGCAGACTCATAATCTGTTGGTTCCAGGTTCAAATCCTGGTGGGCCCACCAAAGCCCGCGCATTTTCTATCAATCCACGAACCCGGCCTTCATTCCACAGGTGCGAAGGACCAGTATTCAACCTAAGGTCGTCCATCTGGAAATACGGCCTCTCCTCTATGGCGACTCAGCCACACGTCCTATTAGAAAGGTTATGATGTGTTTTATAGACGATTAGAAGATAAGATTCGCCACCTGTGCGTGCTCGCGACCACCGCGAAGAACGAAGACGCGTGGCTGGTCATGTCCGAACTTCGCCTGTTGATCCGACAACACGTTGCTCAATTGCGGTTGGTGGCCGCTGGCAGGCTATCGGGCGCGAGGGAATTTCTCGAAAGACGCGGCGGGCAAACGCCTCCTGAAGAGCTCCCGTCCGATTGAATCGGCCACCGCCCCTTACCTCGTGACAACCATAGTGGTTCTCGGGGACCGGGATAAGGGGAAACTTATGATGACAACCGATCCGGAAAAGCCTCGCAAGCAATCGCCTGAGAGCATCGAGTATCAGCCAGCGCAATCAGAAGGTCCGACGAATGAACCTGGAAGTGGAGAAGAGGTGAGTGAGCGCCGCAACGAGGAAACCGACGCTCAGAGTAAGGAAGATTCGGTGTAGTTAGACAGAAACCTAAGGTGAGAGTACAGCGGACAAGGCGCTCGCACGGCTCAGGAACTAAGGCACCGAGGAGCGCGGATTCTAGAACAGCTGCAGATCTTATTCCAGCGTCTCCGACTCGAATGGCTCTGCAGAGGGCTGCCCTCAACTGCAAGGCTTGTGATCTGTGGAGAAATGCCACGCAAACGGTTTTTGGGGAAGGTCCAACTCCGGCGCGCGTGATGTTTGTTGGTGAACAGCCTGGCGACAGCGAAGACAAGGTTGGCCATCCCTTTGTTGGGCCTGCCGGAAAATTGCTTGACGAGGCATTGGTCGAAGTTGGAATCGACCGTTCCGAGGTTTAC
>QIAL01000303.1:0-3360 GCA_003225535.1 Acidobacteriota bacterium | reverse complement strand
TGAAGAGCCATCTCGCGCCCTACATCATGGCGACGACGCACCCAGCGTCAATCCTCCGCGCGCCCGACAGCGAGGCCCGCGAGCAACAGCGCCGGGAATTTGTTCGTGATTTAAGGAAGGTCGCCGACCTGATCCATGCGGGCCGCGCATCTGCGGCGTAGACAGCGGCCTTCAACTGTCTCAGGCGACAGGCGCCGGGATGGCGGGTGTGCCCGTGGACCTCGGAGGCACGGTCGCTTTGGCGACCGGGACGGACGATGGCGTCCGTCCCTACACTTGGCTTCGCCTTCGCTGGTCGAGGACCACCCGCCCGTCAGACCCAATAAAGCTTATTCAGAGTTGCCTCGTTGTTCGTTGCTGGTTGGGGTAATCATGCCATAGATTCCGTCAGCTTCATCGTTCGCGCCAGCGGTGAAAAACAACTGGTTGCCTAAGCCACTATTCATGTTATCGCCTCCGAAACTCAAGGCCCACAGTCCGCCGATCGTTAGAGGAGCGCCGGTCGAGTCCAGGAGCGTGCCTTCCAATTTTCCACTGACCGCGTTGAACGCATGGATCAAACCATCGCCGAAGTTGCCGATCAGCAGCCGGTGGCTGAAGGGACCGAAATCCCCTGGCGCCAGAGCAATGCCCCAGGGCGCGTTGAGGAAACGATGCGGCAGTCGCAGCAGGAGGTTTCCGAAAACGTCGAACACGTCAACGTAGCCAAGTCCGGGGCCGTGGTCCTCATCGTGGGAGCCCGGTTTCCGATGCGCGAAGGTGACCACGATGTTGCCGCCCACGTTCTGAATGCCGAACGGAGCGTAATTGGGCGGAAGATTCGCATCGAGGAAAATACCGGACAGGCCAAGCCTGTGAAATTTCCCGTCGAATACTTCGACTTCACCGCTCTGAAAGTTGCTCGCGTAAAGACGCGGCGCCCCGGACGGCAAGGTTGCCAGCGCGAGTCCTTTATAGATCGCGCTTCCGGCACGATTCACTTTTATGATCGCGGCCGTCGGATTCGCGCCGGGATTCCAGCCGGAAATGGTGCCGTCTTCGGTGGCGAACAGGAAGAACGCCGATTGCCCGGGACCAACTTCGAACGCGCCGGTGTAGTTAAAGACCGTCCCCGTGGGTGTTCCACCCGGTTGTCCATTGGGTGCTGGAATCGTAACCACGAGCGATTTTGGCAATCCGGTGCTGTCATACAGCGTTGACAACCCCGTGCCGTTGTCGGAAATCCACCAGGGCGAGCCCGACGAGCGCGACATTCCCCAGGGATTTACGAGGTTGGGATCGACGTTCGGCGCCGTCGGCGAGACGGTGGCGTTGTCGGTGGTGAGATCGGTTCTTTGGTAGTGCTGCGCTAGCCCGTTGCTGGCAGCCAGCAGTAGAAAAGTCAGAGCGAGGGCGGCCGTACTGGCCGCATGCTTCCAATTCCCTAAGCGCAACATGCTGTTCTCCTTTGTAGGCACCCGGCCAAAACGCTCCCCTACTTTTTCCCCGAACGGATTGTGACCATGGAGTGGTCGGAGAATGTCATAGGATCGTCAAATTTTTGTCATCTTGTTGCACGGCGAGGATCACCTCGTATGAGGCGGACCCGAGGATCACAATACAAATAAGAAAGACTGCGGCCCGATAACCTGGGGCCGCCGGACAGCCGTTACCCAATTACAAAATTACTCAATTACCAAATGCGCTAGATCGGTTTTCCGCGGAAGAAGTAGACCAGTTCGATGATCAGGATGACGACCACCATCAGTTCCAGGACGAAGGCACGGCTTTGGTTGAACTGCTCCACCATGAAGCGGTAGAGGTCTTCGGCGGTTTGCAGTTTTTCTTTGACCAGGTCTTTGTAGTCGGGCACTCCGACTTTTTGGGCGCAGAGTTTGTAGAGGCGGGCGGAAAACATGTCGCTGAGAAACTTGATGGCGTTGTCGGCGCGCTCGGTGAGTTCGTTCACGTCGAGCAGGACGGTGTGCAGTTTCGAGGCGGCACGGGCAGTGCGCCACCGGGACCAGAGCCCGGTGCCTCCTTTTTCGAGGAAGTCGTAGACGTTTTCCAGTTCCTTGGTGAGCAGTTCGTCATAGTGGCGAAACTCGAGAAGCTGCGAGTTGGCGTATTGCAGGAGCTGGATGGCGGTTTCGGCGCCGGAAGGCGTGTCGTAGATGAAGGCGGCGTTCCATCCGATGACAGCCAGGTCGGTCGGATAATAGGAGATGCGGGACTGGAAAATTTCCTGGCGCTCGCCTTCAGAGAGGGTGGCGGTTTCCCCGCGAACGACCTGGGCGATGGCGTTGCGCTGCGTGGCCAGGAGTTCTTCGGCGTTGGGGGATCCTTCGATCTCGCCCACATGGAAGATGAAGTAGTCCTCTTGCAGCCAGCCGTCCTCATTGTAGGGCTTGACCAGCGCGGGAGCGGCGCGCTCGAGTTTTTGCCGGACTACGCGGCTGGCCAGCTTTTCGAAGCTGGTGTCTGAAGTCCAGCGGGAGGAGAGTTCGATCAGCTTCCGCCAGTCGCCGGAGAACGGGAGTTCGAAGATCAGGCTGACCACGCCGTAATCGTAATACTGAATCTCTCCGGTGAGGCGCTCGCCGGAGTCGAGGATCAGTGGCTCGAGCGTCTCCTCGACAGGAGGGCGCTGGTAGCGAACGTAAGCTGGGGCCTTTTTGAAACTGGCTTGGGTGGTGCGGGCTCCGACGATTTGGCGAAGGGCGTCGAGGCGGATCTCTTCGCAGACGTCGAACTGGATCAGCACTAGCACGGAGCCGCGAAGAGGGGAGGAGGTGGGGGACTGCGTGCACGACTCGACCTGCGTGGTGAGGGCGGCGGCTACGTCGGTGGAGACTAACGTGGTGACTTCGCGGTCCATGGGGTTTCTCAGATGCTCGTTGTCAGCTTTTTCCGTGAGACTCGGCGGCGGACTACTTGCCTTCCTGCTCTATATATTCTCCCAAAAAAGGCGGGGTTTGGGGGAGGGTTGATGTAAGTTATTGATTCGGAATAGCTTCCGCTGCTTTGGGTATGGGGTGCGCTCGGGGTTCGGCTGGATTTTTGACCGCACAGGGCGCGGAGGAAATCCGCGGAGAACGCCGACGAAGTCTGAGGGTACGCGGGAGTCGCTGTGTCCCGTCAGCGTTTGCGGGTTAGGAGCCAGCTGGCGAGCCCGACAGCGGCTGCGGCTCCGATTCTTTTTGCGGCGCGGGTCATCGAGGCGCGGATTTCTTGGTCGTGATCGCGGACCGCCCGCGATTCTGGGTACGGGTCGTCTTTGTCTAGTGCGCTAGGGTGGAGGGCCAACTGAAGGACTTCGGCTAAGTGCAGGGCATGGCGGGTCGTGTTTTGGGCGATTTGTTCGCGGCAGCTGAAGCCGTC
>QIAL01000253.1 GCA_003225535.1 Acidobacteriota bacterium | reverse complement strand
TACAACCCCAATATCGATCCGATCACCTATACGGAATTTCTCGAGCTGAGCATGCATGAGGTCGAGTCGATGACGGCGATGGGAATGCCGGGGGTTTCCACCTGGAATTTCGCCGAGGCATTCGCACATCTTTATCTCGACTCGGTGGCGATGAATCACAACAGCATCGGGCGAGGCTACGAAACGTTCGGCAACGGTAGTGCGGAAACGGAGAAGCGGGCGATCTCGCCGGGAGCAACCACCATGGAGTGGTACCGTCCGCTTCCTCCACCGCGCGAAGTGACGTGGTCAGCCCGTGACAATCTCAACTATCAGGAAACCGGCGCTCTGATCGCTCTTGAGGATGCGGCAACGCATTCCAAGGAGATGCTGCACAATTTCTATAGAAAGTCGTGGGATTCCTGGCAGAAGGGGCTGACACAGGCACCCTATGCGTTTTTGATTCCTGCAGATCAGGGGGACCCGGCTCGGGTTGCGCAAATGGTCGGACGGTTGATGGCGCAACACATCGAAATTTCACGCGCAGAGAGCGCAATTCAACTCAGAGATGGAAGCTATCCCGCGGGAACATACGTCGTTCGACTCGACCAGCCTTATCGCAACTATGCGGTTGATCTGCTTACGCCG
>QIAL01000252.1 GCA_003225535.1 Acidobacteriota bacterium | reverse complement strand
CTGAAGGATACTGGCCAGGAATCGTTTCTTGCGGAACGCTATCGCCTGGCGAATTTCGAAATCCAGATTGCGGAGCACGAATTCGAACAGGACGGCGTCAGGTTTCCGGCGGGATCATGGATTCTCTCCGACCAGCCGGGACTGCATGATGCAATTGAAATAGCGGCATCTGAACTCGGACTCGACTTCATTCGGGCCTCGACCATACCGAATGTTGCCCGCCACAAAGCGCCGGCGCCGCGCATCGGCCTGTGGGTTCCCTGGGCTGACACCGACTCGATCGGATGGATTCGCTATTCCCTCGACCAGCGCAAGGTGCCGTACACCTATTTGCGCGACGAAGACATTCGCGCGGGAAATCTCCGCTCGAAAATCGACGTTCTTCTATATGGCCATGTCGATCTCGAACTCGCCGAGCAGATCGAGGGGTTGCCCAGAACCTGGTCGCCGATGCCATTCAAGAAAACGCCGCAGACGCCCAGTTTCGGGACGCCGGCTGAATCCGACGACATCACCGGAGGCATCGGCTATGAGGGCTTGGCGCAGATTCAGCGATTCATCGAAGATGGCGGCCTGATGGTCACCCTGGGCAGCGGCAGCATGTTGGCGCTCGAGGGTGGGCTGGCACGCTTCGTGCGGCGCTCGTCGGGAGGCGTTCCGCGCAGCGCAGCCGGTGGTGGCGGCTCGTCCTCGGCTGCGGCACAGCAGGCTGGTACGCGCACGCCGGGCGCGCACGTGCGGGTGACGTTCGATCGCCCCCATCATCCCATCGCCTATGGATATCCGACGCACACCTGGGTCTTCCGGCAGAACTTTCCGCTATACAACACACCACGTCGCTGGCTGCGCATGGCGTACTGCACGACATGTCTGGATGGGCCGGAAGATCGTAGCGGCATCGTGATGGAGTGGGGCGACAGCGAGAACAAAGATTTCGTCGTCAGCGGACAAGCATGGGGAGAGGAAAATCTGACTGGCCGGCCCGCGATCCTTGATATGCCCGTCGGCAAGGGCCACGTGGTGGCGTTTAACTTCAACCCGATGCACCGCGATCTGAACCGCGGTGATCAGCGATTGCTGTGGAACGCGCTACTAAACTGGCAAGCGATTCTGACCGCACAGCAGGAACCGGATCGCGCGGCGAGCCCGGCACCAGAGCCGGACGAGTAGCCGCACCGGTCTTTAGCCTGCCGGCGACAAGACTCTCCAGCGCGTACGCGGAGAGTCGAATTCAATCTGGGAAGCTAGTTTTTTAGATCGTTCCGGTACGGCAAGCTGCTCTGGAGGGCCTGAAGCAGATAGTCAGCGTCATGGATGGATTCGATTTCATCGTGCGAGTAGGATTCGGCTGCCAATTCATCCAGCCGGTTGGCAAATTTCGACCGGGCATCTTGAATCAAGTCAACGACACGAGTTCGATCTTTCTCCAGAACGGCAGCCATGTAGGCTTGTTTCCATTCGAGGTTTTCGGTGACTGCGGAAATGTGAGTCGACATAAAAAAACTCCAATTTGACTTTGTGGATACCACCCCGGGGAATGAACGCGATTCTAGGTGGGTGGTTATGGCGCGTCTGTGATTTGAATCACAAATGTATTCATTATCACGTGGGGCAGGCACTTTCGTGCGGCTTCACCCACTGCCTACCGAGGAGTTCCCTGTCGAAGCGATCACAATTTGCCAGATATTTTGGCCGTTACGTGCGCGACGCTCCCAGGTGGTCGTCTTTGCCCACGGACAAAGCATTCTGGTACCCTGCGCTTTCCGCTCTAAAGGAGGAACGAGAGATGCGAGTCGAGAACCGGCTCTTTTTTGTGCTTACAGTTTGGCTGAGTGCGGCGTTGTCTCTGCCAGCGGCTGAGAAAAAAGCAAAAGACACCAAGAGTGATGATGCGAGCAAGCCGTCATACGAACTGCCGCAGCCCGCCGTGGAAAATCTCGATCTCACGATGTATCAACGCATCCGCGAAGAGGGCCTGTCGCATTCGCACATCATGGAGTTCGCATCGGCGCTCACGGATGGCATCGGACCGCGACTGACCGGGTCTCCAAACCTGAAGAAGGCGAATGAGTGGACGCGCGATCAGTTCACCGCCATGGGGTGCACGAACGCGCATCTGGAAGACTGGGGCGAGTTCGGCATGGGGTGGCGGCAGTTAAATACGTGGGTGCGGATGTCGGCGCCGGACACGGCGGTGTTTATCGCACAGGCGTTGCCGTGGTCGCCTTCAAGTCATGGGGCGGTCAATGGGCCCGCGGTCTGGGTCGACGCCAAAGATGAAAAGGATCTGGAGAAGTACAAGGGAAAGCTGGCGGGAAAGATTGTCTTCTTCGGGCCGATGCGCGATGTGAAACCGGTGGACAAGGCGCTTTGGGAGCGGCGCGACGATGCGGACCTGAAGAAGACCGTGGAGTTTCCCATTCGGATCGGCGAGAGGGAGCAGTTCTTCCAGGAATTCATCAAGCGCCTGGAATTTCGCCAAAAGGCGGGCAAGTTCTTTGCCGACGAACATGCGGCGGGAATTGTGGTTCCGAGCCGCGATGGGCGGAACAATGGAGGCTCTGGAGGAACGATCTTC
>QIAL01000251.1 GCA_003225535.1 Acidobacteriota bacterium | reverse complement strand
CTCGCACAACGCCATCATTGCAAGTCCATCCAACCGCCCTCCCAACAAATACCCGGCAGGAAACTACTTCCCGGCAGCGGCTTCGGCCGTCGGTTTTGTGAACTACAACAATAGTATTGGCGGGGACTATCATCTGCGAAGTTCGAGCCCCTATAAGAACGCCGGTAGCGACGGGAAGGATTTGGGAGCAGACATGAACGCCCTGGACGCAGCGATCGCAGGCGTTAGGTAAGGATTTAGCGACTGTTCTCGGTCAGACCTTGCGTTGCACTATTTGTGTTTGCTCAAGCGCCCGACGCGTTCCTTTCGCGCCGGGCGCTTGAGCATCAAGGAGTTCTGTATCCGGATCTTCCAACCTCGCGAATAATTTGAAGCCGAACAATTACAGGCAAAGCGAATACGAACGGACTGCGTCGGCACAAGACGGAGTGCCTTCTGGACGCGTGGAGAAGAAGGCGTGTTCAGGGACGCACTTGGGCAGGCCTGAAGATCCCTGCTAAAATTGGCGGTCGCAGCCGGAACATCAATGCGTAGTTATTTTCACAAGCCCGCTATTCAGTCGCTAAGCCCTTGCTTCACGTCGACATAGTCGTGGCTCACGGTCGGTTCCGTCTTTTTGGGTGATTGATTGATGACAGTGTGTCCGCATACAGGGTTTCAAGTGAGTCACCAAGTACATCGGTTCAGCGTTTGTAGTCAACGTCCGGTGGCAGAGGGAGGTCGCGGTCGTGTCCATTGGCTCACCTGAACTGCTAGAAGAACATCAGAAGCTTCAGGATGGCGCGATCGAGTTTGCCCAATCCGAACTGGGCAAAGATATCATTCGGCGCGACCGCGAAGAAGAATTCAGCCGTGAGGATTGGAAAAAGTGCGCAAACTTTGGCGTACTGGGGATGCCGGTGCCTCGAGAATACGGTGGGATGGGGCTCGGAATCACCGAAGTGATCGCTGTCATGGAAGGGCTGGGGTATGGAACGAGCGATCAAGGGCTGCTGTTCTCCATTAATGCTCACATGTGGACGAGCATCATGCCCATTTCTCTGTACGGCACCCCGGAACAAAAGCAATTTTACCTGCCTCGACTATCAAACGGAGAATGGATCTCGGCCAATGCAGCCTCCGAACCTGAGGCCGGCTCAGACGTATTCTCGATGCGGACACGCGCTGAACGCCAGGGAGATCACTATGTCCTGAACGGGACAAAGACTTTTGTCACGAACGCGCAGGTGGCAGATCTGTTCGTCGCCTATGCCACTATAGATCCACGATTGGGCTCCATGGGCATTACGGGCTTTCTCATGGAGCGCAACACCCCGGGAATCGTCATCAGTAAACCGCTCGAGAAAATGGGCCTGCGCACCTCACCGATGGCGGAAGTCGTATTCGATGAATGCAAGGTGCCTGTATCCAACCGACTGGGCCGCGAGGGCCGCGGAGTCGCTGTCTTCGAATCCTCCATGGAATGGGAACGGGGTTGTATCCTGGCGAATTATCTGGGATTGATGAAAAGACAGCTTGAGAGATCCATTCAGTACGCGCAAAACCGCAAGCAATTCGGGAAGGCGATCGGGAAATTCCAGTCGGTCGCAAATCGTATCGTTAACATGAAGGTCCGTCTGGATACCTGCCGTCAGCTGGTTTACAGGATCGGCTGGCTCAAAGAACACGGTAAACCCGCCATGCTCGAGGCGGCAGTTGCGAAATTGCATGTCTCGGAGAGTCTGGTCGCAAACTGTCAGGATGCGATTCAAATCTTCGGAGGATACGGTTACATGGTTGAGCAACAAATTGAGCGGGAACTTCGCGACGCCGTGGGCAGCACCTTGTACTCGGGCACAACTGAAATCCAAAGGAACCTGATTGCCAGATGTCTGGGACTTTAAGAGCAGCAATCCCTTCAGCACCTGTAACTGTATTGGCGGCGCAAATCGAACGATCCCGTCGCAACTTGTGGCGATTTGCGGTGCTCGCGGCCCAATTGGGCCTGCTGTTGCTCGTCTTCGATCTATATGATCTCGAGTCTCGAAGATTTCTGACCTTAAGCTCCTTGATCGTCGGCGGATTTATCGTTTCCTACTGGTTACCATTTCGCTTCAAAGAACCTTTCTACATTGCGCTTTCACTCGGAGGCGCATTTCTCCTGCTCGATCCAGCGGTCGCTGGCCTGCTAATCGGCGCTGGGGGCATCTTGTTCGCCATTGTCCGAAGCGGACTGGCCTTCCGCTGGCGAGTCGTTGCGATCCTCGCGTTCGGGACACTCTGCGCTTACGGACGGGCCACCAGTCGGTTCCCCATCCCCGAACACTTCTGGGCGGTTTTAGGCGCTGTCTTCATGTTTCGCATGATCATTTACCTGTATGACATCCAGCGTCTGCAGGGACCGCCTCCTTTCAATGATTTCGCGAGTTATTTTTTCCTTCTTCCCAATTACTATTTTTTGCTCTTTCCCGTCGTTGACTTTAAGACACTCCGAAAGAGCTATTTCCAGCGTGACATTCACGAAGTTGCTCAACAAGGGGTCTGGTGGATCCTGCGCGGCACCATCCAGTTGCTCCTTTACCGTCTGGTGTATCAATTGGAGGCATCGTTCGCCCCAAACAAGGTCGGCGTGAGCGCAGCAGTCGTCGCCAGGATCATTCTCGGATTCCTGCTCTACTTACAGGTGTCGGGCCAGTTTCACATCATCGTCGGGATGCTCCATTTGTTCGGATACGACTTGCCAGAAACCAACCGGAAGTATCTCTTGTCGCGCAGCATCAGCGATCTCTGGCGCCGGATCAATATCTATTGGAAAGACTTCATGGTGAAGATCTGCTATCTGCCCGCGTACTTTAAGCTCCGCAAAAAGGGCGAGCTTCGAGCGCAGATCGTGGCCACGACTCTGGTTTTCCTGGTGACTTGGGTTTTGCACTCCTACCAGTTTTTCTGGCTCCAGGGCAATTTCCGCCTTACGGTGACTGACACTCTGTTTTGGTCGATCTTGGGAGCTCTCGTGGTAGCGAATGTTTGGTTCGACGCCAAAAAAAAGAAACGCGTTCCACAATCTGGATGGCGCGCCAAAACGGTCGAGGCAGCGCAAATCGTCGCTACCATGTCCGTCTTCATGCTACTGTGGTCACTTTGGGGCTCCAACAGCTTAGCGAAATGGGTGAATTTTCTGAAGACTGGCGATTTGTAACGACCGCCCGCAACAGTTGAATACAGGTACGATGACTCGGATACTTTCTGCAGAAACCGCCGACAACCCACCGGCCGATGAAGAATGAGACGATCGCAGGGATGAAAAACAGTTTTGAGCGAAGCGCAATCGCCTCAGTGGCAATCCTGCTTGGTCTGCTTATTCTGATCAAGCTACCCGCCTCCATTCAAAACACTCGCGCGGGACGTCTCGCCGATCGGGTCCTCTCAAAAATCCGCGTGAGCAATTTCAAGGCTGAAGACCTGGAGACGCTCGACGCTGGATATTACGAAGGACTCCGCAAAGAGGGGTCTGTCGATCCTTCCCTGCGGTTTCGTGACGATTTTCTGGAATACGACTACAAGCCGAACCTGCATCTGAAGGTGGCAGGACTTGGAAGAACAACCAATAGCTTTGGAATGTACGATCGGGAATATACGGTGGAAAAACCACCCCGTACATGGCGAATCGCCTTGCTTGGAGATTCAATGGCGTTGGGGCCGTTCGGACACAACTATGAGGCCCTCTTAGAAAACCGCCTGAACGAAACCCGACCGGACCCTGACATTCAGAAATTCGAGGTGCTGAATTTCGCGGTGGGTGGATACCGAATCACCCAGATCATGGAAACCATGATCGAGAGAGCCGCCCCTTTCCATCCCGATGTTTACATGGTAGCGATCACAGGGGTGGGAGTCAGCCACCGATGGAGCTTTCACATCGGCCACCTGCTCCAGAGAAAAATCGACTTGAAGTATGACTTTCTCCGTAAGGTCGTCGCGGATGCACACGTTCAACCGAGCGATTCCCTCGAAACAATGGACGAGCCAGAATGGTGATTCTTCTCATTCCTGAGCCTGTGCCGTCCGACGTTGTCGGTCCGCAGTTCACTTCGGCTCGACCCATCATTGAGAAGGTAGGAGTACCGGTAATTGATTTGCTCGATACTTATGCTGGGTCCAAGAACCTTCTCGAACTGAGAGTCAGCCAGGATGACGTTCACGCCAACGCCCGGGGTCACGAGATGGTTTTCGAGAACCTGTATCGCAAGATTGAGCAAGATTCGAAACTCTCCGATTTCGTGTTTGGCACAAACCAGTCCAAAGCAGCCCGTTCGGGAGCGTCTCAGTCTCTCGCATCGTCGGCAGCGCCTATTCGGCCTGCATCGCCGTGAAACGGCGAGCAACCTCTTTCGATTTCATCTCCGCGGAACAAAGAATCTCAGCAAATCAAGGAGCAATTCGATGTCGGACCCGTCAACGGACCAAATTAAAGAGGAAATGCGTCAATACATTCTGAATGAGTTCTTGCCAGGTGAAAAAGCATCGAATCTACACGACGATACTCCTCTGCGATCCAGTGGCATCATTGACTCTGTGGGACTGCTGCGCATGATCGACTTCATCGAAAGCCGGTACACGATACAAGTCGACGCACATGAAGCCGGAGTCGAGAACTTTGATCGCATTGAAGATATGGCCACGTTCATCCAGAACAAACGCCGGGCTGGTGCCTAATGTCTGAGGGTTCCTCGTCTGCTGCCAACTTGTGTGAGTACCTGGAGGCCAGCGCTCAACGGTTTGGTGACCGCGTCGCGGTTGTAGATCCCGACGGCAGCAGTGTGACCTACCGCCAACTCAACGGCCGCGCCGACCGGATTGCTGGTTTTTTGTTGGCGCGAGGATTGCAACCCGGGGATCGCGTGGGATTAGTCCAGCCTAAAAGTGTGACCGGGGTATGTGCCATCTTCGGCATCCTCAAGGCGCGATGCGCTTATGTACCGATTGACAGTTCCGCACCCGCCGCTAGGATTCGCTCGATTCTAGGAAACTGCCACGTTCGGGCCGTGTTCGCTTCGCTGGGTTGTGCCGGGGTTGCTGCCGACGTTGAAACCGCCAAAACAGTGGTTGTGACCGGGACATCCACCGGACAAGGATCGCCTGGCTTGCCGCCAGGTGCAGTCTCTTGGGAAAAAGTTCTCGAGCACGAACCAGGTCGGGCTCTGCCTGCGTCTCGTCATCGGGATGACGTTGCCTATATCCTCTATACCTCCGGATCCACGGGCATTCCTAAAGGTGTAACTCTGACGCACGAGAACGCCCTCAGCTTTGTGGACTGGTGCACTTCAGTGTTCAATCCGGATGAACACGATCGATTCAGCAGCCATGCTCCCTTTCACTTTGACCTTTCGATTTTGGATCTGTACCTCCCTCTGAAACACGGGAGCACGCTGTACTTGATTTCAGAAGAGTTGGGGAAGAATCCTGCAAAGATGGCAGCCTTTATCGCCTTAAACCAGCTGACTGTGTGGTATTCCACTCCGTCGATTCTGAGCCTGCTGGCCGAGTTTGGAAATCTGAAGCAGTACGATTACAGTCATTTGCGGCTGGTCCTTTTTGCCGGTGAAGTGTTCCCGGTGAAACACTTGAGAAACATTACAGCGCACTGGCCCTTCCCGGTTTACTTCAACCTCTACGGGCCCACCGAGACCAATGTTTGTACATTCGCTCGTATTCCCACGCCCATTCCCCCTGACCGCACGCAGCCTTACCCGATCGGTTGGCCCTGCTCGCATTGCGCAGCGCTCGTGGTCGATGACGCTAAGGTACCGGTGCCTAAAGGAGAAGAAGGACTCCTGTACATTTCAGGTTCCTCGGTGTTTAAAGGCTATTGGGGACAAACAGGAGAGAACCCAGCTTTCTTCGAACGGGACGGACAACGCTGGTATAACACCGGTGACGTTGTGAAAGAGGACCCCGCCGACGGATTCATCTACGTTGGCCGTCGCGACCGCATGGTAAAGCGTCGCGGATACCGCATCGAACTGGGGGACATTGAGAGTGCTCTCTACCGGCACCAACAGATCTCTGAAGCTGCCGTGGTCGCGATCCCGGATGCTGATGCCGGAGTGAAAATTCATGCGTATGTTGCAACGGTCCATGATCCGGCACCTTCCATCGTGGATTTGAAGGTCTTCTGCAGCAAGGCATTGCCGGCATATATGAGCCCCGATGCTTTCTTGTTCCGGGACTCTTTGCCTAGAACTTCCACCGACAAGGTGGATTACCAGAAGCTACAAAAAGAGTCCGCCGCGAGCCAGAGTCAAACCAAATAGCTCTAACCGCCCTGATATACTTTTGCGACATGTTCGCCCTTCAAAACGATGAGTGAGATAGCGGGTGGACGATTACGTGATGCGGCGTGACGAGCAGGTCCCGAACCTCATTTTCAAGCGAACCGGCGCTGATTGAATCGACGTTAGAGAAGACCTAGAGGCGATCCACGAGGCCCCCTGTGATGTCAGCTAGCAACACGACTCTGCGCCACAACTCTTCAGCGCGGTCGCACCCGCGATGAGAGTCCTTCAGCTTGGACCTTATCCGCCGCCGCATGGTGGTGTGCAGACCAACCTGGTCGCCATCCGTTCATTCCTGCTACAAAAGGGGGTCCCGTGTTCAGTAATCAATGTCACGCGCCATCGCAAGCCCAACACCAACAACGTTTACTACCCTTCCAACT
>QIAL01000250.1 GCA_003225535.1 Acidobacteriota bacterium | reverse complement strand
CACCGCGATCTGCTCGGCCAAATGGCTGGAGGCTCGATCGAGCGCAATCAAGGCTAGTACATGATCCTGGTATACGGCATTGACCAGGTCATTAGATGTCTTGCCCCATGCAGCCTCGGATGAAATCGCTACGAGTGAAAACTTTTTGCCGTTAGCGTTCAGAGCGCTGAGGAGCGTGGCGATTTCAGGTGATCTTACAACCTCATCTGCATGCGGACCGAAGATACCAAGCCGCAAATCGCTGGCGCTCTGATCGGGCGTAGATGGGCCAACAAACTGAACGCCGCCTTCTCCGACCATGGCGTACGGTTTCTCCATCGTGATGCGGCGATAGGCGATCTGTCCATTGTGTACCTGCCCCAAAAACAATGGCGCAATGTTCTTGCAGTTCGGGTCGAACACCATGTCGCCGGTTACTCCCTTGAAGCTGGTCAATCCAGTGAGTGCATCGCGGATGCGCCCCTTGTTCAACCCGGCGCGACATATGGCGTCCAAAAGGATTCGCATCTGATCGTATGCCAGCGCGGCGAAGTGGTCAGGCTTTTCGTGATAGCGGGCCTCGTACTGCGCGTTGAATTCGAGCCAGCGAGGGTCCCTGCGTGTCGGATCGTACGGGAAAACGGCTTCGAAGCCTTCGGCAGCGGTCCCGGCTAGTTTGATCAGTTCCTCTCCAATCGTACGATGACTGCCGAATACCCGCTGCTTCATCCCGAGTTCCTGCATCTGCTGCAGGATCATGGCAGTGGGTTCGATATCCGTCCACAGAACGATCGCATCGACGCGGGAATCCTGGATCACCTGAAGCTGGTGTCGAAAATCGGTATCGCCCCGCATGAACTTCTGCTCGATCACTACCGGATGGCCGAGGCGGCGGGAGGCATCTTTGAACTTGAGCACGCCGAAGCGGCCGTAACGATCGTTGACCCGTAGAATCGCAACTCGTTTGAGACCGAGTTCCGTGTAGATATGCCGGGCGATGGTATAGCCCTGCACGCGATCATCCTGAATAACCGTGTGATACCAGGGGATGATGGTCTCGGGGATGGTTGGGTCAGTGGACGCGCTGTTCACCAGCGGCGTCTCGGCCTTCAAGGTTAGGCGCAGAGCAATGTGGGTGGATTCTGAACTGATCGAGCCGAACATCGCCCAGACCTTGTCTTCATAGATCATGCGAACGGCATCGTTCGAAGCAGCGCCCCAAATGGCGGAGTCTTTCGAGACACCGGTGGCAGCACTGCTGATCTGCCAGTTGTCGTAGTCGTTGTGAGTGATGAGACGAAAGGGCTTGCCGCCGTAGCCGCCAGCGGCATTAGCTTCATCGATTGCCATCTTAGCGCCGTTAAGCATCCGATTGCCCAACACCTGGTCGGGATGGTCGTAAAGAGGCGCTAAGAAACCGATACGAACCTCAGTCAACTCCTTCAGGTCGGGAACGGGAATTTCGCGAGCCGCTCCGTTGTATTCGATCAGGTCCTGATAGAACTCGTAGTAAGGAGTCGTGAACTTCGAGAAGGGGCGCAGATCCTCGGGAGCAGCGGCGTACGGCTTCAGTGACCGCGTTGGCGGCGGACCGGAAGCATTCTTGCCGCAGGCGCATGGTGCGGCGGTCTGCGACCAACCTGCACACACCAGCACGGCAGCGATCACAGCAACGGATGCGAGGCGCATGGCGCTTCTCCTGAGTCTTTACTCCGAGGGCGATTCGCGACGGAACATGGCGATGGCTTCGATCTCGACCAGCAGATCGGGACGGCACAGAATCGCCTGAATGCCCGTAGATGCCGGCAGTGGATCCAAATCCTGCTCCTTGTAGAACGCCGTGCGCTCTTCGTTAAACGCCTCATAGTCGCGCTCGATGTCGCGCAGGTAGCAGGTGGTGCGCACGATGTCGTGCCAGGTGGCGCCTTCGGATGCCAGCAATTGGGTGATGTTGTCGTAGGTGCGGCGGAGTTGCGCGCGCAGATCGCCGACGTGCACGGTACAGCCTTGGTCGTCGATGCTCGCCGTACCCGAAATCAGGAGAATGGTCACTCCATTCAGGTCGATCCGCATGCCGCGAGAGAAGGCGCTTCCGTAGTCGTAAGCTTCATTCAGCGCTGCGTGATTGGTGATCGCCCGCTTTACGACCGGGGCGGTGGTTATTTCGGCAAGTAATTCCTGAACATTCATAAGATGGCTCCCTGAACTTATTACTTCTTGCTTTTTGCTTGTCCACTGCTAAGAACATTCGCTACGGACACTGAACTCTTCTGGCGAATGCCATGACTCAAACCATGGGCAGTCGCAACCCAAATGTCTTCTCCCTGAAAATCAACTCCGAGAATGTAGTTGTGCGACGGGGCAGACTGGACTGCGATCTTCTTTTCATTTCCGGCGGCGTCACGCGTCAGCATCTCCGGATTATGCGTGTCGAGAGCGGGACGATAAACCGCCCAATTCGTGCCGTCGTAATACGCAAGGCCTTTGTCGGTAGAAAACCAGACGCGGTCGGCGTCGATGCCCTTGATCTGGTTTAGAAAATTGCTGGGCAGGCCGCTGTCCTTTTGGAGAAAGTTGTGCCAATAGCGGCCGTTGTATCGGCTAGCACCAAAATACGTCGCGACCCAGAGGATCTTGTCTACGTAGCTAACCGAAGTCGTTATTTCATGAATCAGTCCCTGGTCTTTCATCACGACCATTTCGGTTTCGCCGTCGGGATCGTTGTAGTCCTTCCAGCGCTCGGTTTTCTGGTCATACTCGAGCACCCCGCCGCCCCAGACTGCGTAGTAGACCTTGTCTTCCGCAGGACTGACGGCGTATGTCCAGATCTCGTACATGGGGGTGTTGGTGGCGTTATACAAGGACCACTGACCGGTATGAGTATTCAGTCGGCTCGCCCCGGCTGCGGTCGCGGTCCACAAGAAGTCGCCCTGCACGCCGACTCCATAGACGATGTCGTTGCTCAATCCGGAGTTCAGCTGGGTATAGGTATCGATGCGGCCGGCCGAAATGCGGCTGAGTCCACCCATCGTTCCTGCCCACACGTCGCCTGTATTTTTGTCGAGCGCGAGTGAGAGCACGGCCTGATGCGCGAGGCTATGTTCCTTCGCCTCCGGGTTCGGACGCAAGACCTTCCACATGCCGTTCTCGTAGAGGCCCAGGCCGTTGTCGGTGCCAGCCCATATACGGTCGCCGTCTACCAGAACGCAGAAGACGTGATTATCGGGAAGACCATTGGCGGTGGTGAAGTTCTCCCAGCGGAACATCGGCATGTCCTGGGCGACCGCCAGGGATGCGGTGATAAACAGCGCCAATGCGAACCACGATTTCGTCTTCATAACGTTTTCAGATATTCGATAAGATCGTTCAATTCATCTTTGGTCAGATCGTTGGTCACGCCGTGAGTGTCTTTGGGGTTGTAAATAGTCCAGATTTCTTCCAGCGACTTGGCCGAACCATCGTGGAGATAGGGTGCGGAGTATGCGACGTTGGGCAACTCGGGCACGTCGATCACCGAAGAACGGTCGGTTAGTTTGCCCGTACCGGCATCGATCTGCTTCTGGTTGGTGTACTTCGGCCCACTGTGGCAGTAGTTGCACTGGTTGGCTTCCGTAATGGCAACACCCCTCTTCGTTGATGTTCTTTCGAAGATCGCCTTGCCGCGCTCCTGGGCCGGCGTGAGTTCCCCATTCGCGAGTCGATACCGGTTCGGGCGGTAGGGGAGTGAGTAAACGAAGGTCACAAGATCGGTGAGTTGCTGCTGGGTTTCCCGCCATTCCACTTGAAAGGCTCTGTGGCGGCGAGGTTCTCGAGCGAGCGATTGTCGACAATATCTTTGCCGAAGCCGTCAGGCTCTAGATCCCACTGCAGCCCATCGATCGTCGCATCGAGGTGGCGGTTCGAGCAGCCAAATTGCCCCTGGAACGAGAAATCCGCCGTGTAGAAGAGGCGCTCACCGCGGCGGAGGGCGTCGATGCCGTTAGGACCGCCCAGGTCAATCGTAGAGGTCACCTTCTGCGTTTCGGTATCGATCACGCTGAGGGTGTCGTCGAGTCGATTGGCAACGTAGAGCCTCTTGCCGTCGGGCGAGAGGGCAACGCCGCGAGGGTTGTGCCCGACCGGAATTCTTGCGGCCACGTACTCGGCTGACGCGGACAGATCGTTCGCGAAGGATTGACGCCGCGTGCGTACGGTTTTGAGCAATCGAGATACATCAATCGCGGTCACGCTCTGTGACCCGGCCGTGGTGAGAAAGATCTTTGACTTGTCGGGTGTGATCGCCACGCCCCACGGCAGAGCATAGTAGCGGTCGAGTTCGTCGATCGGAATCTGGACGGTGCCGCCGATGTCATCTCCAAACAAGGTCAACGAGTCGCCGAAGACGGCACCATGTTCCACGTGCGCCAGGGGAATTAGGTTTTTCGGCCTCAGTTGCGCAACGGCAACAAGCTTCCCATCCGCTGAGGCCGCCACATGAAACATGCCTGCCACGTTGTGAAGGGCCTTGCGGTCAACCACTCTGCGAGTGGAGGTGTCGATGATTGTAACCTCAGAATCCGGCTCGCTGCGGAACGCGCCCGCATTCGGATAGATGTGCGTGCAGTAAATCCATTTGCCATCTGGCGAAAGGGCAAGATAGCTGGCGCCGCGTCCAGCCAACAGACGCTTGATTTCATGTCCACTCGCGAGATCAACCACAGACACATCACTGCTGAGCCGGTTCGCGACGTATAGAGTTGCTCCGGATTTGTCGACGACCACGCCGGCTGGTTCAAATCCTGCGGCCAGCGTTTGCACGACTTCACGAGAGGACGTGTCGATAACGGAGACCGAATCGGACGAAGCGTTGGTTACATAAAGTCGGCGACCATTGGGCGAGAGAGCAATGCCCCGAGGAACATGTCCCACATGGATGATGCCGATGACCTTGGCGGAGTCGGGATCGACAACGCGAACTTCGTCGCTGTCCTGACACACAACGTAGAGCGAATGCCCGTCTGGAGAAAACGCCATCTCGATGGGCGACAGGTAGCGTTCTTTCACCAGCGCGCCCGATTGATTGGCAGCGGGCTTCGCCGCGATGGCGAGCAAAGTGACCGCGAGGATGCCCACAAGCTTCGGTAGCTGCCGGAAGGCAGCATGGGAGATCCCGAAGTTGGGCGTACGCATCGCCATTATGGCTCCTCCACCGTGAGTACACGGTCAACGGCAAGATTCTCCAGAACCTGCTCCTGTCCGCTGGGCCAATGGATCGCGAGCTTGTCGGCTTTGGTAGCTGTGCCGAGTCCAAAATGAATGCGGCCATCGTCTTGCGAAAGGTAGCCGGAGCCCGCGAAACGTTCGGCGATCTGTTTGCGGCCACCGGAAACTATTTCCAGATGTGCGCCGATCCCATCACGGTTGCTCTTCTTCCCTTTCAACTTCACGGTGAGCCAGTGATTGCTGTTTTGGCTGACGTTGTGCAGGAGCGTGGCGGGGGCTCCGAGGTTTACGACAAAGGCATCGACCTTGCCGTCGTTGTCGTAGTCGGCGAAGCAGGCTCCGCGGGAAACGGTCTTGACATCGAGG
>QIAL01000249.1 GCA_003225535.1 Acidobacteriota bacterium | reverse complement strand
TATAGGCTCGCGCAAGAGAGGCTCATCGCTGTCACCGAATTCTCCGCCACCGCGACTTCGAAAAAATACGCCGCCGCGGCCGCGAACATCAGCATCAGGCTGTATTGCCGCAACTCTGCCGACAGCACGATCATCGGGGGCAGAAAACATACGAACACGAGGCCCACCAGCGCGATTGTAGGACCGGCCACTCGCACCAGCCATTTGTAAAAAACCCAGCAGAAAACGGTTCCCGCGAGCACGCCCGGAAAGCGAAGCATTAGATTGGACGTCCCCAGGCCTTTCCAGAAATAGAGAGTGAAAACTAGAAGCGGAGGATGCGCCAGTGTGAGGCTAGCGCGATACGCCTCCGCCAGAGAATTCTGGTTCGCGACGGCGAAGTGCCAAGCCTCGTCGGTATTCAAGAACGTTGCCCGCGCCTGCCAGAGCCGCCACAGGAAGCCGATCAACACAAGCAATACAGCCACTAAATCAGCATGTTTCCGGAAAGATGAGTTCAGGTCGCTGAGCCAGCCCTGGTTTGCCAGAATTGTGTATGCAGAATCTTCAGTGGGAGGCTGGCTGGCCATCGGTTGCGATTGTAGCAACTGCCACGTCCCTAAGATCCTCCGATCAGCTGCACATCCGGAGTCTTCAGTCTGAAATGTTCACAATTTCCGCTCGGAGGGTTCCATCCTCCAGGATGAGCCTCCCGACGGTGACTGGCAGTTTGAATCTTCGCGGTCCAGCGCTGCCGGGATTGAAGTAGAGCACTCCGCCGCGCATCTCCTGCTTCGGAACGTGACTATGCCCATAGATCACGACTCTGAATCCGGCCGCCTCGGGTTTTAGATCTAGCTGCGCCAGGTCGTGCAGGACATAGATAGAAATGCCGCCGACCTCTACCACTTCAGTCTCGCGCAATCTGCGTGGCCACGCTCCTTTGTCGATGTTTCCGCGGATCGCGGTGACTGGTGCTATTGCCCTGAGTTCGTCGAGAATTTCGGGGCCGCCCACATCGCCGGCGTGAACGATCTGCTCAGATCCACGCAGCGCTGCGAGGGCTTCGGGTCGAAGCAGGCCGTGCGTGTCAGAGATGACGCCGATGAGGGTGGGAGTCTTCAGAAATCTGTCTCGCAGTGTTCGGGTCGAACACGAAAATCGTTTTGGGTAGGGCACGACTTCAGTCGTGCCGCTGAGGCCCAGCAAGAATGGGGGCTTTGAGCCCCTGAGGGAGCTCGTAGTCTACCTATTCAATACCCGGTTGCCGCTCATCAGCTTGTTCATTTCTGCATGCGACGGCGCGCCTTCCATGAGCTTGCACGTGCCGGATGTCTTGACCTCTTCGGCAAGCTTACGCAGGAATCCCAGCGACGACCGCATCGGACCCGAGCCCAGGCTGATTCGTTTCACTCCCAGCTTGACCAACTCAGGAACAGAAGGCGAACCGGGCACTCCGAGTATGTTCACAGGACACTTCAGATCGGTAACGAAACGTCCGATCGTCTCCGCATCGCGAACTCCCGGAGCGAAAACGCAATCCGCGCCTGCATCCCGAAATGCGCTAAGACGTCGCACCGCCTCGTCATAACGCCGACTCGGGTCGCCAATCTGTAGAAGGTAGACGTCAGTGCGGGCGTTGAGCACGATTGGCACTCTGAGTTCTTCCGCAGTCTCACGGATAGCCCGGAGTCTTTCCAACTGCAGAGTCAACTCTGTCAAAGGACTATCGCTATCGCCGGTCGCATCCTCGAAATTCATACCCACAGCGCCGGCATCAATCACGTTGCACGCAGTCCGGGCGGCATCTTCCGGTCGCTGGCCATATCCTGCTTCGACGTCTGCTGTTACAGGCACCCGCACGGCTGACGCGATGTGTGCGACAGTAGTGATCATCTGATCGGCGGGAATCTTCTGACCGTCAGGGAATCCCTGCGCGAACGCGATGCCTGCGCTGGTCGTCGCAATGGCCTGGAACCCGGCTTCTTCGATGATGCGGGCACTGGCTACGTCCCAGACGTTCGGCAGCAGCACAGCACCCGTACCTGTGTGCATTGCCCGGAATGCTTCTGCCTTCTTCTTCTGTTCAGGATCCGGCATATGCGGGATTGGATGCTTTCACCGCCCGCTGCTCTTCATCTTTTCCAGAAACTTTCCGATGCTGACCACCGCCCGGCCAACCGTCCCGCGCCCAATCTCCTGCACATCGTCGCGGGCGGTAACGCGCAGCGTGTAGAAGCGTCCATCGAAGGATTCAAGCACCGCCTCAGCTTTGACGCGTGCGCCGACGCCGCTTGCGGCCCGATGCACGATCTGAATCGAAGTTCCAACTGTAATCTGGTCACCTTCGCAGTAGGGCTGAAGGGCGTGAAACGCCGCCGTCTCCATCAGCCGAATCATGTCCGGTGTGGAATACACCGGAGGCAGTTCCGGATGGTGCGAAGTCAGAGTGTTCTCAAACGCAACGGTTTCAGCAGCTTCTCCGCGAACCCCGAGCGGGATCTCTTTCGCCAATCGTTTCTCTCCCAAAAGAAATGAGCCAATGATTTTACAAAATCATTGGCCCGAACCCAGCTTCCCGCCCCGGCTATGCAGCTGTTATCGCATTGCGCCGCGAATTGATCCCGTCCAGCGCCTGCCACAACGCGCGAGCGGCATTTTCCGCCGCGTCCAGCGCTGCATCGGCAGCTTCCGGATGCGCTGCAACCCGCTTTTCGAGCAACCCCCGCCATACACGCGCGTGATGCACGTCGGCCTCCGCGTGCAACGCGAAATAACCACAAGTCTTGTCGTCGGCCCCGTACATCTCGCGCAAGCGCTGCTCTTTTTCCGTCGCAATCCGGGGAACTTGCGACTCGTATGCGAAGAACGCAGCCAGCGCCTCTTCGGGCAGTCCTTCGCTCGCGACACGCTGGAAGTACCGAATCAATTGACGGATCTCCGCCACGGGGCTATGCCACTCCAGGTTGCGCGATGAACCCATCCCCTCGGCAAAGTCCAGCCACAGATCAGCGTGCGGAATTCCTTTCGATCCCTTCCGCTCTTCGACTCCCTTCTCGTCGCACATGTTTGCCAAAACGGCGCGGCGCACTTCGCCATCCTCCAGCCGCATTCCCAGAGCCGCGAGGTAAGAAGGAAACGCTTCCACGTGGTGATAGTAATCCTGCGCATACTCGCGCAAATCCTCGCGAGTCAAGTGCCCCGCCGACCAAGCCTTGTAAAACGGATGGCAGAGCAGGTCATATTTGGAGATACGAGAGTCCAGCTGCTGGAAAAATTCCGTGGTATTCATAATTCTCCTAAGGAATGTGGGACAGCCCAATATAAGGGGAGCAGGGC
>QIAL01000248.1 GCA_003225535.1 Acidobacteriota bacterium | reverse complement strand
TGCTCATCAATGTGATGGGCGTCGACCGGCAGCGTGAACTCATGGGAATGAATGAGGACGAAGACGGCGGCAAAAAAGGAGAGCGAATCAGAGGCGCCGTGGTTGAAGTGATACACGTCGTATCGGAGCGCAGAATCAAAGCCGTGAAGTCTCTGATCGAGCAGGAGAAACGAGTTCCGGGCTCGGTTTCTGAGCAGAAATTCAAGGAGCTTGTGGCCGCCGTCCAGGGCGATGATCGGCAGAAACAGCTGATGGGGCTATTCGACGATGCCTCGGGTGGAGTGGAAGTTGTGCTCGAGGTGATGGACATGATTATCAAGAAAAGGCAAACCGCCGTCTCCGATCTTTTCAAAAAGCAGGCAGCTGGGGGCAGCGGCGTCACCACCGCTCAGGTCAATAAGGCGGTTGACGACTACGACGCGATCAAGGTGGAGGCGCGCAGATTCGGTATCGCGGTTCCTGACGGAGACTTCACTCTTGGGAAGGAGGAATTCTCCAAAGAATAGAAACAGCCCGAACAATAAGGGATCGCTAAATCAAGGCCTGTCTATGTGTTAGCCCGGTACCCGGGGTACCCCTCCCGTTAACCCCTATAAACCTTAGTAACCTTGAAGGGTAACCACTCATCCAACAGAATAGTTGATAAGACCCATAGAAGGAGCCTCCTTCTAGAAAGTAGTGGTATGGCAAAGAGTAAAGTGACCTCGGGTATGTGGCGAATTGATCCGCAGAAATTGTCGCGGGTCGTGGACCGGTGCGGACTGCCGGTGGCGTCGGTGGAAGCCGAGGTGGAAGCCAACGCGAACGCCAGCCTCATCGCGGCTGCGCCTGACATGTTCGAATTACTCGAGAGCCTCGAAGTCAATGCCTCGATTCCGGATGATGTGGTCGAAGAGATCAAGATCGTGCTTCGCCGCGCCCGCGGCGATTTCGGTCTTGCCATGTTCTCTCGGAGCGCCAAGCGAATCTTCCGCGCCCGAACGCAAGATTGGCAGAAGTTTATGGAAGGTCTTTGGAACTCTGACCAGAATCCCCCGGATTCCAACCGGGATTCCAAGAGCTAACTGCAAGCTGTCGAAATCCTTGCCCTTCGCCGGGCATAGTCCCGTTTGCCCTTTGCTTCCTGGCTCAGGAATTGTTATCGTGAGCAGCCGCGTAAAAACGGCCTGACGCCTGTTTCCACATCTATACCGGCACCCCGGATTTCATTCGCATGAAGCAACTAAAACCAGTTCTCTGGACCAAAGGCACCTTTCTGACGCCGCAGCACCTGCAGGTCCAGGATCGCTTTCTCGAGGACACTCTTAACTTTCGGTTGCAAGCGCTGAAGTTCTGTCCCTGGGGGTTTCGAGAGCTGGCGATCAACGGAGAGCTTCTCGCTGAGGGGCAGTTCGCCGTCACGCGCGCTGCAGGCATTTTTCCCGACGGGCTTTTATTCGAAGTTCCCGAAGCAGACCCTCCGCCGCCATCCAAATCGCTGGAGGAGTTTTTTGATCCGGGGACCAAGAGTCTCGACATCTACCTGGCGGTCCCCGATTACCGGCAACGCGGCCTTAACGTCTCCAGTGGTAAAGAAAGTGGCACGCGATATCTGGCGGAAGTCACCTCGTTTCGGGATGAAAATACCGGTGCCAGCGAGAAACCCATCCAGGTAGCGCGAAAGAACATGCGCCTGCTCGCGGATTCGGAGAACCGTGAGGGTTCGTCGGTGCTGCGGATCGCCAATGTGGAGCGGACCACGGCAGGCACATATCAACTCAATCCCAGGTTTGTTCCGCCATTAATCGAAATCGGAGCAAACGAATACCTGGTGGGATTGCTTCGCGGCCTGGTGGAATTGCTTTCGGCGCGCAGCACCCAGCTTTCCGCCGGACGCCGCCAAAAGAATCAGAGCCTCGCCGATTTCACCGCTTCCGACATCGCGAATTTCTGGCTGCTCTACACGGTGAATTCCAACTTTCCGGTTTTCTCCCACCTGTATGAGAGCAAGAAGGGACACCCCGAGGAACTCTATGCGGCAATGATCTCGCTTGCAGGCTCTTTAACGACCTTCTCGCAGAAGCTGCGACCTCGCGACCTGCCCGCGTATGTGCATGAGTCTCTCGGACCAATTTTTTCCGAACTCGATGAAAAATTGCGCGCGCTGCTCGAGACTGTCGTACCGACGAATTTGGTATCCCTGCCGCTGAAGCTCATGCCGGGCTCGAATTCGATTTATGCTGCGGCGATCGAGCAGGACAAATATCTCGCGAACACGCGAATGTATCTCGCGGTGAGCGCGGAGACGACGGAAGAAAACGTGATTCAGAGGGTGCCGCAGCTGGTGAAAACCTGCTCCGCTACTCACATCGAGCACCTGGTGCGGCAGGCCTTGCCGGGAATTCAACTTCGCCACTTGACGAACCCGCCAAGCGCCATCCCGGTGAAGCTCAAGTATCAGTACTTCGCGTTGAACCAGTCCGGACCCGCATGGGAGGCTGTCAATCGTGCGCGCAACTTCGCGGCGTACGTTCCGGGAGAGCTGCCGAATCCCACACTCGAGCTGCTGATCCTTCTTCCCCAATCCAACTGATCTGTGAGCGTGTTGCGGTGCGTGGTCTGTTGTTGCCCAACGACCGACGACGGTTTGCAGCTTAAGCCGCTGATGGGAAGCGGCTTTGCAGAGGAACGCTTTCTCGCCGGATTCTTAATGTCTAAGAACAAAGTACAGCACCAGTATCACCGCCAGGAAGAAAAGCACCGTCAGTGTGATGATTAACGGCCAGAGTGACACCGGCGGTGGCGCAGCGGCTTCGATTTTGAGAGCCTTCGGCACCTGGGGTGCCTTCACTTTGGGCATGGCTGGAACTGCAGGAATCTTCGGCATCGGCGGGGGCGCAGCCCCAGGGATTTTGGGCATCGGGGGCGCGGCAAACTTTCCCGCGCCTGGTCCCGCAGCAGGCGCGTGCCCGGCCTCCGCCTCTTCACCGGCCGCGAGTTTCGAGCGCGAGATGATCTGAGTGTAGGGACTTGGTCCACTTGGTGCTTCGATGGGGACCGGCATTGCATCGGCCCTGGGGTGCATGAACGCGCCGGTAGCGCCGTCTCCCGGCATCGAACTCCCCCGCGGAGCGGGCGGCCTTTCGACAGGCATGCTCGCGGCCGCAGGAATCGCCGGTGCCGGAAGGTCTGGAATCACTACTGGAGCTGGCGAAGAGGCGAAAACCGGATCCAGCGCCGGAGTGGCGTTCAGTGGCGATACAGGAGGTAAGGCCTGAGCCGGTGGTGGCACGACGCCGCCCGGCATCGGCGACGATGCATTGAATGTCGGCTGGGGATTGTCCATGTCCTTGAACATCGACGTAAAGCTCGACCCCGGGGCGCTTGGTGGTGCTTGTGATGTCGGCGGCTTAGCTGTTGCGCCGCCGAACAGAGCCGTAAACTCTCCAACGTTCTTTTTTGGAGGTTCGATCGGCTGCGATGAGTAGGCTGGCATGTCCGATGGCCCGTCACCTCGGAACGGGCCCTGGAAGAAGCTGGTAAATTCGCCCGGTTTCGCACCGTCTCGAGCGACCGGATGCGACGACTCAGGAGCGACAGGCCTGATCGGACCTGGGGGAGGGGTGAATAGCGGTTCCTTCGGCGGTGAGGCGGATTTCATGCTGGAGCGATCCCACGGATCAGCCGCGTGCAGCCCAGACTCGCCGGGCAGACTGGTTGAGGAAGGAGGTCGTACTGGAAAGGCAGGGGATGGCATGGAGAGTTCCGGAGCCTTGGATTTTGCCAGGGAATCGAAATCGCGAAATAACTGAGTCATCTGACCGGGGGGCGCCTGCGGCGGTTCTTTCGGTGTCAGGGGGGGCGCCAACGGCGGCGCAAAAGCCGGAGCGCCGGGTTCCCGCTTCAGCGCG
>QIAL01000302.1 GCA_003225535.1 Acidobacteriota bacterium | reverse complement strand
GGGCTTTCGACAGACTTTGGAGTGTCCCGCCTCTACGGGTTCCCACTCGGCGCAGACTAGCCGGTTCTGCTGCGGAAGGGCGTTGTAGTAGTGGATCAGTCCCAGGGCGAGCCGATACGCGTCGAATTCCACTTTTTGCTGGTGCGTCCATTCGCCATCAGAATAGAACTTGGCTGCATCGGTCCACGACCAGGTCTCGTCGTCCTCGGGATTGATCTGGTCCAATGGCAACTCCCGTTCCGCGTTCACGACCTTGAAGACGGCAGGCGCGTCCTTCAGGGACGCTTTGTTGTCGGATAACTTCTGTCCGAAAGGATCGTCTGTGCACCCAATGCAATTGACTGATCCGGCTGGGTACACATAGTCCGCCGGAAAGCCCAGCGCCCACATAATTCTCGTGGTGGCGACCGCGGTAAAGACCTCATTGAAACGCGGGTTGTGGTCGGGGTAGGGCGGCTTCAGATATTTGATTTTGAAATGGTCGGCTTTGATCTCATGCTCGTTCTTATCGTCGCTCCGCGCATAGAGCGATGCTGATTTCTCTCCGCTCTTGTCCTTCACAATGACTACCTTTACGTCATCAACCCGAACTGTTTCTCCCTTTCGGTTATAGAAAGCGCCGTCCGCGGTCATGTGCCAGCACTGGAATTTCATGCTGTCGCCTGGAACCTTCGCGAAAGCGTAATGCGGACGGAAGTAGCAGCCAATCGTGTCATCGGCCGTAGAGTATGCGAACCGACTCTTCTCCGGTTCTGCGCCATCGAAGCCAGGGCCGTTCGCCAGCTGAGTCGGGCTCAGCGTCGGCTGATCCAATAGCATTCGGCCCGCACGCACACAAGGCAGTTTCTGCTCTTTCGTCATACCGTCGGGAACTTCGCAGCCTTGGGTCTGAGCGGCGACAGTGCCGACAGCAATGAAAACCAATAACACGCAAAATATATATCTTCGCACCATGGAAAACTCCTTCGCGAACGATTCCTCGCGGACCTTGTCAGAATGGCTTGGCCGAACAGTAGTTGGGAACCGTCGTCAGGCCCATCGGGTTGTCAATCACGGCGAGGTCGGCTGGTTTTTCCTTCCACTCGCAGCGGCCACTGGCGAGCTGCTCGCGTTTCTGCTTGAAAGCGTCCACCCACTGCCGTATGACTGAAGCGTCATCCGCACCCGCTTTGAAGGTGCCGTCGTGGTTGTGGTACTGCGGCATTTGTGCCGCTCGGGCGGCTTTGAAGAGCTCTTCGATTTGACGGTCGGAAAGTTGGCACATCAAGGCCGCATCGAAACGCCGCCCTTCTTCGCTGATCATTGGATCACTCAAGCCATCGTGTGCGGTCAGACTCTTGCGTAGCGCAGCCTGGCATTGCCGGGGCGCACCTTCGGTACCAACCTTGTTCCAAAGTTTTTTGCCAGACCAGACTTGGAGGTTCATTTTTGCCGAGCCGTTGCTGGTAAACCAGCCTCCACCACCGAACGTAGCGCCCACGTCCTGGACCAGTATCACTGGTTTTTCGCAGGTGGTCGTGAAGGGCTGCGTCTTCTCATCCACATGCACCTTGTCACATGCCAGTCGTTGCTGCGGCGGCTTGTTGTCGCTGTGCTGCAGGAAAGCGCCCAGGAGTTTCAGACCGTCTCGTTCGTAAGTTGGGCGACCATTGGCAGTATCCAGTTCTTTCCAACTCCAGCCCTGCTCTTCGTTGCCGTTCTCGTACATCTTGTGGCCAGGGTACTTCCGCACGATGGTAGCTGGGTCGTATATGCGTGTTCCCACTGATCCCGAACCGGAGACCGGGTTCTCGGGACAGTTATGACACTCGACGCGAACCGAGAACCATGAGTCGGCGTAATAACCCAGCGCCCACATGAGCCGCGTGGCAGCGACCTCAGCGTAGACTTCGTTGTCATCAGCTCCGAATTTAACCTTAATGGGCTCTTCATCCATCTCAGAAGTCGGGGTCTGAACCGCTCCGTCGGCGCCTTCGACGCGGGTGATCTTGCATGAAAACTTGGGAGTCTTACCGCCCATTTGCGAGCCGGGTGCCGTGAAGTCGCAAATCACTTTGTCATTGAAGTGCAGTTGAAACTGTTTCTTGTCCTGCGCGGGACCCTCCAGAATGTTCGCGTCTCCGACGACTTTGGGAGTAAACAGCGAAGCCGCGTGCATGGTTTCCAGCCGGTCTTTGGAGGAATAGAACACCTTCTTCACTTTTTGATCGCCTTGCCCGGCTTCTGCGGTCTGAGCCCAGGTCGGACGGCCGAGAAGCAGGGTGGGCACGAGCGCGAGGGAAAAACCGAATCGACGCAGTTGCAGACGCCTGGCTGTCTTTGCTACAGGGATAGAAACGACGGCTGATGTAGGGGTCAAAGGACTCCTCCTTATCTGGCTGTTCAAGTTCCCTAGGGTCGGTAGTTGCGGACAGTATGCGTCCGCATGAGCGCTGTCAAGATGTCAAAGCGGGGTATGCACTTCCTGATTTCAGGTACCACGCAAATATCCTGGGCCGTTCTTTCGGACGGCCGTCCTCAATGCTATGGTGATCAGCACCGGTGAAACGTTACAACCTGCAGAGGCCACTATATGGGTGTGCCGGTGAATCGGTTCCCGTAACCTGGGCTGCTCGTGACATCGGCCGTAGAATTTCGATCTGAAATTATTCTGGAAGGTTCCTATGCTGTTTGTCACACTCCACGGCGGCAATCCCGAGAGGGACCCCCATAAGAACAACGTCCATGCCTACGACAAGGACGGCAACAAGATTACTTCTTCTGTACTGGACGAAACCGACGGCGTGATCCTGAATGAACTTCGAGGCATTTACCTTTCCGGAAAATACTTGTACGTCGCAAATGCTAACAAGACCCAAAACAGCGTCCTTTGCTACGAGGGGTCGGGAACGAAATATCGATTTGTAAGCCGACTTGCGACGAACCAGACCTGCAACGGCATCCTGCACCCTTTCGACTTCACTTTCGATGGGCTAGGCTATTGCTACTTGTCCAGCCAGGATACGAATGTCATCACGCGCCTGATCGTCTCTGGTGACGGCAAGATCGGAAGGCCCGCGCCCACCGCGGCTTCGCTTCATGCCTCCGGGGAATTCCTCTCTGGTACCTTCGTGGCATCCAGTAATGGCAACTTGTCCAAACCAGCCACGACGCCGGTTATGTGTCCGACTGGTCTTTCGTACGCGGACGTTGGAGCCAAGAAACACTCAGTCAGGGGCGTCGCATGGGCGAACGGCAGACTTTATGTTGCAGACCAGCCTGCCGGCGCCGTCAAGATTTATGACATCACGGGCAAATACTTAGGCCAGAGTAACAAGCTGGAGCCAGGATCGCCCGTTCATCTTGTTGTCCACAACGGCAGCTTGTACGTCAGCGGCGGAGACCATATATATACGGCTTTGCTCTCGAGTTCTCCGGACAAATTCGTGCTCAAAGCCATCAACAGCGTGAAAGTGAAGAACTCATGTGGAATGGCGTTCGGAAACTCCGGGAACTTTTATGTTGCAAGCCGAACCGGGAGAACCATCCTGAAGTTTGACTCGAACTTCAATCCTGTGAAGTTTCGGTGCGACCTGCCAGACGATCCGGAATTCCTCCTGCACGTATAGAAAACCCTCTCACTTTCCCAAGGCAGGACCAACGAGCCGACGGACGGATTCTACCGGTGGCTGCACGACGCGGGTGCCGCGGTGTTGAAGGTTGTGCGCGACGATTGGAAGACGTGGAAGAAGCAAGGTTATGAATAGCGAATAGCGGGAAATTCAGGCCACACCACTTTGCGCGGCTGCCGCCGCAACCGTCGTGACCGGTCGCTTCAGCGGCGCCAGTGTAACCCCACACTCACGATCGTAGATCAGTGTCCACCGGTTCGCGCACTCATCGCACAGCCAGTAGTGCTCCACCTGCCGTTGTTGTTGCCGCGCCCGGACAAACGGCGGAACCGAGGTCGTCCCCGGTTTCATCAAACGATCTGTCTCCACCAGGAACAACTTGCCTTCCCGCAACCGGAGAAAAGGTATGTGGCACTCTGCATTAGCACAATGGCTGAGCATGACGATGGTTCTTTCCGCTCTCTCGAAAACACTTCAGGAGCTCTCAAATTCGAATCTGAGTGCACGTCATGTGCCACAGCGTCTCGGGTTTGCACTAACGCGTTCTTCTCGGTAGTCGCGCTGCCGACGTAGGAAGCAACAACTCGTTCTGCCGACTATTCGGCATTACTGCCGATCCCGCGTCCCCATGCCTTGCATCCACGGAAACGCGACAGCTACCATTCTTTTGTATGCCCAAGGTGCTCGTCTGTCCTCCGAATTATTTTGATGTCATCGATCAGAAAAACCCATACATGCTTCGAGATCACGCAGTCGACAGAGTGAAAGCGCGCACCCAGTGGGAAAATCTCTGTAGTGTTTTGCAACAAAGCGGATGTGAGGTCGAAGCGATCGATCCCGTGGAAGGACTCGAAGACATGGTCTTCGCCGCCAACCAGGTTTTTGTTGGGGAGAAGGCAGGATACGGAAAATTCGTGGTCCCCAGTCACATGGTCTACTCTTCCCGCCAGCGCGAGGTCCCCTTCTTCACTGACTGGTGTCGCTCCCACGGCTATCGCGTCATCGAAATCGAGTTCGAGTTCGGAGAAGACTATCTTGAGGGCCACGGCGATCTGCTATGGCATCCCGATGGATCCCGCATCTATGGCGCTTACGGTTTCCGCAGCACACGGGGCGGCATCGAAAAATTCGCCGCCGCCATGTCCGAAATGGGAATCCCCGTCGTGCCCCTCGAGCTAATTGATCCCTACTGTTATCACCTCGACACTTGCCTATGCCCATTGAACAATGAAGCCGCTCTGATCTTCGCCGGAGCTTTCTCCGCCGATGCGCTCGCTGCCATTCACAAGAACTGGACCCGAGTTCACCTTCTCGATTCGAACGAAGCGCACCGCTTCATGGGCAACGGCATCGTCGTCAACGGCCGCTATATCACTCCACACATGACCCCCCAGCTAGAAAATATCCTTCACCAGGAAAACCTGACTCCAGTCGTGGTCGAGACATCCGAATTCGAAAAAGCCGGCGGCAGTTGCTTCTGCATGAAGACATTCCTGCCATAACTCCACATCTGAGGGTGCCCCACCCTTGTCGCGTCTTATGCGACAGGGTGGGGTTTTTGATTTCCTCTGGAGAGCCCATACCGCCGACTTCATCCGAGCGCTCAAATATGCAAGATCGCGATTTTGTCTGCGTCCGATTGCCTGCACACTCCCGCATCAATAAGATACTGAGGGAATCCCAACCGGCTTCGCTTTCACGAATGAACTCTCCGCAACCGTCCCTGACCCTCGCCGCCCGCTTTCCCAGACTGCGCGCCCTCGCCTGGTCAGGACACCACCTCTACGCTTCGCGCGGATACGAGTTGCTCCGCGCCCGCATTGAAGATGCCCGCGACATCACATGGCAGTCCGTCGCGTACTTCCGCCCCTCGCCGCGCCGCCGCCTTTCGGCAAGCAATCGCTTTACAGCGCGCATCTTTCGTGACGGATTCCACGCGCTCGCCGTACTTCCATCCGGCGCAATCATCGGAGCCGTTCCCGGTTCGATCGTCACCTTAGGTCCCGGCGAATCAGAATTCCGCCAGACGCACGCGATCACCCGCGGTACTCGTCCTCTTCATATCACCGCAACTCTGGGCGGCGCCGTTTTTTGGGGGGAATATTTCGATAACGCCCAGCGCGATGAAGTCCACATCTACGGCTCGCTGGATGCGGGTGCAACCTGGACCATCGCCTACACTTTCCCCAAAGGCACAATCCGCCACGTGCACAACATCGTTCACGATTCCTGGGGTAATTTCCTCTGGATTCTCACCGGCGACTATGGCGACGAATGCCGCATCCTTCGTGCCTCCTGCGATTTCTCCCGCGTCGAGATCGTCATGCAGGGCAACCAACAGGCTCGTGCGGTGGCGGCGGTCCCCACCGAAGACGCTCTCTACTTTTCCTCCGATACGCCGTTAGAACCAAATCACATCTATCGCCTGAACCGCCAAGGAAAGCTCTCGCAACGAGCCCAGATCAGCAGTTCCTCTATTTACGGATGCCGAGTCGGCGGCCGTGTCTTCTTCTCAACAATGATTGAGCCAAGCGAGGTAAATCGAGATCGCACCGTTCGCGTCTACGGCGCTGAAGTGAAGTCTCCCGACTCATGGCAGCCACTCCTGGAATGGAAAAAGGATCCGCTGCCGATGCGCCTGTTCCAATACGGCAACGCCTTCCTGCCGGATGGCGAAAACTCAACGCCGTTCCTGGCTGTGTCCACGATCGCAGTCCAATCCGATGACTTGTGCACCTCGCTCTATGCCGTCCAGAGCACGACCTGATTGGGTTTTCTCCGCGCGCTCTGCGGCATTTCTCAGCGTCCTCCGCGGTTCAAGATTTTGACACCCCTACAAGGTGCGCCGACTTCACGAAGCTCCCGTAATATGGACTGGAATCCCGTGCCCACGCTCGCCTACTATCGCCGCATCCTCAGCGCTTACGTCCTGGGCGGCAAGAGCCATCTAACCTTCTGGCACGAAACGCCCACTGAAAATCCGAACGCCACTCCGAACGAACTAGGCGAGTACTACATGCTCTTCGCCGAAAAGGCGGACTACCGTGGGCACTATGATGCCTCCGGCGTTCCGCAACTCGACTATCACGGCGCCATCGGCCTGCAGCACAACCCTATTGCCATCGCGCAATACGGATTAGGTAACTACAACGCGTGGTGCCGCACAGCCGACCCGAAGAGAAAAAAGAAATTCTTCCTGATCGCTGACTGGCTGCTAGCGCACCTCGAACCAAACGCAAAAGGATTATCCGTCTGGAAACATCACTTCAACTGGGAGTATCGCGACACGCTCAAGGCACCCTGGTACTCAGGATTGGCGCAAGGGCAGGGAATCTCGCTCCTGGTACGCGCCCACAAAGAATCCGGCGACTCACGTTACCTCGACGCCGCGCGCGCCACCTTCATAAGTTTCCAGCGTCCCATCGAAGAAGGAGGCGTAGCCTTCACCGACGAATCCGGCGACCTCTGGTTTGAGGAGTACATCGTCTCTCCGCCCACGCACATCCTCAATGGATTTATCTGGGCGCTCTGGGGCGTCTATGACTACGCGCTGGCGACGAAAGAAAGCGCTGCGGAGGAACTGTTCACGCTTTGCGTTCGCACTCTTCTCCACAATCTCGATCGCTACGATCTCGGATTCTGGTCGCTCTACGAACAATCCGGCACACGCCTGCCCATGGTCGCGAGCGGCTTCTACCACCGTCTTCACATCGTGCAGTTGCGCGTGATGTATCGCCTGACCGGAGAGGAATTGTTCGCCCGCGTTGCCGATCGCTGGGAAGTTTATGCCAAGAGCGGCCTGAACCGCGCCCGCGCCCTCACTTACAAAACGGCTTTCAAGCTCTGCCACTACTAGCTTCCAAGCTTTCAGAACCCCAGCGTTCTGTAGCTCCTGTATACGAATCGATCCCCTCGCAATTCATGCCCCGGGGAGACGAGTTGCAGCGTCGCTTGATTGGGAAACTTGCGCCGATGTGTTCCCAACCAACTGTCTCGAAGGACTCCCAACACCTCATCCATCGTGAGACCTTCTGCGATGCGATCCGCCAGCAACCTGCCGCACGTCGGAGGAAAAACCTGTAACTCCGTATCCTTGAATTCACCGAATCCCAGATTAGCCACAAGGTCAATGGGCTTTGCAGCAGCCTGATACTTCTCAAACGCCCTCGCGACCTTCATGTCCGATGACAACAAATCCTCAACCCTCTTTCGATCATCGGACGAAATCGCCCGCGCAAGCGATGTATCGCAGCACTGATGAAAAAACGACCTCCGCCACGAATCATTTACGATCCGATAGCAAAAAAGAAGGCAGCGCCCCGGCGGTCTCAATTCCTCGTCCAACGACCACCGATCCTCCGTGAACCCGCTAAGGACGCGGTAGACCTTCCACACTCCGGGCCACAGTGAAGGGATTCGAACCCAATCGCCGGTTTGAATGGAAGTCACGCAGCGATTCTACGAGGATCGAGGCCTCGGACGCACCTCACGCGAGTGGGAGATCAATCCCCATCCCACACCTCGCATCTTTTGCGATACCCTCTACCTTCGCGTGAAAATCCTCTACGTCTCCCAATACTTCCCGCCCGAGATGGGTGCCCCCGCCGCTCGCGCCTCCGAACTCGCCCACCGTTGGTCGGACGCCGGTCACGAAGTGTCTGTCCTCACCGGATTTCCCAACCACCCCACCGGCATCGTTCCGCCGGAATGGCACACTCGCCTGCGCCGCCTCGCATATCACGAAAAAGTTGGCCGCATCGATGTCTTCCGCACTTGGCTCTGGCCCCTGCCCAACCGCAAGTCGCACGAACGCGTGCGCAACTACGCGTCGTTTTGCCTCTCCGCCGCCCTGCGTGGCCTGACTCTTCCGCGCCCCGGTGTGATCATCGCGACGTCGCCACAACTCCTCGTCGGCCTCGCCGGGTGGTGGATCGCTTTCTCCCGCCAGATCCCCTTCGTTTTCGAAGTCCGCGATCTCTGGCCCGAATCTCTCGCGGCCGTTGGCGTCGCGGGCGAAGATTCGCTCCTTCATCACACTCTGGCAGGAATCGCTCGCTTCCTCTACGAGCACGCCGGTCACATAGTCGTAGTAACCCCAGCCTTCAAGGACCGCCTGATCGAAGACTGGCGCGTCCCCGCTGAAAAGATTTCAATCGTTGAAAACGGGGTCGAAACGGAGGTCTTCGCGCCCGCTCCCACCGGCGCAACTCTCGACCTTCGGAAACAACTGAATGCTGAAACCAAATTTCTCGTCAGCTACATTGGCACCATGGGCAATGCGCACGGCCTCGAGACCTTACTTGACTCAGCTTCCCAACTGCAGCACCAAGATCCCGACGTCCTCTTCCTGTTACTCGGCGAAGGTGCCGAGAAAGATCGGATAAAAGGCCTTGCTCAATCCCGTGGTCTCGCAAACGTCCGATTCCTAGATCAGCAGCCGCGCGAGAAAATCCCCGCCTTCATCGCCGCATCTGACGCGTGTCTTGTGCTCCTGAAGAAGACCGACGTATTCAAAACAGTCATCCCCACCAAGATGCTCGAGTTCATGTCCTGTGCCCGTCCCGTGATTCTTGGCGTCGACGGTCAGGCACGCCAGATTGTCGAAGAAGCAGCTGCCGGAATCGCGATCGAGCCGGAAAATCCCGACGGGCTCGTAGCTGCGATTCAGCGGCTAAGCGCCAACCGCGAACTCGGTCGTGCCATGGGTCAGAAGGGAAGGGAATACATCGTGAAGAATTTTTCCCGCGCGAGCACCGCAAAAAAATATATCCGAGTGCTGGAAACTCTGGTCAGATAAGCTGAATCAGCTCTACGGATGAACGGTATAAAGGGCCATCGCGGTAGCCATCGTCATGGTGGCTTCAAACGTCCGCGCCGCGAATATCTTTCCGCCGCTGACCGGAACAAACAGGATATCGTCGGCCTGCAGCGGCATGTCGGGAATCTTCGCTTCCAACATCTTCTTGATCTCGACCTTCGTTTCAGTCACCCCGCCGTCCGGTCCCTTGCGAATGATCCGCGAGGCCCCGAGTTTGGCCGTCTTGTTCGTTCCCCCCGCCAGCGCCAAGGCCTGCAGCACCGTCAGGGAGCCGTTATCCACCAGCACGGCGCTGGGACGCCCCACATCTCCCACGACGTAGATGGTTGGGGCGCGCGGCACCGTGATCGTATCTCCGGGCATGATCTCCACGTTGCTGCTAACGTCATCCGCAAGATTGCGGGGCAGCGTCACCCGCACTGGGTCCGGCTGATTTCGCCGCAGGATGGCGATCTTGCGCGAAGCATTCTGGCTGAATCCTCCGGCCTGCGATACCACTTCATAAAGTTTGTGCTCGCCGATGTCCGGATAAATCCCGGGCTTGCCCACTTCGCCGATAATCGTCACCCCCTGGGAGGTGAATTCATCCACGAAAATCGTCACGTGGGGATTGCGCACGAACCCGCCATCCACCAACCGTTTCTCGATCAAGGCTTGCGCTTCCTCCTGCGTCAAACCCTCAACATGGACATAATCAATCAGCGGCAAGTAGACGTCCCCGGAATTGCTCACCCGTACCTTACTGGCCAGTTCCGGAACGTTGTAAACGTTGACTTCGATCAGGTCTCCCGGACCCAGCGTCACAATCGTGGACTTTCCTGGACTATCCTTTGAGGGGTCATCCGCTTTTTCAGAATTGCTGACCACCCCGGAAGCGCTCACAGCCGGTGGCGATACCGGCTGCGCCGTGGGAAGGCCCGTCGGCGCCGTGTTTTGCTGCTCCGCTGGACTTCTACCCGCGGGCTGCTGCGCCCATGCTCCAGCGGTTAGAAAGGACACGAGAACAAAAGAGAAAGTGCAGCTGCGGCGAACCAGTCCCATACCCGACTTCATTAGGGATCCCTAACCTTCTGGATGAATTTTGAAGAGCAGTTTAGCACAGCAAAATAGGGTTGTACCCCGCAATTCATGCACCTCTGGCCTAGTTTTCCACAGCTTTTTTCCTTGCTGTGGATTGAAAGTCCCATTCTGGTACTGCTAAAGTCAGGGCCTATCTCTACCCGGAATCATTGCATTCACTTTTGGTAGCAAGGTCTCGCTGCCATACTTGCAGTCCAAGTGCGGTTTCAGTAGTCGCCTGTGTCGAGGTGGCGTAGTTGACCCTAATTTGTCTGGGCCTGTTCTTTACCGGGCTGCTCTCAGCGTTCGTCCTGACGAAGTACGTGCGCGATTTCGCGATTTCCCACGGCTTCGTCGCCGTTCCTACGCAAGAACGCCACTTACACTCCAGCCCTCTGCCGCGTCTGGGTGGGGTAGCGATCTTCTTGAGTTTCTGCGCTTGCATGGGCATCGCTGCTCTCTGGGCCATGCGTCATCCCGCCCTGCATACGCCGTACTTCCTGAAGACGATGAGTACCATCTTCGTGCCCGCGGCCATCGTCTTTCTGCTCGGTGTGTACGACGATCTTCGCGGCGTCGGCCCCTATGTGAAATTCACGGTGCAGGGAATTGCCGCCGCCATGTTGTACGCCGGCGGTTTGCGCATCGTGAATATACCCGTACTTTTCGGCGACCGTATCCTCCCCTGGTACGTTGGTTTCGCTGTCACGATCATCTGGGTTCTGGCAATCACCAATGCCTTTAACTTGATCGACGGTCTCGACGGTCTGGCCGCTGGATCCGCTCTATTTTCCACGATGGTCGTTTTCACGGTGGCGCTCCTGCATGGGCCCGCACTGGTCGAAGTCATGACCATCGCCCTCGCAGGTGCGATTCTGGGATTTCTGCGCTACAACTTCAATCCTGCGACCATCTTTCTGGGTGACTCTGGCAGCTTGCTGATTGGTTTCCTGCTCAGCGCCCTCGCACTCTATGGTGCGCAAAAGGCGCCTACCATCGTTGCGGTCGCGATCCCGATAGTCTCCTTCGGCTTGCCGATTCTCGAAACGGTTCTGTCGGTGATCCGCCGCCTCATCAGCGGACGACCTGTCTTCACCGCCGACCGTGAGCATATCCATCACAAGCTCTTGCAGCATGGAATGACTCACCGCCAGGTCGTGATTGTGCTTTACGCAGTCTCGGCCTGTTTCGCGATGCTTAGCTTGTTCTTGCTCTGGCCGACAGGAAGCTCCCTTGGCTTAGTGCTCGCCGTGTTGGGTATCGGAATCTGGATCGGTGTTCAGCACCTCGGCTATCTCGAATTCGGTGAACTGGCCCGCGTCGCGCACCGCACCCTCGACCAGCCCCAGATTTTCGTCAACAATCTGGCCGTCCGCCGCGCCACTGAAGAACTCAAAGTCGCTCGCGATTTCGATCAGGTTCGCCGGATTCTCCTCGCGGCCTTCGGCAGCAACGACTTTGATGGTTTCGACCTGAACGTCGCGCTGCTTCCCGGAGAAATTAGCGCCGTCGAATCTCTCGATAGTCTCGCGGCCCGCCGAAACAGCCATTCCCTTCATTGGAACAAGCCAGGGCGGGCCAACAGTCTCAACAATTCCTCCGCATGGACCATCGCGCTCGATCTCCTCAGTTCCTCCAATCGCCACCGTGGAACCCTGACGGTATACCGGCTCTATTCCACGCGCGATCTGCAACTCGACGTCAATCTCCTGACCGCAGCCTTCCCCACCACTCTCGCCGATGCGCTCGACCGCACGCTTGCCCACTCTGCAGAAGTCATCCCTCTGCCCGAGCAGGACGCTTCCCTCATCACGGCCCAAGCCGGATAAACGTAACCCCTGACCCCCTGGCTCCTGACCTCTATCCCAAATACAATTCACGTTGCCCCAACCCATGCACATCCTCCACGTTGTCGGTGCGCGCCCCAACTTCATGAAAGCCGCGCCGGTTCTCCGCGCCTTGCGCAACTGCTCCGATATACGCCAGACTCTCGTTCACACCGGACAGCACTACGACACCGCCATGTCCGATGTCTTTTTTCAGCAACTCGAAATGCCCGAACCTGACTGCAATCTCGGAGTCGGCTCCGGCACCCACGCTCAGCAAACCGCCGCCGTCATGCAGGCCTTCGAGCCCGTGCTGCAAGAGCGCAAACCGGATCTTGTTCTCGTCTACGGCGATGTCAACTCGACCCTTGCCGCCGCTCTGGTGTGCTCCAAACTCGGCGTGCGCGTGGGACACGTCGAGGCTGGCCTTCGCTCCCGCGATCGCAGCATGCCCGAAGAAATCAACCGCCTTCTCACCGATCAACTCTCCGATCTTTTGTTTACTCCGTCGGCAGACGGTGACGAGAATCTCCTCCACGAAGGCATCGAATCATCCAAGATCCACCGCGTCGGCAACGTGATGATCGATTCCCTCGCTCGCCTCCTGCCCAGTGCCGACCAATATTTCCCCGCTGACGTGACTCCCCCCTACGCACTGGTCACGCTGCACCGCCCCTCCAACGTAGATGATCTCCCGTGGTTGCGTGACTTGCTCTTGACGCTCTCAGAGCTCAGCACACAATTAGGGGTTCTCTTTCCAGTCCACCCCCGAACCCGCCAGCGCCTGAAAGAAGTGGAGCCCTCCACCGCTCGTGTGGCGACGGGCGCCTCGCCCGTCAAGCGAAGCGAAGCGAGCGCGAAGGGTACAAAACTCGAACCCTTATTCGCGCAGATGTTCCCAAGTCCGCGTCTCCGCCTGCTCGATCCCCTCCCCTATCTAGAATTCATCGCCCTGCAGCGTCGCGCCGCAGTCGTGATCACCGACTCCGGAGGGATCCAGGAAGAAACAAGTTTCCTCGGCGTCCCATGCCTAACCGTCCGAGAAAATACCGAACGTCCCATCACCATCACGATGGGGACCAATCAACTAGTAGGAAGAGACCTGAAGAAACTGCGCTTTGCCGTAGAGAGAATTCTGAATTCCACCTCGGAAGGATTAAAACGAACGACGACCGTCAAAATACCTTTGTGGGACGGCCACGCCGCCGAACGCATCGCAGAAATTATCGTGAATCGCTAAGCCTAATCGAGGGAGAGTTCAGGATGGCAACGGAAACAGCCGCGCGTCCTCTGCACCGCGCGTACCTCAGGATCTCTTCCACGGAGCGCACCCAAGCAGCCGCGAAGCGGCGAAAGAATGTCCAGCCCACGGCGCAAGCCGTGGGGTCGCGCAACAGAAAATAGGAAGCTCCGAAGGAGCGAAAGAAACACACCCGCGCACGACAGCGCGCAGGCGGCATTAACAGGCCAGGAGAGACTTACAACTTCGCGCT
>QIAL01000301.1:1690-22028 GCA_003225535.1 Acidobacteriota bacterium | reverse complement strand
TCAGCGCCGCAGCATCGTCTTGCGGAATGTGCGCCTTGGCGATGACCGAGGAGATATCCATCACCGTGAGCAAGGGCGTACCTGCTGCGGCCATCTCTCCCGGATAGAGCGGCCGATCGGTGATCACGCCATTAATGGGACTGCGAATTTCTGAATAGCTCAGCTGTGCTTGTGCTCCCCGATATTTGCCCGCGGCGGAATCGCGCTGCCCCTCCGCGGCTTTGAGTTCCTGCTCCTTGCCAATCGCCATCAGCTTCTCGAGATGTTGTTTGGCGATATCGGATTGGTTGCGGGCTTGGGTAATGTCAACCCGCGATTGATCCAGTTCTTTCCGCGGCAAAGCGCCCTGCTCAAAGAGCTGTTGGCGGCTCTGGAACACTTTCTCCTGCGCATCGAGCGCCTGCTGGGCCTGTTGCGCGTCTGCTTCGGCTTTCCGGATCTCCTCAGGCAAGTTGGCAGCTGTCGTCGTTTCGTAAACCGCCTGCGCTTGTTTGTATGCGCCTTCGGTGTCCTGCGCGGCAGCGGACAGATCGCGATTCTCAAGAACTGCCAAAACCTGACCTTGCTTGACCGGACTTCCGCGTTTTACAAGAAACTTCTGCACCGGAGCGCTGATCTTGGGAACGATCGCGGCCTGCTGTAGCGGGAATAAAATGGCTTGCGCTTCGACGACGTGCTGAATCGCGGTCTTTTCGACGGGTGCCGCCTGCACGCTGACGGTCGGTGGTTCGGGAGGTTTTTCAGAAGAGCACGCGGCGCAAAGGAGCCACGCAGCCGTGACCAACGTCCCTGAAACTACGTGGCGGAAATCTCTGCGAATAAGGATTCCCGAGGTTAGGATCTTGTGCCCGTTCATTCGTCTAGAAGTTTCCTGTCAAGGTCTGTAGATTCGCGACCGCGACCTTATACCGAGACTGTCCATCGTCATACGCGTTGCGAGCCTGAGTCAAAGTGTTCTGGGCATCGACCACTTCCAGCACTGTTGACTCTCCCGCCTGGTAACGCATGGTCGTCAGTCGCATACTCTCGGCCGCCATTTCCGCCGAACTTGCGAGCGATTCCATCTCGGAGCGTGCTGTTTCCGCCTCGCTGTAAAACTCTCGCAAGTGACTCAGTAATTGTTTCTGCGCGAAATTCAGCTCGACATGCGCCTGATCCCGCCGGAGTTCGGCTTGTTTCAACTTGCTGCGATCGCTTCCCCAGCTGAAGATCGGAATCTGTAAAGTCGCCACCGTCGAGTAACCAAGATTGCGGATGCCGTTGACCTCGACGGCGAATTGATTGGAATCGATTCCATAGAAGTAATCCACGTTCAACGATGGCAGCAGCCCGCCCCATGCAGCCGTGACTTCGTGGCGTGATGCCTGGTAAGCGGCCAGCGCGGCGCGCAGATCGGGATTGTTCTTCTTTCCCGCAGCTTCCGCTTCGGCAAATGTCGGCAGCGGCTCCGGAGTTTGCAGGTCGTCGACCACGGAGAAATTCTGGTTGAAATCAGGGAACAGCAGCACCGCCAGATCCAGACGGTTGCGCTCCATCGCAATTTGGGCTTCCTGTAGGTCGCGCTGTTGCTGTTGCGATTGAATGTGTGCTCTCAGTACATCTGCGTGCGCGACCTCGCCGCCGGCCTCCAGCTTCTGGCTGATATCAAGAAACCTCGCTGCTTCGGCTGCGGCGCGCTGTATGTTTGCGTACTTGCGTTGCGCCACAACCAGTCCGTAATAGGCCTGAGTGACGCTCACTACCAGGCCGCGCGTGGCGACCTCAGCCTTGGCTCGTGCCTGGGCCAGCAGGGCTGAAGATCGACGGTAATCGGCGACGTTCGTGAGCGAAAGTGCTTCATGCGCATTGGCCTGGCTGATGTATTCGTGTACACCGTTATTGGCGATGAATCGTGAAGTTGGGCAGCCAGCCGTGCTGGTTTGGCAGGTTACCGGCAAAGGCCCTGTCCCCTGTGTGTAGATGAACGAATTGTTGTAGCTGACGTTGGGCAGCAATCCGGCACGAGCTTGTACCCGGTCTTCGCGCGCTACGCCCAAGTCAGTGATTACAGACCGGTACTGTGGATCGTTCTGCCGCGCTCGCTGTAGCGCATCCTGCAAAGTGATCGTCAGGGGCGCGCTCTGATTTTGATCCGCCGCGGCCACCTGTGCAAAACTCTGCCCCGAAGTCGCGATCAGAACCAAACTGAAAATCAGGAGCGTCGAATCTTGCCCGAAATGGGATTGCCATCTCACATGCTTCGTCCGGTTGTTTTTCTGACACATGACAGTTCACCTCAGGATCGAAACCTGCCCTTCGCGCACTCGAAAGTCTATGAACCTAAAGGACAGACGAGGGCTCCCCGACCGCCGCCGCAGCATCCTCCAGGTGCCGGGTGTTTGCAAGTTCCTTTCAGCCGGCAGGAAGTTTCAGACATCTGCACCCACCGCATGGCCGGACCAAATTGAAACTGGCACAGCCTATCACGGCATTCCTGAAAGCCACATGAAAGCCGTCCTTCAGATGCCTAAGTGGCATGCACCGAAGTACTTAGGTCTCGCCGTATTTTTGACGACGAAGAAATGGCGAAAGTCTTGCTTAAGGAAGTACGAGTTCGTTCTTAAAGCAGGCCGGAGGAAGCTATCATGATCAACCTGGAATCAGTAAAAGTGACGCCGCGCGACCAGCAAGTGCTGAACCTGCTGGTTCAGGGCTGTAGCAATAAAGAAATCGCGGGTCAGCTCAACATCAGCCCCCGCACCGTGAAGCAGCACTTGCGAACACTGTTTCTGCGTGCCGGTATCCGCGAAGGGCGGAAGCGCGTGAAGCTGGCAATTGCGATGTTCAGCAAAGAGGAGGCGCAATCATGACTCCCCGCGAGCGCCTTACCCCCAAAGAGATTCAAATTGCAATCCTGGTCTGGGAAGGCCTTACAAACCGCGAGATCGGCAGGATCATCGGCACCAGCGAGCAGGTAATCAAGAATCATCTCCGAAACACGTTCGACAAGCTCGGGGTGTGGAGCCGGCTGGAGTTAGCCATGTACGTCGCCAGCCATGGTGGAAAGAACTGGCCGGAAGCTGACGGCGTGCCCGCCCCTTATCCCCAGGCGGTGGGAGCCGACTAGATGCGACCAATAACAGGTTCGCTACGGGGCGGGATCTCTCCGTCTATGGTTGTAAACCGCACTGGATCGCTGCGCAGAGTACTGGTTCAGCCAAATTCTGCAAAACTTTTCTGGTGGGGTCTCCGGTGGGAACGCTTATGTAGCGATAACAACAGCCGCTTCAGTAGTTTGCGGGATGATCGTGCGGCACTGGAATTGCACAGACAGTTGCGATCTGCCAAAGGGCGGGCTCGAGCTGCGAGCCGGCTTTCGCGACTCCCGGGGCGATACCAGCGATGGCCTACAAGGAAATCTTTTGGATGGCGTGTGACTCGACCGAACAGCTGAGAGCCGAGTACGGCCCTTTCCACACCCGTCCTGAAGCTGAGGTCGAGGCCCGCAAGCTCGGTTTCGGATACTTGCTGCGTTATGAGCACATTCTGGGGGTGAACGAGGAAATTGAGGAGGTACGCTGCATTTTCATCGAGCTGCCGGGAACCGTTTCTGAAGCGGCGGAAAGCACCTCAGTGACCCTCCATACACGGTGCGCCACCTGCGGGGAATCGGCCGCCCATGAGACCGGATGGCAAGCTGAGGTCTGGGCCGACATCCACGAATTCGAGCACTCACGCCACCGGGTCCGCCTCTTCGAACACGCCAGAGGCAAAGGCCTGAAGGAAATCGGCGACTGGCGGGGATAGGAAACCAAAACCGCAGAACGCTGAGTACGCAGGGGATCAATCTTGTGATTCTGTGCCGTTGGACGGAACAGGCCGCCAAATTAGTTCTTTTTCTCCATACCTGGGTGTCACCCGCGTCCTCATCGGGGTTCATTTCTGCAGCGAGAGTCCACTAGCCGCGGCGCGATCCAGAAACCAGATCAATTTCCCATCCGCCGGCTGGACCAGTTTGGCTGGATACTGTTCTCCCGGCACCTTCTCTTCCAATACCGCCTTCAAGACCGGTGCTTTGTCTGTGCCGCTTACCAGGAAGGCCACTGATCGAGCAGCGTTGAGCACGGGAAGGGTAAGTGTTAGCCGATGACTTTTGAGCTTTTCCACCCAGTTCGCGATCACCAACCGGGATTTTTCCTGCAAGCCCGCGGTCCCGGGAAAAAGCGATGCCGTATGACCGTCGGGACCCATGCCGAGCAAAATCAGATCGAATCTGGGAAGCTGTCCTGGCTCGAGCTGGAAAAACTTTCTTAGAGTGGATTCGTATTCTTTTGCGACGGCTGCGGCGTCCGGATTCTCCGTGGGAAGGCGAAACACATTCCCGGGCGGCACGGGCACCTTCGAAAGCATTGCTTCGTCCGCCATTCGATAATTGCTGTCAGGATCGGCAGGAGGGACGTGCCGTTCATCGCTCCAGAAAAAATACATGCGATCCCAGGGCAGGGCAGTGCGGGCGTTTGTAGCGAGCAGATTGTAGAGGCTTTTGGGCGTTGAGCCACCAGACAAGGCGATCGTGAACCGGCCGTGCTCCGCAACCGCCAGATTGGCTAGCCGGACGACCTCTTCTGCGGCCGCGGCAAATAATTCCTGCGGAGTGGTGAGAACCCGAATCTCGGCAGAAACGCTCAAATCAGCCTCGGAAGCCCCGGACCGCCGCGCAGCGCGCTGCTCCCAGCAGTCCGGCCTTTTCATTTGTTACTACGTGAACGGGCATGGCTTCCACCAGGGGGCGCATTCTTCCCTTATCGAGAAAGGCTTCCATAAACAGAAACCCTTTAAGCTTGGGCAGAATCTTCGGTGAAATCCCTCCTGCTAAAAACAGGCCACCAGTCGACATGATCTTCAGCCCCAGGTTCGATGTCTCGGCGCCGTAGACAGCAATCCAAAGGTCCAGCGCCTTTCCCGCCAGCGAATCTTTTCCGCTCAACGCAGCCTGCGAAATTGCCGCTGCCGGATCGCCCGCCACCATGGCAGCGGAAAGTTCGGCCGATTGCTTTCCGCAGCCACTGGCGCACAGAAACTCATACACGTTCACCAGTCCGGGCCCGGAGAGAATGCGCTCGTAACTCACGTGTCCGAATTTCGCCGCAAGGAACCGCAGCAGTTCGATCTGAAGTTCTCCGTGCGGAGCAAAGTCGGTATGTCCACCTTCACACGCGAAAACATGGTGGCGGCTGCCATCCCAAAACAGTCCCGCCTCTCCTAAACCGGTTCCCGGAGCGACGACAGCCTGATTGCCGGCGACCGAACCCGCTCCCGGGTTGAGAGTGACCAGATCCTCCATCCCGAGGGCGCCTATGCCCCAGGCGCTGGCTTCCAGGTCATTGATCAACAGAGTAGCTGCAAGATGGATCTGATTGGCCAGTACGGACTGCTCGATGACCCATGGAAGATTGGAAGTTTCCACCCGCCCATTGCGTACCGGACCTGCGATTCCAAAGCATGCCGCCTCCGGCCGAGTACCCGACTCGTCCAGGAACTGGGCCACGATTTCACCAAGCCCCCGATGGTCACGACTGGGAAAGACGCGTTCCGAGACTAAGTGAAAACGCCCATTCTGAGGTTGGAAGTAAGCCAGCCTGGCATTGGTCCCACCAATATCGCCGGCCAGAATCATTTTTCGAAGTTCCTCCAGCGGCGGCCGTCGCGTTCGAGAAGTTCGTCGGCCTCCTTCGGTCCCCAGGTGCCGGAAGCGTAGTTAGGGAAATTGCGCGGCGGGAGCGCCTTCCAAAGATCGAGCACCGGGTTCACCACCGACCAGCCCGCCTCCACCATATCCGCGCGTTGAAACAGCGTTTGATCGCCAATCATGCAGTCGTGCAGCAGCCGTTCGTAACCTGTGCTCGGCTGCTTCCCAAAGTACTCCTGATATTCGAAGTTCATGTCCACCGTGCCCAGGCGCATCACCGGTCCGGGCACCTTGGCGGCGAACTGCAGAGAGATGCCTTCCTCGGGTTGAATATGAAGCACCAGTTGATTCGGCATCAGATGTTCGACCGGCGTGTCGCGAAACAGCACAAAAGGTGCTCGCCGAAACTGTATCACGATGTGGGTATTACGCACGGGCGGCAACGAATGTTTCGGTGCGGGTGTCCGGGGGCACGTCTTCTTCGCCGCGATACGCTGGAACGCGCTTGCCATCCTCGGTGCCCTCCCCGTACTGTCCACGTACCGTACGGCTTAGGACTTCCTCGTCGCTCATCGGCTGGATCGCATGCAGAATCTTCGCCTGCTCATCGCGCACCGCATTTGCGTCGAAAGAGATCGGAGGCTCCATCGCGGTCAGACTGATGAGTTGCATGATGTGATTAGGCACCATGTCGCGCAATGTGCCGGCATGATCGAAGTAACTGCCGCGGCCTTCGACGCCGACCGTCTCGGCGACCGAGATCTGTACGTGATCGATGTAGCGCCGATTCCAGACCGGCTCGAAGATTCCGTTGGCAAAGCGGAACGCCATGATGTTTTGTACAGTCTCTTTGCCGAGATAGTGATCGATGCGATAGACCTGCTTTTCGTCGGCGACCTTCAATAGTTCCTGGTTCAGCGCCTTCGCCGATTCCAGGTCGTGCCCGAAGGGTTTCTCGATGACGACACGGCGCCAGTGATTGTTGCTCTGATCCATCAAACCCGCGGCGGCGAGCCTCTGCACAATAGGGCCAAAGAAATTCGGCGCGACCGCCAGGTAGTAGAAAAAATTCTGATGGGTGGAGTGCGTCTGATCGATCTTGGTTAAAGCGTCTTTGAGTCGCGAGTACAGATTGTCGTCGTCGAAATTTCCCTGAAGATAGTAAAAACGCTGCGAGAACCATTCCCACAGTTCGTCATCTACGCAGTCTCCGCAATACGTCTTGATATCGTCAAAGACTTTCTTGCGGAAATCTTCATCGGAAAACTGCGCGCGCGCAACACCCAGAACCGCGAACTCCCGCGACAGCAGCCCGGCGCGCGCCAGGTTGTAAAGCGCCGGGATCAGCATGCGCCCGGTCAAGTCCCCGGCGGCACCGAATATGACCATGACGCACGGATCACTTTGCTTCCCAATGCGTGGTGGTGGCGGCGCCGTCTTGGGCTGTTCTGCTATTTGAGCCATTGAATAGTCCCTTTATCGTTCTCTGCCCACTCTGCGAGTCTTCAGCGCTCTCCGCGTTGTAAGACTTAGCCGTCAGTTACACGCGAGCGATTTTGTCCCATCTCAGGGAATTAGTGTTTCTCTTTTCCGGCGGCTTCCACGTGCCCACCAAACTTCTGCCGCATCGCCGATAACATCTTCTCCGCGAACGTATGTTCCTGGCGCGAGCGGAAGCGGACAAACAATGCCGCCGTCAGCACGTCGGCGGGAACGGCCTCGTCGACAGCAGCCTGAATCGTCCACCGGCCTTCGCCTGAATCCTGCACGAAGCCTGTGTACTCGGAAAGCGACGGATTCTCGGCCAGGGCCATCGCCGTCAGATCAAGCAGCCAGGAACTGACCACGCTGCCGCGCCGCCATACTTCCGCAATGTCGGGCAGGTTCAAGTCATAACGAATGTCTTCCGGCAGTTCCTTGCTGCTTGCATTCTTGAAGATGTCGAAGCCTTCGGCATAGGCCTGCATCAGGCCGTACTCGATCCCGTTGTGTACCATCTTCACAAAATGTCCCGAGCCTGACGGTCCGCAGTGAATATACCCATCTTCAGCGGTGCCGCCGAGTTTCTCTCGACCCGGAGTGCGCGGAATGTCTCCTCTGCCCGGAGCCAGCGTCTTGAAGATCGGATCCAGTCTCTGCACGGCCTCTTTCGGTCCCCCGATCATCATGCAGTAACCGCGCTCGAGGCCCCACACACCGCCGCTGGTTCCCACGTCGACATAATGAATGCCCTTGCCCTTGAGTTCTTTCGCCCGGCGGACATCATCCTTGAAATAGGAATTGCCGCCGTCAATGATGGCGTCCCCAGCCTGCATGTGCTGGGCAAGTTTTTGGACAGTCGCTTCAGTCGGACCACCCGCGGGCACCATGATCCACACCGCGCGCGGCGGCTTGAGCCGGGTAATAAGATCCTCGAGCGATGACGACCCGGTAGCGCCCTCGGTACCCAGTTGTTTCACGGCGTCGGGGCTGAGATCAGAAACCACTAGCGAATGCCCGCCGCGCATCAGCCGACGGGTCATGTTCGCCCCCATCCGGCCGAGTCCAACCATTCCTAATTGCATCTCTTGCTCCTTAAGTGGTGGCACCGGCATCTTGCCGGCTCTCGCGCGGGCGCCTCGCCCACGGTGCTGGAAGGTTCCCCAGCTCTAGAGAGCTTTCCGCACTGCGGCCTGCAGTGCCACAAGCCCGTTCTTGAGATCTTTCCCCAGATGCACCCGAAGCGCACGTCGTCCTCGCTCCGCTAGGACCTGGAAATCCCCCCGAGCCTGCGCCGCCTTCACGATGCCGAATGTGTACCTCTGACCTGGCACCGGCAATTCCACAGCATCATCACACGTGATTTGCAGGAACACTCCCGAATTCGGCCCGCCCTTGTAAGCCTGCCCCGTCGAATGCAGGAATCGCGGCCCGAATCCGAGACACGTGGCGACGTGCTTCGCATCGCGAACCGCATGCCGCAGCGCTTGCAGACTCTCCTCGTGCTCCGCATTCATCTGTATGTATCCCAGCACCGCGAAGTAATCGCCCGCATGAATGCGGCTAAGATGCGCCTTCAGATATCCAACCAGAGACTTCTCGCCTGCAGCTGCAGCCAGAGCAGACGCGTTCTTTTCGTCCGTGAACAACCTCACGCCGCTGTCTTCCAGAATTGGTTTTTCCGCCGGCAGCGATCCCGTTTTCTCGTATTCCGAAGTGAGCGTCCGGGTGGCAATTTTACTGGCTTCTACATCGGGTTGGTTGAACGTATTGATACCGACGATCGCCCCGGCGACGGCAGTTGCGATCTCCCAACGGAAGAACTCCGCCCCAAGATCATAGATATCAGGCATCGTGATTCGCACCACAGGATGCCCGGCTTTTTCGAGAGCCGCGACTTTTGCGTCCTGCTCGGAATCGGCTTCGCTCTCCAAACGAATGTAAGCAAAAATGCGATCGTTGCCGTACACGTCCGTTGAAGCCAGATGCTCGCGATCGACCGGAATGATTCCCTTGCCGATCTTCCCTGTAGACTCGGCGATTAGCTGTTCCAGCCATGCGCCCAGATCGGAGATACCCGGAGACGTGATGATCGTAACTTTGTCCCGCCGGGCATTCGCAGCGGAGCCGAGAATGATCCCCAGCACGGCTCCGGGATTCTCCTCCACCTTCACACTCGGCCCGCAGGCTCGTTCCATCTCCGCCGTGCGCTCGAGAAACTTCTTCGTGTCGAGCCCGATGGCAGCGGCCGGAATCATCCCGAAGTTCGACAGCGCCGAATAACGTCCACCAATCGAAGGTCGCCCAAAAAAGGCGTGAAGGAAGTGATCGCCCTCGGCGACCTGCTGCAACTTCGATCCCGGATCGGTGATCGCCACGAAGTGACTCCCCACCTTGTCCGTCCCGACAACCTGCTTCGCACGTTCAAAGAAGTACTGCTTGAAGATGTTCGGTTCGAGCGTGCTACCCGATTTGCTGGAAACAATGAAGAGCGTTTTCGGGATATCGATCTTGTGTTCGAATGCTTTCACTTGTGCGGGATCGGTGGAATCGAGTACATGCAGTTCTGGGAAGTGGGGAATCCGGCCGAATGTCATCCGCAGAACTTCCGGACAAAGGCTGGACCCACCCATCCCGAGAAGCAGGATGTGCTGAAACCCGCGGGTTTGTACCTCCTTTGCAAATTTCTGCAAAGTGTCCTGTTGAGCGATCTGCTCGTCAACAATATCGAGCCATCCCAGCCATTTCGACTCATCTTCACCGGTCCACAGGCTCGCATCCCGATCCCACAATCGCTTCACTTTCCCGCCCGACTGCCAGTCGGCAATCGTCGACTTGACGGTGGCGGCCAGCGTCTCGGGCAGGGAAGTCTTCAGTCGACTCACGGTCTATCCTTTTTGTGCGGTGCTTTTCTCAACAGCGGCCAGCAGTTTGTCGAAGGCGTCCGAGAACAATTTCACCCCATCGACCGTCAATTTGTCCGTGACTTCCTTCATGGAAATCCCGGCCTTGGCCAGATCGTCCATGGTCTTCTGCGCTCCCGGAATATCTTCCGTGAGACTCGGCCGAACTCGCCCATGCTCGCGAAATGCATCGATCGTAGCCGGTGGCATCGTATCGACCGTGTCTGGGCCAATCAGTTCTTCCACGTACATGACGTCGCGATAGTTTGGATTCTTGGTGCTGGTGCTGGCCCACAGCACGCGCTGCGTCTGCGCGCCCTTGGCGGCAAGTTTCTCCCAGTTCGTTCCGCTGAAGATCTTTTGATAGCGTTGATAGGTCAGCTTTCCGTTTGCATTGGCGACCTTCCCCAGCAAGCTCTTCAGCAGCGCCTGCTGATTCGGGTCCGAAGTACTTTTCAGCTTCTGGTCCAGCATTGAATCAATCAGGGTATCGATGCGGCTGATAAAGAAGCTGGCGACGCCCGCCATCTTCTTCAGATTTCCACCCCGCCCGGCTAGCTCTTCCACTCCTGCGACGTAAGCCTCAGCGACTTTCACATAAACTTCCTGCGCAAACAGCAACGTCACATTGATGTTGATGCCTTCGCTGATCGCTTGCCGGATAGCGGGAAGCCCCTCGGCTGTGCCCGGTATCTTGATCATGACATTCTCGCGCTGCACCGTCTTCCACAATCGGCGCGCTTCGTCAATCGTCTCCTGCGTCTTGTTCGCCAGATACGGCGACACTTCCAGGCTTACGTAACCATCGCGGAAATTTGTCTGCTCGTACACTCCTCGCAGTTGATCCGCAGCATCGCGAATGTCCCGGATCGCGATCTGCTCATACTTCGCCGTCGCTGAAAGATTTTTCTGGGTGGCCAGCGAGTGCAGGATATCGTCATACAAGGAACTGTCGGCGATGGCCTTCTCGAAGATGGCCGGATTTGAAGTCATTCCGCGCAGGCCGTCGTCTTCGATCAGACCTTTCAGTTTGCCGGTCGTGAACAGATCCCGGCGAATGTAGTCGAGCCACATGGACTGCCCATACTTGAGCAGGTCTTTTAGCGGATTTTTTGTGGCTTTTGAACTTTCCAGAACTCCAGTGGGTTGCATGACAGCCTCCATATCTTGTTGGATGACGATCCCCGAACGAGCGACGCAGCCGAACTGCAGCACGAACTAACTACTTGCCGGCGATCGCTGCTCGCGCCTCTTCGACCACTTTGTCGACCGTAAACTCGAAGTATTTCAGCAAATCCTTCAGCGGCGCCGACGCACCAAACCGGTGCATGCCGATGCTGCGCCCCTTGCTGCCCGTATACCGCCCCCAGCCGAATGTAGAAGCCATCTCGACGGACACTCGGGCCGTCACATCCGAGGGCAGAACGCTCTCTTTGTACGGAGCATCCTGCTGATCGAAGATTTCCATCGACGGCATGCTGACCACCCGCGCCTTGATGCCCTCGGCCTTGAGTTTCTCGTATGCATCGACGCACAGCGAGAGTTCGCTTCCGGTTCCGATCAGAATGACTTGCGGCTTTCCGCCTGCAGCGTCGGCGAGTACATAAGCACCCTTCGCCACTCCCGAAGCTGGCGCGTATTTCGTGCGATCCAAAGTCGGAAGAGCCTGCCGTGTGAGCACCAGCGTTGTTGGGCCATGCTGCTGCTGCACCGCGATCTTCCATGCCTCGGTGACTTCGTTCGCATCGCCGGGACGCAGCACCAGCATGTTCGGCATCGCCCGCAGCCCCGCCAGTTGCTCGATTGGTTGATGCGTCGGTCCATCCTCGCCAACACCAATCGAATCGTGCGTCATCACGTAAATCACGGGGGCTTCCATCAACGCCGCCAGCCGCATCGATGGTTTCATGTAATCGGTGAAGTTAAAGAAGGTCGCGTTGAACACTTTCAGACGCGAGACTGCCATGCCGTTCGCCGCCGCAGCCATGCCGTGTTCGCGAACTCCGAAGTGGAAGTTGCGTCCAGCATAGTTGTCGGGCTGAAAATCGCCCGCGCCCGGCATCTTCAGGTCAACCTTGTTCGATTTCGCCAGATCAGCCGAGCCTCCGACCAGCCACGGAATGTTCTGCGCGAGAGCATTCAGAACTTTTCCCGAGCTTTCCCGAGTGGCAATGCCTTTGGCGTCGGCCGGGAAGGACGGCAGATTCTTGTCCCATCCGTCAGGCAGTCTCCGTGCCTGAATGTCTTTGAGTTCGGCGGCCAGCTCGGGGAACTGCTTCGCATACTCGGCGAACCTCTTCACCCATGAGGCATGCAGATCCGCGCCGCGCTTTCCCACTCCCTGCTGGAAGTGCTCATAGACGCCGTCGGGTACAAGGAACTTCGCGTCTTCCGGCCAGCCGTAGAACTTCTTCACCAGCTTGACCTCATCCACGCCCAGCGGCTCTCCGTGCGCTTCGTAGGAATCCTGTTTGTGAGGCGACCCGTAACCGATGTGGCTGTCGACGATGATCAGCGTCGGGCGGTCTTTCGTCTTCAAGAAGGTCTCATAAGCCCGGGCGAGCATCGCGAGATCGTTCGCGTCGGCGACTCGAGTGACGTTCCATCCGTAGCCCAGAAATCGCGTCGCGACGTCTTCGGTGAACGACCAGTTCGCCGGCCCGTCGAGCGTGACGTGATTGTGATCGTAGATCCAGCAGAGATTCGAAAGCTGCAGGTGCCCGGCCAGCGATGCAGCCTCGCTCGCAACGCCTTCCATCAGATCGCCGTCACCGCAGATCGTCCAGACATTGAAGTCGAACAGGTCAAAGCCCGGACGGTTGAAACGTGCCGCCAGCCACTTGCTGGCGATCGCCATGCCTACGCTGTTGCCCGCGCCCTGGCCGAGAGGGCCGGTCGTGGTTTCGACTCCGGTGGTGATGTGCGACTCCGGATGACCGGGTGTTCGGCTTCCGAGTTGACGGAAGTGTTTGATTTCGTCCATGGAAACCGAGAGTTCGTCTGTAACTTTATCGTCCTCGGCCTTGCGCACTCCCGCCAGATGCAGTACGGCGTACAGCAACATGGAGGCGTGCCCGGCCGAAAGAACAAACCGGTCGCGATTGGGCCACAAGGGATTCTTGGGATCGTAGCGAAGATATTGCTGCCACAAGCTGTACGCCACAGGTGCCAAGCCCATCGGAGCCCCGGGGTGCCCCGAGTTTGCCTGCTGAACGGCATCAATCGCAAGAGTGCGAATCGTGTTGATGCAAAGAGTGTCTAACTGCTGTCCCGTCGCTAAAACCTGTTCCGTGGCAACCATGCGACTCCGTTCCTCCAGTCGTTCGTTGGCGCGAACCACTGGCTAACCAATTAGAGGACCCGGGCAGAAAAAGGGTTCCATACGCAGAAAGTGTATCAATTTCTTGGAACGGATGGATGACGCTCCGTTGAAAAACGGAGCGAAGGTGGAGGGATCTCTTACTTTACAAGCTGGATGTAGCTATTTTCGCTCTGGGAGGCGCGCGTCATTTCCTGCACGAACTTGAGGAATTGACGTAAACTGTCGCGCTCTCCGGACGACATGCCCTCAAACCGGACACGCACTCCGTTTGAACCCGCACTGCGCGTCACGATCCCGGTTAAGGCGAAGCCCTTAACCCAGATCTTGCCGTTCGGCACCCACAATCCGATCTCTACTTTGGCGCCCGGCTTGACCGGGCTGGCCGTTTCGACTAGGCAACCGCCGGCACTGGTGTTCGAAAGGTTTCCCCAAATAGAATTCGGCAAATCATCCACGCGCAATTCCACCGCGACAAAGCACTTGATGCGCGGATGCCGCCGGCGATCGCTGCTCCAGTTGGGGCTGAAAAGATCGGGCTCGAATGGAGGGGTCGAGGAACTGGGTGTCGGAACCGGGCGTGGAGTTTCCTGCTCGGGCTGGGTGGTCTTTTGCCGGGATTTCGAAACGTCTGCCTTGATTTCACGCATGGCGTTCAACAAGGCTTCTTCCCGTTTTTCGACAGGCGCTTCCCGATAAGCCTGCAGAAGCTTTCCAACTTGCCGTACCAGATCTGGATCCGACAGTATGCGAGTCCAGTCAGTTCCCGTTGCAGCGCTCATGCAATATGAATCTCTCGTTCTGTAAGGATTTGTGTCTCTACCTAGGATGAGCCGCTGGTCACCTCGGTTCAAGATGACCTTAGTCACGAAGAAAAGGGCGATATTGACTGTCGAGAAAGGGAGTTTACTGGCTGCCCTCGAATCCAACCTGCACGATTTCCGTGGTCTCGCTCTGAGCTTGCTCGAACTTCCATTTGCTCACCGCGTCCTGCGCGGCTTCCACTAGCACCGGGCTTCCACCCAGCACTCGACTGGATTTGACGCTACCATTAGGCCGCACAGTGGCTTCCACCTTTACAACTCCGTGGATGTGCATCTTTCTTGCCAGTTCCGGATAGACGGGCGCGACACGGGATGAGACCTTTCGCTCCGAACTCGAGGATACGGTCGTGTTTTGCGCATGCGCTAGATGGAACGAGAGCGCGAGGATGAAGGCCAGATATAAGACACCACTGCGCATGACTCCGGCTCCTTTACATGTCTAGATTATCGGCACTGACCGGTTACTGGCAGAGTACTGAAGGCATTGCACCTAAGGTGCCGCATCCCGATCTTCGCAGGCGAAACACGTCTGATTTCGTTTGCATCGCAATTGCGCGCAAAAGAATCAAAGCTAACGAGTTATGCTATAGACGGAAAGGAAGATTCAGCCCCTGTCGGGGTGTCTGAACGTTCCCGATCAAGAATGCGACGCTCATTGAAAGTTTTCCCCACCGTAGTTTTTGGTTTCATGTCGTTCTTTGCCGTTTCGTCTACGCTGGTCTCACAGACGACTGGCGGCACGCCATCGGTTTCCCTGCCTGGGACTCAGAGTCCCTTTCAGGGGAGTTCCCCCGAGGGCACCGCGACGTCGGAAGTTCTTCAGATTGATTTCAAGGAAGCTATAGACCGTGGATTACGCAATAACTTAGGCCTGCTGCTGGCTGGGGATCAGACCCAGGCAGCCCGTGGCCAGCGCTGGCAGCAGCTGGCCGAATTATTGCCCAATATCTCCATTCGCGGAGAGGAAGACGTGCAAACTACGAGTCTTACAGCCCTCGGGCTGCGGGGCAACGTATTGCATACGGCGGTACCGAGGGTGATTGGCCCCTTCAATTATTTCGATCTTCGTGCCAATGCTGCGCAGACGGTGTTCAATTACCGAACCCTGGAAAAAGAACGAGCTGCGTCCCAAACGGTCAAAGCCGCTCAACTCAACCTCAAGGATGCGCGCGAACTGGTAGTGCTTGCCGTGGGGAATTCGTACCTGCAAGCCATTGCGGCGGCGGCGCGCGTTGAGACCTCCGAAGCGCAGGTCAAAAGCGCTCAGGCTCTCTACCAGAAAGCCGCGGATCAGCAAAAAGCCGGTCTGACTCCAGCCATTGACGCCCTGCGTTCGCAGGTTGAATTCCAGACCCGGCAGCAGCAGCTCATCGTGGCACGCAACGAGCTGGCGAAATCAAGCTTGAGCGTGGCCCGCATCATAGGACTTCCGCTGGGACAGCAATACGTTCTCACTGAAAAGGCTCCATACCAGGCCCTGACTCCTCTTCCGCTGGAGACCTATTTGCAGCATGCGTATAACGGACGTGCCGACTATCAGGCTGCTTTGGCACAGGTGCAGAGCGCCGAACATAGCAGGAAAGCAGCGGTCGCGGGACGGTACCCATCCATCGACCTGGATGCGAATTTTGGTGATATCGGCGTCAACCCCGCGAGTTCCAACGGCACCTGGCAGGTCATGGGTGGCATCAATATTCCGGTTTTCGCCGGCAATAGAGTCCATGGGGATATCCTCGTCGCCGATGCTCAACTCAAGCAGGCTCGCTCTCAGTTAGGCGATCTGCGAGGCCGCATCGATTACGAAGTCCGTTCGGCCTTGCTTGACCTCAATGCTGCGGCAGAACAGGTCGAGGTCGCACGCAGTTCCGTCGAACTCGCCGAACAGGCGCTGGCTCAATCGCAGGATCGCTTTACCGCCGGAGTTGCCGACAATCTCGAGGTCGTGCAGGCCCAGGAGGCCGTTGCCGGCGCGCATGAAAGCTTTATTCAAAGTCTTTATGCTCATAATCTAGCGAAGGTCGAATTGGCTTACGCCATCGGCGATGCCGAGCAAGGCGTAAGGCGATATCTGAAAGGCAATCAATAAGCGTATGGAGCAATCGACGCAGGCTGCCCCCACTACAGCGAATCCATCTGTAGCCGAAAGACCGGAGTCCGGCAATAAGCCGCTGCCCGCGACCGAGCGGGACTTTCACACTCGTCCTTCGCGCACGCAGAGTCCCGGTTTTCGCATTGCAGTTCTGATTGCACTGGTGGTGCTGCTGGTCGTCGGATTCTTCGCATACCGCTATTTCACCAGTTACGAATCTACCGACGATGCCCAGGTTGACGGGCACATTAACTCGGTCAGCGCTCGAATTTCAGGGCATGTGATCAAGCTCAACGTCCAGGACAACCAGTACGTGCAGGCGGGAACCGTGCTCGTCGAGATCGATCGAACCGACTACCAGGTGGCCTACGAGCGCGCGAAGGCGGATTTTGCCGATGCCCAGGCGGCGGCTACCGCAGCGGGAGTTACGGTCCCGATCACATCCGTCAACACCAACAGCCAGATATCCGCTAGCGAGGCGGATGTGGCCAGCGCCCGCGCTGGCATCCAGGCGGCACAACAGCAGTTCCAGGCAGCGAAGGCGCAACTGCAGCAAGCCGAGGCGAACAATGTAAAAGCGCAGAACGACCTTGCTCGCTACAAACAACTCGTCGAGAAGCAGGAGATTTCGCAGCAGCAGTACGATCAAGCCACTGCCGCAGCTCAGGCTGGCGCGGCGGGAGTGGAAGCTGCTCGCGCCACTGCCGATGCCGCCGATCAACAGGTGACGCAGGCCAAGGGCAGGCTGGTTCAGGCGGAAGCGAATTGGCGTTATGCCAATACCGCTCCGAAGCAGATGCAGATCTCGCAGGCGAAAGCGCAGTCCGCTTTGGCGCAAGTTGAACGCATGAAGGCGAGTCTCGATCAGGCGGAACTGAACCTCCAATACACCAAGATCGTCGCTCCGGTGAACGGCGTGGTAAGCGACCGTACCGTCGAAGTGGGACAGAATGTGGCTCCCGGGCAGGAATTGATGAAGGTCATCAACCTCGAAGACATCTGGATCACCGCAAACTTCAAAGAAACGCAGTTGCGCGAGATGAAGCCTGGCCAGCGCGTCACGATCGAGGCCGACGCCTATGGCAGCAAGTACAACGGCAAAGTGGACAGCATCGCAGGCGCCAGCGGAGCGCGCTTCAGCCTGTTGCCTCCGGAGAATGCGACTGGGAACTACGTCAAGGTGGTGCAGCGCGTTCCGGTCAAGATCGTTCTTGACCCCGGATCTAATCGCAATCAGCAACTGCGTCCCGGCTTGTCTGTGACTCCCAAGGTGTGGATTCGCGAATGAGCGCGGCCGCGGGGACGATCGACCAGTCGGATGCCTGGCGTCCTGCTGTAAACCCCTGGATCATCGCTCTTGCGGTCACGCTGGCGACCTTCATGGAGGTGCTCGATACTTCCATTGCCAACGTTGCCTTGCCGCACATCGCGGGCAGCCTTTCGGCCGGGCAAGATGAGAGTACCTGGGTTCTCACTTCCTACCTCGTATCGAATGCGATCGTTCTACCGCTCAGCGGGTGGTTATCATCGATTGTCGGCCGTAAGAACTTCTACATGGGCTGCGTGGCCCTGTTCACGATCAGTTCCTTCCTGTGCGGTCTCGCGCCGAATCTGGCGGTTCTGATCATCTGCCGGGTTCTTCAGGGTATTGGCGGCGGCGGGTTGCAGCCCAGCGAACAAGCGATCCTTGCCGATACGTTTCCTCCAGCCAAGCGCGGAATGGCATTTGCGGTTTACGGAATGGCGGTGGTTACCGCGCCCGCGATTGGACCTACTCTAGGGGGATGGATTACCGACAATTTCACCTGGCGCTGGATTTTCTTCATCAATATTCCCGTCGGGATTCTGTCTATCCTGCTGACTTCCCGGCTGATTCAGGATCCGCCTTACTTCAGGCGGCGCAAGCGGAGTGAAACCCACATCGATTACATCGGACTGGGATTCGTCGCGCTTGGGCTTGGCACGCTTCAGGTCGTCCTCGATAAGGGTCAGCGCGAAGATTGGTTTGAATCGAACTTCATCGTGATTCTGTCGGTGATTGCGGCCTTGTCGCTGATCTTTGTCATTTTCTGGGAGTGGAAGCAGAAAGATCCCATAATCGATCTGCATCTGTTCCGTGACCGCACCTTCGGCATCTCGAATCTGTTGATGTTCATGCTGGGGTTCGCATTGCTGGGCAGCACGTTGCTGCTGCCGCTGTTTTCGCAGACGCTGTTGGGATATACGGCGCAGCAGGCGGGACTGGCTTTGATGCCGGGTGGATTTGCGATCATCCTGCTGCTGCCGCTGGTGGGATTCCTGCTCTCGCGCTACACACCGCGTTGGCTTCTGATGTTCGGTTTAATAGTCCTGTCGTACTCTTTGTTTCACATGACGAAGTTTAATCTCCAGATCGACTTCCGAACCGTCGCGGAAGCGCGTGTGCTTCAAGCCGTCGGCATGGCTTTCTTGTTCGTTCCGATCAATACGGCTGCCTACGCGTTTCTGCCAAGAGATAAGAACAACGCTGCTTCCGGCCTGATGAACCTGGCGCGTAACATCGGTGGCAGTGTGGGGATCTCGGTGGTCACGACAATGCTCGACCGTCGGACGCAAAAGCATTTAACCGATCTCGCGGGCAACCTGAGTGCTTCGAATCATTCCTTGCAGGCGATGCTTCAGGGAGCGGCGAGAGCCATGCAGGCGCATGGCGCGAGCGCCGCAGAGGCTTCCCAACAGGCCTATGCGCTGGTACAAGGTACAGTGCAGCGGCAGGCCGTTATGCTGTCTTATATCGATTGTTTTTGGTTCCTTGGTGTGTCCATCCTATGTATGATTCCGGCGGTGTTCCTGATCAAGAAGTCGAAACCTGGCGGAGGAATGGCGGTACACTAAAAACCTCTATGTTTCGCCTCGTCACTATCGAACGTGAGTTCGGGTGCGGTGCAGCATCCATCGCCAAGAAGTTAGCGGAGCGTTTAGGCTGGAAACTTTGGGATCATCTGCTCACAGAAGAGATTGCGCGAATCGCACAAGTGGATCCTTTGGCGGTGAAGCGTTGCGACGAGCGCATGGACAGTCGTCTGCATCGCCTGGCGAAGGTTTTCTGGCGCGGAAGCTACGAGCGCAGTTCTCACCTGGGCAATCAGATCTTCGATACCGATCGCATGATGGCGATGATGCAGGACATCATGGATCGCATCGGGCGGGAAGGAAATGCTGTGATCGTCGGGCGCGGAGCGCCTTTTTTCCTGCGGGAACATCCGGATGCATTTCACGTATTTCTTTATGCGCCGCGGGCAGAGAAGATTCGCCGGACGATCGCCGATGGGAAATCGGAAGAAGAAGCCGAGGAAATGGTCGACACCGTCGATCGTGAGCGCATGGCATACGTGAAGCACTACTTCAACGCCGATTGGCCGACGCGATCGCTCTATCACATGATGATGAACACGGCGGTCGGCAACGAACCGGTGATCAACACGATCCTCGATACGATGCACCAGGTTGCGGGAAGCCCGAAGGCAACGGACTACGAAAGTCCGAAGACGCCGACGGCGCACTCATCCAATTAACGTCGGGCAATTAACGTCGGGCAGTTTGCGGGCGTACTGGGCGTTGCGGCGCGGGGCAGCAATCTTCGGCGCAGATATCCTGGCGCGGACCTAACGATCCCAAAGCTCGGCGCTCGACTCCTTCCGTTCTCTCTAGGATTAACTCCCGAATCATCGCGATGAACTTCGGATGTACGCCAACAGTTTTTGCGCGCGCCATGGGTAACGCGAGTTCGTCGCACAAGTGCCTGGCTTCGATGTCGAGGTCGTAGAGCACTTCCATGTGATCGGAGATGAAGCTGATGGGAGCGATGACGACTGCGCTGGCAAGATTCTTCTGCTTCACCTCACGCAGATGGTCGAGGATGTCGGGCTCGAGCCAAGGTTGTCCGGGAGCGCCGCTCCGGCTCTGATAGACGAGAACGTCGTTGCTGATCCCGAGCGCTTGCGATGCGAGTCGCCGCACTTCTTCCAGTTGCTTCACGTAATCGGAGGTGTTGGCCATCGACATGGGAATGCTGTG
>QIAL01000301.1:0-1509 GCA_003225535.1 Acidobacteriota bacterium | reverse complement strand
ACTCTTCATCTGGCGCAAGGTGTCGGCGAGCATCGGATGCCAATTGCGATTTCCCCAATAGACGGGCAGCTTCGGTCCGTGTTGTGCGAGTTCTTCCTTGATCGCAGCAATCAATTCCCGCGTCTGCTGATTAATCGGGCTCTTGCCGTCGAAATGGTAATAATGCTCAGCGACAGCGAGCATGCGCTCGCGGGGAACGTTGCGTCCGCGGAGCACGTTTTCGAGGAAGGGAATGACGTCGTCGTGACCCTCAGGTCCGCCGAACGAGACAACCAAGATCGCGTCGAAATTCATGGGCTCCGGTAAGAAATCAGGGCTGTGGATAAAACCGCAAAAAATATTCGAGATTCGGTGCGAAGACGAGTTTTGAGCGAGTTCCAATTGGGAAATCCGTTGGATGCGGGGATATTCCCCCTCCCCTCTGGTCTATTGGAATCTTCAGCTTAGCGGGAACTCCCGGGCAAAATCTTCGCGCTCAACAACTTGGAGGCAAAATCTTGAGCCCCAGAGACTTAGGCCATTGCATGCGCGTCTTGGCTCTACCGCCTCCGCCTCGACTATGATCCGCTCTTTCAATTTCTGGCGCAAGGTCAGATGTCACAATGGGCTGTGGATTATTTCTTGAGGAGAAATCTTTGTTCCGCGCTTTCATCCGTGGAAAACGGGACGATGAGTGCAATGGAGATTTTACGACAGTAACGCCGCCTCGGCTCGGAACAGTGGTTTCCTCATTCTCCGATGAGTATCATTTCTGCATGGACAAAAGTGCTGTTCGCGTTACAGTGCTCGGAGCGTGGCTGGTATTCGGAGCTTTTGTGCAATCGTCGGTTGCTGCTTCCAGTGATTGCACTATAGGCCAAGAAGAGCGCACCGTATTGACAAGTGTTTTGAAGGAGATTGCTGAAAATTCGCATTCAGCATTGGTTGTCGAGAGCAGAACCGACAGTTCACATTTTGCACGAACCTTCACCTTGCGTGACCTGCTCTTGCGAGATGAAACGTCGGAATTACTTCCTCAGCTAAACACGGCTCCAAGCGGTAGCACGGTTTTGTTGTCTCCCGCACCAATTGTCCCAGAGGTCCGACAGCACGAGCTCGAACGAGATTACAACGCCAAGCTGAGTCGGCCTTGCAGCATTCCCTCTCTGAACAGTGTGTCGAAGCTGCTCGTTTTCAGGTCTCCCGCGCAAGTCAGACGAACATTCTCCAGCAATGACCTCGCTAAGAGATGGTCGCAGTTCCATCGCGTGTTTGGAAACGATGCTGAGTTGCTGACGTTCTCCAGAGTGGCGTTCGACAGTGCAAAGCAGTATGCGTTGGTGCATGTCAGTTCGGGCGTATCAGAGGACGGCGGCGGCGGAGAACTCTATCTGCTCACCCGCCTGAATGGCGACTGGGTAATAAAACGGGTATTCCCGACGTGGACTACGTAGCACCATCGTTTGTCAGTTGATGAAAACAGGCCATCTCGCTCATTGAGGGTTTTGAGCGTTATCGAGATGTTACGCC
>QIAL01001086.1:1415-1728 GCA_003225535.1 Acidobacteriota bacterium | reverse complement strand
AAAGAAATCCACTGATGCCGAGAAACGCTTGTGGCGTTTGCTCCGCGACCGACGTTTTGCCGAGTTCAAGTTTCGCCGCCAATACCCTTGCGGCATCTACTTCCTCGACTTCTACTGCACACTCGCCAAGTTGGCCGTTGAACTTGACGGTGGCGGACATGGTTTTCCGGACAAACGTGCGAGAGATCAAAAGCGAAACCAGTTCCTCGCCGGACAAGGCATCAAGCTGCTGCGTTTCTGGAACCATCAGGTGCGGGGCGAACTCGAAGCGGTGCGGTTTGAAATCTGGCACGCGCTGATGGAACGGACGGGC
>QIAL01001086.1:469-1208 GCA_003225535.1 Acidobacteriota bacterium | reverse complement strand
TTGGCGTTGTTTCCATTCGCACCCAAGGTAGGCGCTGGCGCGCCGACCTTGGGCTGGTGGCCGATGCCCCATTGGGATTGTTTCCATCTTCCGAACCGTAACCCAAGATAGCCCGTTCTTCGCAACCTCGGGCTACCGGACGCACTCCACTTAGGATGACTATTCCTTCTTGTTGGTGGGGAGGAATCCCTGGTTCCGCAACCAGTTGGCACAAGATTCCGTCCAGGTGGAGCACGGATGGTCGCTTTTGCGGACACCGAAGTCGTGGGCGGCGCCTGCATAGACGTGCAACTCCGCCGGGACGCCGGCCCGCTTCAACGCGAGGTACATCAACACGCTGTTCTCCGGAGGGCTGACAATATCGTCCCCGCCGTGCACCAGAAAAACGGGAGGCGTCCCGGACGGAACATGAATGCCCGGCGCGAGTTCATCCTTGTCCTTCGCCTTCAGGTAGCCTGAATAGACGGCAATGGCGAAGTCGGGCCGACAACTGGTTCTGTCCACGTCATCGATCGGCTCATAGGTTCGTTTATCGAAGCTCGTCGCCGTCGCAATCGCCAGATGACCGCCCGCCGAGAAACCCACGATGCCGATTCGCTCCGGATGGATGCCCCATTCTCCGGCTCTGCTCCGCACCAGGCTGACCGCCCGCTGGGCGTCCTGCAGCGGGCGTCGAGCGGGTTCGCCCTGGGGCTCATCGGGGCGGCGCGGCACGCGGTACTTGAGGATGATGCCGGTC
>QIAL01001086.1:0-393 GCA_003225535.1 Acidobacteriota bacterium | reverse complement strand
GTAATCATCCGGGTCGGCTCGGTGACTTCGACCTGCTTGCGGTCGAGCGCCGGCGACATGCGGAACCTCTCCGGGCCGATGTTGCCGCTCTCATCGGGAACTTTGCCGGGCCAGATTTCGACGACCCGTGGTTCGGCAGCGGCTGCCGACCACGCGACCATTAACGAGGCGAAGACTGCGGTGACTGACGCAACGGGTTGCATGATGAGATTGCTTCGGAATGAAGGGTTCAACGGAACGGGATTTGTTTTTTGGGCTACGGGTCTGGAGTGTATCCCCGCAAAACACATCGAGCAAGAGTGAAGGCCGCGTTTTCGGTCATTTCAACTTTTCGCAGCAGTGTCGAGAGCGACCGGAAAAAAACCGAAGCGGAAGAAGCCTTGATGGAAGCGG
>QIAL01000300.1:24447-45465 GCA_003225535.1 Acidobacteriota bacterium | reverse complement strand
CGAAGTCATTGCGCCGAAGAATCGGCTTGTCCTGGTTGGGATTGGAGTAGATGCTGCCCGTGCTGGGATGCATCACGTTAGCGAGCCTGTCCTGAGTTGCCTGTCGCGAGGCGAACCAGTCATAAGCATTCAAAGCGTCATTGCGACCAGAGTAGAAGAAGCCACCATGCCAATCGTTGGTTCCGTTTTTGGTCACGATGTTGACGATTGCGCCCGAGGCCTGGCCGTATTCCGGACCGTAGGCATTGCGTAGCATCTTGAATTCCTGGATGGATTCGATGGACGGATAGACCAGAATCGTGCGGTTCGAACCCACGTCGTTATTGTTAGCGCCGTCCACGAGGAACAGGTTGTTGTCCATCGAGTTCCCGTTCACGGCAAAGTCGACGCCACCCTTCAGGCCCTTGCCTACAGCGTCGTAGCTTCTGGCCGCGGCAACGCCCGGTTGCAGTTGCGTCAACGCGACAAAGTTGCGCCCGTTGAGAGGGAGATCCTGGACTTGGCCCGCTAATACAACCTCGCCCAGTTGAGCACTGTCCATTTGCACCTGGATGACATTCGCTTCGACTGTAACCTGTTCGCTGCTTCCTTGAAGGCCGCTTGCTTGACGGTGATTTGATATTTGCCGTTCGGCACGTCGGGTGCAACGTATTCACCCATCTCGTTGCTCGTCACGGTGCGGGTCAAACCCGTCTCGACGTTGGTGATGATGACTGTGGCTTGGGGCACCACAGCTCCGGTGGGATCACTGACCACGCCACTGATCGTCCCCGTACTCTTCTGTGCAGAAAGTGGCGTAGATATTAGTGCGACTGTAAGAGCAATCAAAAAGACCAAACTGCTCCATCGTTTCATTGATTACCTCCACCTTTTATAGGGCTACCCGGATCGCAATGACCGCGAACGTAACGGGTGTGAGCGGGCGCAAGTAGCCCCGCTCTGTACGAATCGGCGTGCGTCGGTGTTGTTGATGCACGTTTATACGATCTTTCGTTGCGGTATTTCTTCACATCAGAATCGAAAGGGCTTTGCCTGAGAACACACCGAGGACACTCAGAACCTCTAGTTGCCGGGTAGAAAATCGTTTTTGTGACAAAGCGCGCAACGCAAAAGTCTCTGCTTCTTATCCAAACTGTTCTGTGCTGCGGATCACAGTGGAGCGGGCTTGAAATCACACGCTTCCCCTTACCCCTGCAGAGGAAGTTGGAACATATGATGAAAAAGACAACAGTGTTTGCCGACTTCTAGAACTAGCGAACCCAAATCCAAGTTCTTCTTGACATCTGTCTTCGAGGACGGCATAGTTCCGCACAATATTGAGCTTTGCGGGTCGATCCGGCTTTTCGACCCGAGGGCCACTCGGCAGCTGTTTCCGAGCGTTCATATCGCGCTCTTATTGCGACTGCAAGTGAACGTGGGGTTCCTTGCAGCACAACATCCAATTCTTCTCGAAGACCGCGAGCCTTATTGGCATCGCAATTCTGGAGATTAAGAATGCGCGGCGCATGCATTCCACACAGCTTGGCTCAGCCGAGTGCCTCCCTGGCTAGTTGGATATTCCGGCTCGTTCTGATGACCGTGATGTGTGCTCTAGCTTCGGCACAAATCACAACGACGCCAGCCATCGAACCGTCCATGCGGTTAGTAGAGAAGGGAAGATTCGGGCAGAGTCAGTTGGATGGCCAGTTACGCAGCCCGGATCAGATTTCAAAGATTCGCGCGCGCGCCCAAGCGGGTTCGGCACGCGACGAATTCCTGATGGGATACGCCTACACCAATGGACTCGGCCAGCCACAAGATCTTTCCCAAGCGCTGGCCTGGTACCTCAAGGCCGCGAACCAGGGAGAGCCTGCCGCTATTACCGAGCTGGGCCGCATGTACGTCCGCGGCATTGGCGTGAGTCAGAATTATGAGAAGGGCCTGGAATGGCTTCGCCGCGCCGCGGCTGACGGATACGCTCCCGCGCAGACGGATGTTGGCTTGCTCTATTTTCAGGGATTAGGTGTAGCGCTGGACTATGAAAGTGCGGTTCGGTGGTGGGAGAAGGCGGCGCGGGACAACTACGCTCCTGCCCAATCGAATCTTGGCGTCGCTTACCTGAATGGAATGGGTGTTCGTCGCGATCCCGCTCGTGCGACGCAGTTGTTCCGTAACGCGGCCGATGCTGGTCTGGATACTGCACAGTTTGATCTCGCTTCGTGCTATGAAACTGGTCAGGGTGTTCCGCAGGATCTAAGCATTGCCGCGGAGTGGTACCGGAAGGCTGCTCAACAAGGCGATCCCGGAGCGCAGAACAACCTTGCTTCCATGTATCAGGCCGGGCGCGGCGTTCCCGCAGACGCAGGCCGAGCTTTAAGGCTGTTCCTTCTGGCGGCTGAGAACGGGAACATGAAGGCGGCTGTCAACCTGGCAAACACTTTTCAACTCGGGATTGGCGTGAAACCCGATTCTGCGCTTTCCTGCATGTGGCTCCAGGTTGCATCCGGTGCTGGCGGGGATCTGGGGCCATCTCCTCATAAGCCTTGCTCTGGAATCAGCGACCACCAACTTAGCCAGGCGCGTCAACAAGCCTGGGAGTGGCGAGCGCAGCACCATCTTGCGGTTGACCCTTCGAAGGAGATTTCGACAGTTTCACGCGGGTTCTCCTCTCGCTGATTTGCCTGACAGTCTTTATCGCCCACCTTTGCGCTGAAGAGCCTCCTGCAGCCACCCGTGGTTTGCCTGAGGTCGCGGCCCGGGTGGGGATCGGCGTCGTAGAAGGAAAGACCGCCCAGACGTCGATCTCACTCAGAACTCCAATTTGAGTGCCAATTGAAGTTGGCGAGCGGATCCGAAATCGCTGTTCGAAAATTGCGTGCTGGTAATCGATCCAAATGTCGCGAGCCAACGGTAAGGTTGGGATTGTCGAAGTTGGGATGATTGAACACGTTGAAGGCATCGGCACGGAATTGTAGATTTAGACGTTCGGTGATCCTTGTGTTCTTGATCAGGGACAAATCTGTATTGACGAAGCTCGGACCAACTCCACGAGTCAAGCGAGACAGGCTATCCATCAATCAACTCGAACTCCTCGAGCCAGTTGGATACTTGTCGCAGGTATGACCTCGAGACTAACTGGGACGACGCTACCGGCCTCTCGCGAACTCTCAGCACGTCCAGTTCGGTCCGGAAGATGCTCTAATTGACTATTTTGGGCGCTCCAAGTTCATCTCTCATAACGTGTTTCATCGTACCTCCTGTATGAAAAGAGCCGAACTGCTCGAAGGCGGCGAAGTGGCGACTTTCCTTAGCTCGCCTTCGCCTCTTCGTCGCGCCTTCGCAAGGCGGCTCCTTGAGGGTCGGTGATTATATCCACCCACTTCGGGTGCGGCGAGGCTTCGGCGTTGTAGTTGTCGTGCCAGTTCCACCACTTGTACGGCGCGGTCTGGGGGTAACCCTCTGGCGAGTCCTCCCAGGTTTCCTGACGGCCGAGCGGTGTGATGTCGAGGTAGCTCCAGGTGGTCCCCATCGCCTCGTCGCCGCGGCTGTTGATGAAGTATGTGCGGAACACGTGCTCAGCGTCGCGAAAGAACACGTTGTGGCCGTGCCATTCATCGACGCCGAAGTCCGCGTCGAAGCTGTCGGTCATGGTGTACCACGGCATCTCCCAGCCCATCCGCTCCTTCAGCCGCGCGATGTCCGCCTGCGGCGCGCGTGAGGCCCAGGCCAAGGTGGTGTCGCGGGCGTTCAGATGGGCCAAGTGCGACACCTGATCAGCGCCCAGGGAGCAGCCGCGGCAGGCGTGCTCCGGCCAGCCGAACACCCCGGGCTCGAAGAAGGCGCGATAGACGATCAACTGCCTGCGACCCTCGAACAAGTCGAGCAGGTTAACTTTACCCTCGGGCCCTTCGAACTCGTACTTCTTCTCCACCGCCATCCACGGCATCCGTCGACGCTCGGCAGCCAGTGCATCACGGGAGCGGGTCAAGGCCTTCTCCTTCACGAGGAGTTGCTGCCGCGCAGCCTCCCACTCCTGCTGCAACACGATCGGGGGTGTTTTCATCGCGATATGCGTTTTCTGTTGCTCCTTGTCTCTATGTTTGCTTGTTGCCATATCATTTCTCCTTTGTTTTCTGAAACAGACTGAGACCACTCGTTCTGAACAAGTTTTTGAACTTGCCAATGCAGACCACCAGAATTCCTCCCGTGGATGTGGCTGCAGCGACCATCACTGCTGTGCTTGAGATGCATGCAGGGCACATATATCCCTCCTCTGAACTTCTATTCGTTTGATGCTCATATGGTTCTCCTTTCTGCTTTCCGCGTTGAGCAAGTCGGGCCGCGCTTTCAGCCACTCTTCGCGTGTTCCAGTCTTATGTGTCGTCATTGTTCTTTCTCCTTTGTTGAAGCCTTCATTGTTCGTTTGTCCAAACCGTCGTTTCTGCTGACTACATTTCGGACGCTGCACTGGCCGGGCTTGTGGGCACGAAAGCTGAAAACTGTCGCTCGAGCGCCTTAAGCGCGCCCGTGCGCCAGTCTTCGGCAATCGACCGGGAGGCGGGGTCAGGGAAAATTTCGTCTTCGCCGTTTTCCAAGCCATTAAAGATGCCGCTAGCAGCGGACTCCGGCGAGGCCTTGGGTATCTCGAAGCCGCGGTTCATGTCTGTGTCGACTGGGCCAAGCACCACCGCGTGAACACTTACGCCTTGGCCCGCTAAGAGCGCTCTGAGGGACTGCGTCAGGTTGAACGCGGCCGCCTTGGAAATAGAATAGGAAGGTATGATCGGCAATGCCGCGAGCCCAACCATTGAGAGGTTATTAACGATGGCTCCCTGCGAACGCTTGAGCGCCGGCAAGAACGCATGCGTTACTCTTAGCAGCCCCAGGAAATTGACGGCCAGATGCCTTTCGATTACTTCGAGATTGCTCAGATCGTCGTAAATCGCGATGCCGGCATTGTTAATGAGGACATCGAGTGTACCTATCTTCTCGACTGCCTGCTGGATCTGCGAAGTGTTGGTCACGTCCAAGGTTATGGGTGTCACGCGCTCGTCGGTGACTTGCAGTGTGCTGCGAGTACCCGCATAGACGTTCTTCGCTCCGCGCCGAAGCGCCTCATCCACGAGCGCCCGCCCGATACCGCGGTTCGCGCCGGTAATTAAGATTGTCTTGTTCTCGATGTTCATACGATTCTCCTTTGTCCAATGTCTTTGCTCGCTGTGCTCTCGATGGCCCCGTTTCGTTCATGACTATGCGCTATATTTATCGCGCGGCGTCGAAGGAGTGGGAGTGACAAGTGTGGCGGGATTTCGATGGACTCGCTGATCACAGCATCAGCACGTGCGCTCGCGGCGGGTGATCCTCTCGGCGCCTTGAAGCGAGTCGCCCTGCGGAACGACGCGCCTGCTCTCGCGCTGCGCGGCATTGCGATGGCGCAACTCGGCGATTTTTCACGCGCGAAAGAACTCTTGCGACGTGCTGCGCGCGCATTCAGTGCGAAAGAACCCGTCGCGCGCGCCCGATGCGTGGTGGCTGAGGCCGAGGTTGCCCTCGCGTCGCGCGACCTGAATTGGCCCACGAAAACGCTCGATGCAGCGCGATCCACGCTGGAGCAGCACGGCGACCGTTTGAACGCCGAATTCGCGCGCTATCTCGCTGTCCGCCGTCTCCTCCTGATCGGTCGCCTCGACGACGTCGAGGGTATGCTCGCGGATCTCGACCCCACACCATTTCCCCCTGCACTAAGAACAGCTCACGAACTGGTCATTGCGGGAATGGCGATGCGTCGCCTCCGGACAAAGGACGCGCGGGCCGCACTAACGCGCGGCGAGGAAGTCGCACGCCTGGCTCATATCCCGGCGCTGACGGCGGAAGTCGAAAGTGCCCGCCGTGTCTTAAATATGCCCGCTGCTCGCCGGATTGGGCGTGGCGAGGAGCGCCTTCTCCGGCTCGAAGAAGTCGAAACGGTCCTCTCGTCGAAAGCGCTTGTCATCGACGCCTGTCGCAATGTCGTGCGCAGGGGAAACACGCTCGTTTCCCTGACAACGCGTCCAGTGTTGTTCGCGCTCGCTCGGGCGCTGGGCGAGGCATGGCCCGGCGACGTGCCAAGAGACGTTCTACTGGTCCGCGCGTTCGGAGCACGGTTCGTTGATGAATCGCATCGCGCACGTTTGCGCGTCGAGATCGGACGTCTGCGCAGGATGCTTCGCCCACTGACCACCATCACCGCGACGCGGCGTGGTTTCGCGCTAAAGCCTCGCAGCCGGAGCGAGGTCGTCGTGCTAGCACGCCCGGTTGAAGAAGAACATGGTGCAGTCCTCGCCTTCCTGGCCGACGGCGAGTCATGGTCCAGTTCAGCCCTGGCCCTGGCCCTCGGCGCCAGCCAGCGAACCGTGCAGCGCGCACTCGACGAACTAGCGGCCGCGGGGAAAGTGCAGTCTTTCGGCCAAGCTCGAGCCCGCCGCTGGATCACTCCGCCTCTCCCCGGTTTCACGACAATCTTGTTACTCCCCGCTCCACTACCGGACGACTAGGATGGGCGCATGAACAAATCCACCGCCGAAATCGTCCGCGAATATGGGCCCTTTCCGGGTGCCGAGCGAGTCCATGGCGTCACCTATGATGGTCAGAACGTCTGGTTCGCTTCCGGTGACCAGTTGAACGCCTTCGATCCGTCGAGCGGAAAGATGCAGCGCACGATCGAAGTTGCGGCGCATGCGGGAACGGCTTTCGACGGAAAATATCTTTATCAGATCGCCGAAGATCACATTCATAAGATCGACCCCAAGAGCGGACAAGTGGTAGCCACCATTCCCGCGCCAGGTGGCGGCGGCGACTCGGGCCTCGCGTGGGCCGAGGGCATGCTCTGGGTCGGTGAGTATCGGAACCGGAAGATCCATCAAGTCAATCCCGAAACGGGAGCAATTCTTCGCACCATTGAGTCCAACCGTTTCGTCACCGGCGTGACCTGGGTCGATGGAGAGTTATGGCATGCCACCTGGGAAGGCGGCGAGAGTGATTTGAGGCGAATCGATCCTCGGACTGGAGAGGTTCTCGAGAGCCTTGAGATGCCCCGCGGAGTGGGTGTTTCCGGGCTCGAATCCGATGGCGCCGATCGGTTCTTCTGTGGAGGAGGAAAGGCGGGGAAGGTCAGGACTGTCCGGCGACCTCGGCGCGGCGCTGCGAGGGACAAATGAAACCCTAGCGTCACAATCACCGTTCCGGGCGCCCCGGCCTTGTTGACCAAGGCGTCGCGTCCGGTCGTGACCCCATCCTTGATTGTTGTGATGCCGGCGACTTGTTCAGAAAAAGTAGGCGATGTACACCATTCCGTAAGAAAAATTGCTCGTCCGGTTGTAAGCCTGTTGCACGGCCTTGTGGGGATCCGAAAATGCTCCGGCCAAGACAGCCTTGTCTCGGACACTCGCGATTAGAGATGACTTATCCAGCGACACGCTCTTGGGAACTGCCGAAAGACGCTACCGCCGATGCTTCGTCGTCTTTCACATCGAAGACGGTGTAGAGCTTCGTGATCTGCAGCAGATCATGAACCTTCTTGGTCAGGTTCAGCAGTTTGACTTCGCCTCCCTGCCTTTTGGCAGCAGTGAAGGCACTGACAAGTTCGCCGATACCAGAGCTGTCGATATAGTTCACTTCGCCGAGGTTCAAGAGGATTCTGTTCTGCCCTTGGGAAAGCAGGTCGCGCACCGTATCACGCAGAGCTTCGGTACCTTCACCGAGGGTGATTCGGCCCCTAAGGCCGACGACCGCGATGCCATCAGACTGATGGGTGCTGACATCTATGCTCACTTTTAGCCCTTCCTTTCATTTAACAGAGAAAGTCGCCCAGAGAGCTCTATTGTGACCATCGAATTCTCAAGTGACGAGGGTACGATCTGGGATCTATGAGGGCTCTCCCTCTCTCAAGAAACGAATGTAGGCCGGTGGCTGTGTGTCCGGAACTGTTAGAAGTTATAGCGTGATATATCGCCGAGAATGAGCGCAACAGTAATACTGTCGGCCGGTTAACGGTTGCGCGGTTCCGGCCTCGAGGTTGAAGCATGGCGAGTCCGGCGAAGCTCAGCCGAGAGGTGACGTTGACAGCGCAGCACGGCAGCCAAGTGCATGTGGCACTGACAGTTCTAGCAGTTACTCGTGAGAACCGTTGCTTGTAGCGTGCACTTATCCGGATCAGCACGTCTCATTGAGTCTCTCCGCCGTATAAGGATGGGCAAGGAGCCAATGAACCAGTGCGCCAACCATGATTATGACAATTGTCCTGAGAAACCCAATACATGCATAACTTAAAACACCTCGTGGGGAAGATCGCTGTTGCCATCGTGTCTCTGGCGTGTGTCAGCGCCGGACAGCAAGCAGATATACAGAATCTGGTCACAAGCGGGAACCTCGAAGGGATGCGCTGGCCGAACTTCAGTGACTATCGAAGCTCGCTGCAAAAATTCTATTTGCCTTCAAGCTATACGGCTTCCTGGGTCCGGGAGGCACGACCCGTCCCGCAGGCCTTGTCGCTAATCGAGCGCTTCAGGGATGCTGGGAAAAAAGGGCTCGACCCGGAAGATTACGACGCTTCGCGATGGGATGAGAGAATCCGTGCCCTGCAGGGCTCGCCAAGTGGCGCAGTCGTGGCTCGTTTCGACGTGGCGCTGACCGTTTGCACCATGCGCTATGTGTCCGATTTGCGCATCGGACGAATCAATCCGCAGCATTTCGATTTTGGACTGAGTGTAGAACGGAAGAAGTACGACCTGGATCAGTTTCTACGCGATCGAGTCCTGACTACTTCGGATCTACAAGCACTGTTGGACGAAGTGGAACCTCCGTTTGCTGGCTACCGCAGGACTGAGCAGGCGCTCGCACGCTATATCGAACTGGCACGCGCCGAAGAAGAAGTAAAACTTCCTGATGTTACGAAGCCCATCGAGCCCGGTCATTCATACCCTGGTGTGCCCCGGCTGGTTCGTTTCTTGCGGCTCGTCGGCGACCTGCCCACTGATGCCACTCTTCCCAGTGACCCGGGGACCTATGACGGTTCCCTGGTGGATGGGGTCAAACACTTCCAGCGCCGCCACGGTCTGGATGCTGATGGCCGCCTCGGTTCCTCCACCATCAAACAACTCAATGTGCCACTTCGGGACCGGGTGCTTCAACTGCAACTCACACTGGAACGTTGGCGCTGGTTGCCGGCTGAGTTTTCGGCGCCGCCGATCATCGTAAATATTCCGGATTTCCGTCTCCGTGCCCTCGATGAGAACAACAAGGTAGTGATGGACATGCGTGTGGTGGTCGGGAAAGGGATGCGCACGCAGACGCCGGTCTTCACTCGCGACATGACCTATATTGTACTGCGGCCGTACTGGAATGTTCCGCCGAGCATTCTCCGCAGCGAGATTGTTCGAGCGACCCAGCGCGATCGCGGCTACATCGCAAGCAAAAACTACGAAGTTACAACACAAGACGGCAAGGTGGTTACCTCAGGAGAAATTTCCGATGAAGTATTGGCGCAACTACGTGCGGGAAAGCTAGCAGTGCGGCAGAAGCCAGGCCCGTCCAATGCCCTGGGCTTGATCAAACTGATATTTCCCAACGAACACAACGTCTATCTTCACAGCACGCCCTCTCAGTCTCTATTCTCGCGCTCCCGCCGTGATTTCAGCCATGGCTGTATTCGAGTTGAGAAACCCGCGGAATTAGGTGCCTGGGTGCTACGGAACAATCCCGATTGGACGGTAGAGCGAGTGCAGCAAGGAATGCAGAGCGGGAAGGACAACGTTACTATAAACCTCGTGAAGCCAGTTCCCGTCTTCATTGTTTATGGGACGGCTCTCGCATATGAGAACGGCGAAGTTCACTTCACCGATGACATTTACGGACACGATGCCAAACTCGCCGCGGCGTTGGCCAAGGGGTATCCTTATCCGTAATTCGCAGATCCACTACCAGTGCCGGATGCGCCCCACGTCGACGTGCACAAAATCAGATGCTGCGTAGTAGCCAACACCGCCTCGATGCAGCGCTAAGGCAGCGTCCCTCACCTGCGCGGTTGGAACTCCCGGTATCCGAATGTCAATCGCCATGGCCTGCATATGGAGACTGTGGCGAGCGACTCCGTGCCCATGAGTGCGGAGGAATTCATTGCTCCAGGGAGTGCGGTAACCGCAGACTACATCAATCTCAAGAGCAGGATTCCCGAGTGCGGTCGTCAGGTCGTGAAGGAGGTCGAACACGCGGGGATCGTACTCATGAACTTCGCTAGTGCGGTGGTCGCGCAGATAACGGTTTAGGCGAGCCAGGGATTGAGGGTCGTAACCTGCTCCATCGCGGTAAACGATGTTCAGTCGTTCTCCAGTATGTGTGTGAACCAGATGCAGTTGATAAGAACCGTCTGAAAGTGGCTGTGGCTTGGGTTCGGCGCCGGCATGGAAGACCAACCCAGTTGTGAAGGTCAGAGTCAAGAGGAGGATACGGGGAAGATTGTTTGGGGACCAGGACAAAGCAAAGGACTCCGGAAATAGACTGGCCACCGAGGTGGCATGAATCTGCATTGTACATCGGCAGGCGTTTGTTACCTGATTCTGAAGGCGAAGCCTGGCAGTGTCTATTCGTCAGCGCACATTTGGGAGTTCTTTAGCGTGCCGAACCGATTGCACAACCACGTCAACGATGAAACGGCGGGCACCTTCACTAATGGAGTGTTACGCACATGGCTACTGGTTCTCGCAGAGGCGGCGGCCGAGGCATGCCGCCAGTCCGGGTGCTCGTGGTAGAGGATTATGAACCGTTTCGCCGATTTGCCTGTTCGGCGCTGGAGAAAGTCCGGAAGCATACCGACGGGCAAGTCTCCTAAGTGTTCTACACATCTTCAGCAAGCACACCTTCGATATTTCGGCACCTGTCATTTTTGACGGTGACGACCCTTGTGTTCACTGTATTGTGCGACCACCCTCTGTCAGATCAACATCACCCACGTCTCACTTGAGCTTTTGTTGTTAAGCCGGAGGCGCAATGACGGTGAGCCGAATTTCATCGCGGGACCCGTGGAAAAGTGTAGTATTAAATCGCTTCTTTCGTATCAGTCCCCAGCCAGAATCGCCGATTTATCCATGCGCCCGCGCAACGATCTCAATTGCGGAGCATGGGATGATGAATACAAACAGCGACTGACTCTCAAAGTCGGGTTTGGACAGTGCAAAGGGGGCGAATTGGAAACGTCAACAAGCCGGGTTCTTGTCGTCGAGGATAACGAACCATTTCGGCGCTTCATCTGTTCGACTCTGGGGAAAAGACCAGAATTGCACATCGTCTGCGAGGTCTCAGATGGATTAGAAGCTGTTCAGAGAGCGGAAGAACTGCACCCAGACCTGATTGTGCTCGACATCGGCTTACCATCGCTGAATGGAATCGAAGCGGCTCGACGAATCCGCAAGCTGTCCCCCGAATCCAAAATACTCTTTGTGAGTCAAGAGAGTTCTGCCGATGGGGTGGCGGAAGCCCTCGGTCTCGGTGCATGTGGCTATGTCGTCAAGACTGATGCTGGAAGCGAGCTACTGGAGGCTCTGGACGTAGTTCTTCGGGGCGGGCAGTTTGTCGGTCGGAGATTTTCTGGCCATGATTTCGTCGGTGACTCGTACGCAGCAGCCACCCAAGACCTGCAAAGCAACAGGTGCGCACAACTCGACCAAAATATGGAAATCGCTGATCGCCACGATGTGGGGTTCTATTCTGACGACGCAGGTCTGCTAGATGATGTTACTCAGTTCATCGTGACTGCTCTCAACGCCGGGAATGCCGCTATCGTTGTCGCGACCGAGTCTCACCGGGACAGCCTTCTATTGAAATTACAGGCAAATGGCTTGGATATTAGTGCTGCTATTGAGCAGGGCAGGTATATAACCTTGGATGCCGCAGAGACGCTCTCGACATTCATGCGCAATGGCATACCTGATCCAGTTCTGTTTTCGAAGCTATTGGGTAATCTTATTGTGAAAGCGGCCGAAGCCGTGAAGAGAGAACAAGCCCGCGTTGCAATTTTCGGAGAATGTGTGCATCTCTTGTGGGCCCAAGGTAATTCAGAGGCGGCGATTCAAATGGAAAAACTCGGTAATCGGCTAGCCAAGAGATACAACGTGGACATTCTCTGCGGGTATTCTCAGGATAATGTTCAAGGCGTGATGGACAGGCAAATCTTTCAACGAATCTGTGCCGAGCATTCAGCCATTCATTCCCGGTGAAATCGTTGACGGCGACCCCACCGTTTCTATCCTGCCGCCGGTGCAGAATCCCTGGTTGAAGTGGAAGGAACGCGAGCGTGGAGTCGTACCACGCCTCGGTTCCGAGAGGATGGAAAGGCTGCCCTTCACCGTGAGATGAATCTCATTCGATGTTCCACTCAATTGCACATCGAACTGATGCACCCCGTTGTGATTCACGGCATTGTGCAGGGCTTTCTGTAGCACGCGCAGCCAAACATTCCGTCGCTGAGCGCCAAAATTTATGCATTATGTTTACGCTGCAGGACTATAAAATCGCTGGAGCGTTTTATTGTCCGCCAAAACATTGAGCGGTCGAGGTTCTTAGCGCGGTGACTCTCGTAAACAGCCGGATGATGAAGTGTGGGCCGCAGTTTTTACCCAGCCGCACGCATGGAATCTTCGCTTGAACTGAACGGCACACGAGCGTGGATCGTTGTGCCACTCTTGGGCTGCGATTCGATTGTAAGGGTTCCGTTCAGAAGTTTCAGTCGCTCTTCCATGCTGACCAGACCAAGCCCTCGACCTCCCCTAGCCGCTTCGGGATGAAAGCCTACCCCGGAATCTCTAACCGTAAGATGGATCTCATCCCGGGTTCCCCACAGCTTCACTTCGAAGCTCTTTACCCCGCTGTGCTTCGTGCCGTTGCGTAGGGCTTCTTGTAGAACCCGGAACAAAGAAAGAGAAAGTTCGCTTGGTATGGCAGCAGGCAGATCATGACTTTTGAAGTCAATTTCCAATTTCTGATGCTCGCAATACTCTCTGCAGAAGTTCTTTATCGCTCCAACGATGCCCAAATATTCCAGCTTCGAAGAGTGTAGTTCGTGCGATAACAATTGAACATCGTTAGTTATTTGCGTAGCTTGGTTTCGTAGATCGTCTATTCTTCGACTGAGTTCAGGCGCCAAGTCATGCTGAACTCCTTCGAGTTCGATCGCCAGAAGCGCGAGTCGTTGGACGATGTCGTCATGCAAGTCCCTCCCAATCCGGGTACGTTCCTGCTCATGTGCTTCGACCAGCTTTCGGCTCATGCCTAAAAGCGCTTCTTCAGCATTCTTGCGGTGGGTGATGTCCTCAGAAAAAATGAGAATACCTCCGGGTAGCCCATCGGAGTTCTTCCAAGGGCGAATCTCCCATCGGAGCCACGCAGTGCCGCCCTCGCGATCCCAACGGTCTTCATCGGCTCGCAACGTTTCTCCCGCCAGAGCACGGCGGTGAATTTCTTTCCAGCGGTCGGGAATGTCAGGGAACATTTCGTAATGCGAACGTCCTAGCAATTGCGAAGTTTCGTGTCGGAAATCCACGCACCAGCGGTCGCTTACTTGGAGATAACGCATGTCGCAGTCGAGCATCGCCACTGCCGCTGGTACATGCTTAACAAAGATTTTCAGCCGTTCCTCGCTGCTGCGTAATGCCTCCTCTGTTGTCTTTTTGTCAGTGATGTCTTCTACCATCGCAACTACCAGCGGGGTTGGACGACTGTTCAATAAAGAGATACTCAAGCGTCCCCACACCAACGACCCATCACTTCGAAAATAACGCTTCTCCAGTTGGTAGTGATTTATCGATCCTGCTCGCAATTGTTGAAAAAGAGCCCAGTCTTTCTCGGCATCTTCGGGAGGAGAGAAATCGGCACAGTGTTTGCCGCGCAATTCTTCTTCAGTGAATCCAAGCATTGAGCAAAGGGACCGATTCGCGAAGAGAGGTCGTCCCTCTAGATTCTCTAGCGTAATCCCAATCGGGCTAGCGTTGAAGGCATGGTAGAAGAGTTCGTTGTCGGATGTCAGCGTTTGTGCTGCTCTCACGTCCATTTTCTCTTCCTCCGAGACCTGACTTCTGTGAAGTGCTCACGCTCCTCACCCGCTGGCGCACCGATATCGACTACTTGCGGATGAAGCCACAATATGAGATGCGCTGAAGCCCCACTGCTGTCTTGGCGACGATTCTACGCCGTTCTGGGTTAGATTGTGAGTGCCGAGAGAGTCGAGTTGTCAAAAGCTATAATTTCTTCAACCGCCTGCCTCGTGCACGTGAAAGCGCGTGATTTCAACAAACTTTCAGGAAAGTGCAGCAGTGTGATTTGCTCCCCGGTTCGACTCCAAAATCACTCTCAACTGCCGATTTAGGAGCTGCAAGTATTCAGCCCTGGTTTGCCACATGATCCAATCGCCGATCCGACTCCTCCAGCATCTTGCCAGCTATTCGCTGGGAGATCAGGCCGTCCTGTTGAGCCTCCTCGATGGAACTCTTTTCTGCGGTGATCAGCTTTTTTCTAGCAATCCGTACCCGAGGTAATTCCAGCAACCAGAATTCCATAGAGGACCGCAGCGACTCCATCGTTGAATAAACTCTCCCCTTCGACGATAACGGAGAGCTTCTTCCTCGTACGAAATGCTGCCGCCAACGACTAGTTCGGTTGCCTTAACCGATGCTTTATCAGAGGTTCGGCAAGTGTAGTCCTGGCCAGAGGTGATGGTAAAAAACAAGTCGTACTGCTGATGCTTATGTTTCTTGTCAGTTACCCCAGCCGGCTGAACATCCTTCAGCGCTACTTTCCCCTTCTCTTTCGTGGCCGCAACAGCGCACAGTGCAAACATCATGATCAAGGTGAAAAGGATCCATTTGCGCATTTTGTCTCCTCCTGGAGATCCTGGAACGTCTTGTTGAAGTCGCGTCACTGAGGGCAGACGTATCAAGCGGCAGCAAGCGTGAGGCTCAAGGCCGACTCTGTCAGCCTGATCTGTCGTTGGAATCTCTCCGTGATCTTCTCTCTGACGGTCACCGCCGCGCACTTCCGCTCATTGGAATGACTCACGGCCCCTCATAAAATGAGAGGCCCAGCTCATTTCAGAGGGCCAGAACTACCCTTGGCTACTGTGACATTTGCCAGTGGCCGGAAAGCGTGTCTGATTAAATCAACCAAGTCCACGGAGCGTGTTATCGCAATAGTTATCCTGTTATAACTGCCAGTAGTCGACATACCCGACAAGAAAGCAATCTCAATTACATTCTTGGGCGGGGTTTCATCAGTTTGTATCCTGTGTCACAAGAGTTATCGCCTTTGTTGGCAGTTAATCCGCTCGATAGTTATGGCAGGGCGGGAGTTGTAAGTCATTTGTGCTCAATAGCTGGAGTGTGCATGCGTGCGATATGTTATGTTCTGATTCTTTGGGTCAGTCTTGCGGGATTGGACGGACGTGCAGACAACGTTCTGATGGTCCAGGTTTCTGGCCAACACGTGGTCGCGGTTGCAAGTCCCGTCTCCCTCGCATCTGTGGATCCCAACAAGGCTCCTTCGGAGTTTAATCACCACATCGCTGGGTGGGCACTGATTGGAGTCGGGCTCCTCGTGCTGGTGACCTTTCTGTCTCCGAATCTCCGACCTCTGCGCCATTTCTGGCCAGCTTTGTTTCTGCTTATGGGATTGTTCCTGGCCCTTTGGAGTGATGCTGAAATCTGGCCGCGCGGCAACATGAGCTGGGCGTGGCTTCTGCACCACGACCGGGAAGCTGGACAGCACAAGATCTATTCGCTGATTCTCATTGCGATTGGCATAGTCGAATATCTTCGCGCGCGCGGATCCCTCAATCGTTTTTGGCGGGCCTGGGCATTCTCCATCCTGGCCGTCGTAGGAGCGGCGTCTCTCCTTGTTCACGATCACACCGCCGGCGCCGGGGGGACTTCGCCAGAAGCCCGAGCTTACCTGATCAATCCTGCGCTCGGTCCCGACGGTACGCCACTTATTGCCCGTGCATTGGATGCCACGAGCGGCATGGACCACCCCACGACAGATATGGACCTTTCCCGCATGCCCATGGACCACTCCAGCATGGATCACGCCTCTATACTCCTAAACCCAGCGATCGCCGATACTCCCTCGCCCGGTCATCACCACCACATGACGCCTTCAATGCTGCTTGTCGAGCGCGAACACTTCTGGTTCATGATCGTTGGCTTGGGAGTCGCCCTGTTTAAATTTATTTACGATGGTGAATTTTGGCGCCGAGGCTTCATTCCCTACGCTTGGCCAAGTGGCATGGTGCTGCTGGGCATTTTGTTAGTCTTTTATCAGGAATAACGTCGCACCTAATCGCGAATCAAATACATACATCTGCCATCTTCGTGACTGTCCACGGATCTCGGCAATTGGCCTCTTCTCATTTGCTCTGCTTTCCGATCTTGCTGTTAAGCACTGTCACCAGGGCTTTACCTTCCTCCGATGGCTTGGTATCAGTTCCGCGTACGATATCGGTGGCCGTCAGCGTCTTGCTGTACAGGCGGTAGTTCGCGTCATTGTCCGGTTCCACGGTAGCGCCTCCCAGTGATACGCCGGCAAACACGCCCTTGGCCCGCCCATAGGTGAAAATGTCAGCGTCAGACGCACTTGCTGCCGTGGCTCCAGGGCCTGCGGCTGCCGTCGCATCGGTGCCCATCTTGGTCTTTCCGTTCAGCACCTGATTCACTACTTTCGGATTCATGAGCAAGAGGACAAAATCGCTGGACGAGCCACCTATCTGAAAACCCACACTGGCGCCACCGACTGAGTACATCGCAGGCGTTGACCACTTGCCCTTAAAGTCCTGGCCACTACGGCACAGTAATGGACCGCGGCCGCCGCTTCCACCGACACCGAAGCCAAACTTTTTAACACCAGGAAGGATCAACACACAATCCGCCTTTGACAACAAGGTCGGCGAGATGCTCTTGCTGTTAAGCAAACCTTGTAACACGAGGTTGGCTTGCCGAAGGGTATCTTCATCTTTCTGTTTGTCGGCGGCGAACACAGGGAGAATCATCAGTAGGGTGGAAGTGATGAAGCAGGGAAGAGCCCTCCTGATAATTGTCTCAAGCACTTTCTGGAACGAAGTTCGCACCATGGGCCTGTCTCCTTTTCTGGGAAGGCGTTGTTTGCTGCCCGCTTGGACTGTCGTCGAACGAGCGCCCGCAGCCGTCCCAGCAAGCATGAGGCGGAGGTTCGTGCGTAGGGAACTGTCAAAACAGATAGCGTCATTGCCCTCAACGGGCGTTAAGTCCCTACTGCACGCAGTATAGAAAGGCGCCCGTGACTATAGTGGGGGCGAAGCTGATCATGGAGTGCACTGTGGAGAGTGATCGGACCACTCTTTCTGTACCGAATCGAGAGATAGTGTGCGGTATTGGCAATACCGGAAATGCTGCAGAACTACCCCTGACAGACATGACAGGTTTCAACTTTGTGCCAGCACGCCAGAATCCGACTGAGTGCGCTGGATTTCGCTCCCTGCTGGCGCTACTCATTGGTCTTCTCTCCGACACGCCATGGTGATCCTCCGTCTACCTCGCGCAGACGTCGCTCGGACGCACTAGAAGAGAAACGGACTCGGTAAATGATCTTGGAAGGCATCAGTAGTAAGGACTACATGCGTCGTGCCCTTGAAGTGGCTATTCACGTGGGGCTCCTCAGTTTGCTGGCTGCCGCGTGTCTTCTCATCCTGCGGCCGTTCATTCCTCTGATTGCCTGGGGCATCATCATCGCCATCGCGGCTTACCCCGGCTATCGCAGGGTTCAGAATTTAGTGGGCGGCAGCAGTCGTCTTGCCGCGGTGGCGGTTACTGTATTTCTGTTCGTCGTTTTACTGGTGCCGGTTGTGCTGCTCACCGGATCATTGGTCGAAGGTATTCAGAGTCTGGCGGCTCACCTTAAGGACGGAACACACCTCATTCCACCGCCACCGCCACGCATCGAAACCTGGCCTGTCATCGGGCCTCGGTTGAAAGACGCTTGGGAACTGGCCTCCAAGAACTTGGCCGTGGCTTTGCAGACCTTTGCTCCACAGATCAAAGTGATCATTCCACAATTGTTTTTGGCCTCTGCTGGAGTCGGATTGGCGGTGTTGCAGTGGATTCTTTCGGTCATCGTTGCTGGAGTACTTCTTGCGAACTCTGCAATATGTGGTAGGACGGCGCGTTCACTTGCTAACCGTCTCTTTGGCGACAAGGGGCCGGAGTTTGAGGAACTGGCCGGCGCCACCGTCCGCAGCGTAACGAACGGCATTATTGGCGTAGCGTTGATCCAGTCAATCTTCGCGGCCGTAGTCCTTTTTGCAGCGGTGCTCCAGCTTGGAGGGCTCGTCTTAATACCAGCTGTGATTTACATGTTCGCGATTGCCAGCACCACCAAGGCCGTGATCTTTTTGGTTTGGTGTGTCATGGTCGGCTTGATGGACAACGTGCTTAAGCCTCTGCTGCTGGGGCGCGGCGTCGCAGTACCCACCGCGGTTGTGTTCCTGGGGGCCATTGGCGGATTCATGGCGATGGGAATTATCGGGCTTTTCGTAGGTGCAATCGTTCTATCAGTGGGATACAAACTGTTCCTCGCCTGGCTGGAGGGAACCGTCGAAATCGCGCCGCAGACATGAGCTAGAGGTTAAGTAAGACGCGAGCCTGCGGGATTGAAAGGATCACGTTAGATGGAGCCTCCTATTTCCCCGTGGCTTTTCGCAGTGTTGCTCTTCGGCGGCATGCTGATCATGCTGGAAGTCGGCCGTCGCCTTGGCATCCGGCGCCGCCCGACCGAATCGGAAGGCGAGCGGGGTAGCCTGGGTACGATCGAAGGCGCGATGTTCGCCATGTTTGGATTGGTCGTGGCATTCACATTTTCGGGCGCGGCAGGACGGTTTAACGAAAAGCGGGCGTTAATTGCTGTGGAGGCGAACTGCATCGAAACCGCGTACCTGCGGCTCAACTTGCTGTCAGTGAAAGCGCAGCCCGAGCTTCAAGGGTTGTTTCGCCGGTATGTGGACTCTCGAGTGGAAACCTACCGCAAGCTGCCAAACCTTGAGGCAGCGGAAGTGGAGGTGGCCAAATCCAAGAAAATCCAGAAAGAGATCTGGACCAAGGCAGTGGCCGCTACGCAACTCAAAGATTCTCACGCGGACGCTGGCAAGCTGCTTCTTCCTTCGCTAAACAGCATGATCGACATCACTACGACACGCGGGATGGCGCTACAAACCCACCCACCCAACATCATCTACGTACTTCTGTTCGGCCTCGGCCTAATTTGCGCGATGTTGGCCGGGTACAGGATGTCAAACGGCCAACGCCGGAGTTGGCTCCACATTCTGAGTTTCGCGGTCATGACTGTCATCATCGTGTACGTCATCATCGATGTGGAATATCCACGAGCAGGTTTGATCCGACTGCAGGCGTTTGATCAACTATTGGTCGACGTTCGCGCAGGCATGAACTAAAAGGAACTTTCTATCTAAAGAAGCGGGCCCACATCACTCTTGTGAGGGGTGGACAAGAGGTGGGGATGTGGGCCGATGTGAATTGTCGGGAATATATCGACGGCATGAAAACCGCGCTACTGACAGTTCTTATAGCTTTAATGGTTTAATCTTTGCTGGTTTAGTATTCGAAGGCACATGCTGTTGAATGATGTTCGCGAGGCGACAGTTCCGCCAGCGCAGCCGACATCCGACAAGGAACTTGACGCGTTCGGACTGATATAACGGAAAAACCGTGACTGCCGTTGGGTGGCACTGCTCAAGTCTCGCGAGGTACTTTGCTTCGCGGCAGCGTTGCGACCAGGATTCTGATTATCCCTCCGCGTTGGTTGGAGGAAGCAGGTTTGAACTCTGTGAAACCCGCGGTTCGAGATCGAGATACTTAACGAGCGTAACCTCGTTGCCTTGCTCGTTGTACACGAGTTCATCTATCAGTCGCTGGGTGAGCAGAACGCCAAACCCACCTGGTCGCATGCCACGCGCGTCACGGTATGCGAAGTGGCGTATCGGGTCGTCCGCCGGGTTGGCTATCGCAGCGTGAGGAATCTCGTCCAAGGTAAAGCCTTCCCCTGGATCACTAATTCGACACGTCACCATGTGACGGGCTCGCAAATAAGAGATTTCAACTTGCTGGTTAGGGTCCAGGCGCCCGCCGTGTTCGATCGCGTTCGTCAGCATCTCACGAAAAGCCATGCCAACCGCGCTTTTTTCCGGATTCGGCAAGTCGGCAATCTCATCAAAGAACTGAAGTACTCGATCGGCAGTCTTTAGATCGCAGCGAGCATAGATGCGAATCCATTCCGATGTTGCCGAGACTACATCGATGCCGTCGTCCCAGCAGGGTTCTTCGATCGCATGACGAATCATTACCGCGAGCGCGCATGCCGAGAATGGTTTGGAAAAGTAGCTGAACGCATGCTCGCGCATTGAGGCAATTACGTCCGAAGGCGTGCTTTCTTCGGCCAGGATGATCAGGCGTGTATGCGGACGTATGCGTCTCAGCTTGCGAAGGAGTTCAATGTCCTCCCTGCCGGACGTCTTCTCGCTGGTCAAGACCAGATCAAAATTCTTACCGCGGGCCATCGCCAGCGCCGCAGCGTTATCGGTTGCGTGCTGCAATGCCCAGACACCGGGCTCCAGAATGTCATGCAGTTGCTCTTCAATGAGAGCGTCTCTGCCCACCAGCAATGCAACGCGGACTGGAACAGGACGACTTTCGATATTGGGAAGGGCACTCACATCAGAACCGCATCATGGAGACGACTGTCTACAGAATTGTCATATCTTTTCTATTCTTACTCCACACCTGATTGTTGTAACAGGCATTGGTGGCACTCAGACGCTGTAATGAACGTGATGACCGATTCACAGGGGTGCACTCGCATTGCCCTCGCCGCTCTTGTCCCATCGAACCTCAGGTCCGCGAAATCCTCCGCGAGCGTGCTCGGAGCACAACGATCGGGAGCGCGAGTCCGGTTCCCAGAGCACCGATGGTAAATAAAGCG
>QIAL01000300.1:0-24329 GCA_003225535.1 Acidobacteriota bacterium | reverse complement strand
ACGACGATTCCAAGCAGGAGAGCCGCGACAAACGAGGCTGCTTCGAGTCTCCAGCCTGCCCCGAGGGCGATCGTCCGCAATGCCAAGGCTAGTGCTCCACTGGCCGCACACCAGGGCAGTCCTCGGAAGCTGACGTTGAAGAGCACACCGAAGCCTGCCGCGGCGAGCCCGCCACAAACCGTGTTGTGGAGCAGTGGCAGCAGATCCATAGTCAGCGCGCTCCTTCCAGCAACTCCCGGGCCAGCCAGACACCCAGGGTCATGAATAACAGCATCACCGCCGCCCAGACGGCTCGGGCACTTCCCAGACTCGGACGACCTTCGAGGATGTCGCACTGCGCATTGAAGAGGGGTACTCCGGGCACCAACAGCAAGACGGGGGCAATCATGTTCGTGGCCGCTGTAGGACTGCCAACCCACCGTGCCCCGAATCCGCACAGGGCTGATCCGAAAAACGCCGCCGTTGCCGCGGATATAAAGGGATTTACATTGTGCAACGCCAGCCCGCGCCGGACGATCTGGACGAGTGCAGCTCCCAAAAAGATGGGTCCAACGCCTCGCCAGTCAATTCCCATCAGCCGACCAAACGCAGCACACGCGACGCTGACCCCGAGGGTGATGAGCCAATCGGCATGACGAGAACATTCGCGCAGCGTTGACGTGAGCTCAGTACGAGCCTGTGTCACAGTCATTTCGCAGCGCTCGATTCGCGCAGCAGCTGCGCTCAAGGCGCCGTGCAGGCGCTCGTTCACGCCCACCGGTCCAACTTTGCAGATTCGTGTGATTGCTTCGTGACCGAAAGAAATCGTGACGGCCAGGGAGCAATAGCCAATGCTCATATCTACCCGCTCAGCCCCCAGACCAAGAGCTACTCTTTCTGCGATGTCCTCTACATGACGGGCGCTTGCGCCCGCCTCCATCGATAGTCGGCCGAATTCCAACGCCAGGTCTGTGATTTCCTCCAAGGACTCGCGTGCTCTGGTCTCAGCCTGCATAAGCGGTTCGGGTGCGATCTTTATGTTTCGAGAGGGTCGCTCCAATCCATGGATACCCCTTACATCCCATTGGAGCGAACGGCCACTGAGAGATTTGACAGCTTTCAACGGCAATCTCGGAGCGCCACAATCACGGGGAGAACGCATTTTCTGCCGTAACAGATATTCAGCAGCAAGGGAGAGGAAACGTGGAATTCAAAGTCGATTACTTCATTCACATCGCCAACATCCTGCTACTGGCGGCGTACTGCGTTCGTGACATTTTATGGTTGCGGTTGTTTGCCGTCGCATCTTCGATAATCGCGCTTCCCTATCTCATGTTTCAGCCAACACCTCTGTGGGCTGCGTTCGGCTGGAGCGTTCTATTTGCCGGAATCAATATCTTTCATGCGTGGCGTCTCTTTCGCGAACGTCGACCCGTCCAACTGACGTCAGAGGAGGAGGAGGTACGGCGGCTTGCCTTCGGGAATTTGCCGCCGCGGGAAGTTCTACGGGTTCTGAGCATGGGATCTTGGACCACGACGGCCGCTGGCGAGCGCTTAATGGAACACGGAAAATCCATCGAATGCGTTTCCCTCATCATTCATGGAAAGGTTCGGGTGACGAACGAAGGGCGGACTCTCGGTGAACTTGGAGCCGGGGAGATCGTGGGTTCGGCTCTCCTCATTCGAGGAGTTGTGTCGGACGTGGATGCAGTGACGGTGGAACCAGCCCGCATCCTCCAGTGGGATACGGCGACGCTGGAGCGCTATCTGAATGCCCATCTCGAAACTCGGAGTGTATTACAGCGTCACCTCGCACGTGATTTGGCTGGAAAACTCCTGCGCATGGGCATTGAAGTCTCCAGGGTCCCATCGTCCGCCGCCTCTTAGAGCCGCTGCCAATTTTGACAGTTCGAGACCCCGGCAAACGGCCGTAATATCTGCGTCGAAGTCAACATTAAGAAGGCAGAAAGCCTCACAATTCTCTCGGCAAGGCGGGCGCGAATCTCAAATGGTTAAGGTTCTGGCAGGGTAGAGTCTTTCACAGTCGCTCGAACGCGCCCAATGGTTGGAGGCTGTACTCCTCGAGGAATCAGGAAGAGCCGGACTGGACGGAGTGATGCAAATTCGCAAGTTGAGTGTGAGAAACATCATTCTTCTGGCAATCGCACTGGTGTCGGTGCCACTTCTCCAAGCACAGGATGACTGCGGAGATGAATGCAAGCTCAACAGTAATCTTGCCATGATTGTGAGTGTGCCTGTCAATCCTTCCGCTCAGGCTGTCGGCACCGGCTGGGGCATTGTGGGCGGTGTGGGGTATAACTTCAACCTGCGTAATGCAGTGGTCGGTGAGTTCATGTGGACCAGAGTCTATCCGTCAAGTGGAGCTCTGCAACCGCTGCAAACAGCCCTGCAATCGAAGGATCTTAACGGAAATTCCGACCTGTATGCTCTCACTGGAAATTACCGATTCGAATTGCGAGGTCGATTACTCGGGACCTATCTCATCGGTGGCGGGGGCTGGTACTACCGCAATACCTGGCTTTCAAAGGAGGTCAATTCGGGCTCCGGCAACCCTTGCACTCCAGTCTGGCGCTGGTTCGGATACACCTGCGCCTCGGGAATAGTAAACCCCAACCAGCCACCGGTAAGCTCGACCTCGAACACTTTAGGTGCGAACGGAGGCATAGGGTTCACGGCAAGAGTCGGCGCGGCCCCTTACCGGTTTTATGTGGAGACGCGCTATCACTACGCACCGACAAAGAACATCAGCACGCAATTGATTCTGGTCACCATAGGAATCCGGTATTAAAGGCGATTCCACGTTTCATCTCCCCAACCGGAGAACCTAGGCCAATACGTCCACCCGACATACACAACCGCTACTTCCCAGTTGGTGTGCGCGAGGATAGAAGTTGGCGTGGCTTTGTTGGCCTGGCGTGAAGAATTACTGCGTCGCGTGAGGAATTTACACCGTCCACGGTAGCGACTTCTAGAGTACACCGTCACTCTGCATTTGTTTTACGAGCAGCTTGACAAGTTTGCCGATTGCTTTGTCTACGTCGGTGGGATCGAAAGTATCGGTGATGCCGGTCCACACGAGCACTCCATCTCCTTCAGACAGGAGATATAGATTTGTCTCGATGCGTACCTTCTTTTCTTCACGCAAATAATCCGGTGTGTAGACTATGGGGTAAACCGAACCGTAGTAGCCGTAGAAAGTGCCGTAATACGGATAGGGCACGAAGGAGGGTCCACCCGGAATGTAGGTGACCTTCTTCTCGACTTTGATCAAACGAGAGACAACCACTGCCTCGATCTGGTTGTCTCGTACCTGGGCTCGGAGGTAATCCAGGCTGAGCTGCGTTCCCTCTGGTCTCAAAAGGATCGCGTTTCCGGAGATCGCTTGGCGTCCCGTTTCTTCAAGTCGAGCGGCTAACGCATCTTCGAAGTCGGCACGGACAGCAGTCTTCTCACTCAGCCCTAATGCCAGGACACGACGGAACTGCTTGGCCGGTGCGTTGGGATTCCGCCAGCTCATCACCACGTGGCTGGACTTGCCAAAGGCGAGACAGCCCATGATCGACAGAACTACAGCAAGTGCACGCAATTGCGGCTTCATAACGAGGAATTCTCGCGACTCGACTCGACTGCGTCACCTGTCAACGCTGGCAGTCGAGCGATGTTTCTCTACGTTTCTTATTCCGCCAGAACCCGGAGAACGAGGTCCACGGAAATTTCCTGCCACAATCGTCACTTTTCATGAAGCTGTTAGTTTTGCCAGTGCACAAATTCGGGTTACGTCGATAGTTTCCTCTCGTGGAGGTGTAACCAAAATGAAAAGAACCAGTGTGTTTGTAGCTCTGGCCCTGGTCTTCTGCTGCGTGCCCTGGGCCCTGATGTCTGGACAAGATGAAACCACCGTCAAAGGCCTGATCACCGCACGTGCGGCGGATACTCTTACGCTGCGCACCGCCGATGGAACTCAGGTCGTCACCCTAACAGACTCAACAAAGGTGCAGACGCCGAAAGGCCTCGGACTACGTAAACAGCAGATGTCGTGGACAAGTCTCATCCCCGGGCTTAAGGTCAGCGTGAAGGGTACTCCAGGGGCGGACGGCAAGTTCGAAGCCAAAACTATTACGTTCAGCAAAGACGACTTGCAGACCGCCAGCATGATCCAGGCTGGGCTGGCGCCTACAGAAGAAAAAGTAGCGGCGAATGCGGTGAAGATCGCTTCAAACAAGGAATCAATCTCTGTAAACGAGGCAAATATCGCAGCGAACAAAGCGCAGATCTCAGCCAATGACGAAGAGGTAAGCCGGCGTTTCTCGGACTTGGCAGATTACGACGTGAAAGATCAGGCCATTGTGTATTTCGCTACGGGTAAATCAGTGGTGGCGGAAAAAGATAGGGCGGCGCTAACGAAACTTGCGGGAGATGCCAGTAGCGTACCTGGCTACATCCTTGAAGTAAAGGGATTTGCCGATTCAACTGGAAATGCGGCGGCGAACCAGAGTTTGAGCAAAGATCGCGCGTACGCAGTCGTCAATTACCTGATGCAGGAATGCAAAGTTCCACCTCGTCACATTGTTTCTCCTGGTGCGATGGGCATTTCAAATCCGGTTGCTTCGAATGAAACCTCGGAAGGACGCTCGCAAAACCGGCGCGTCGAAGTTAAGCTGATGGTGAACAAAGGAGTGAGTGGCGGAAACTAGTCGCCAAAGCTTGGCGATCACGGTTCGAAGTACTGAACAGCGCTAGGGAGTTTTGTGTTTCTTCGAGATTATCCGTCCCAAGTCAGGAAGAAATTCTTTCAGCACGCTGAATCCCATATTGCTTGCCATGGTGATCCCGAAGCTGACGGCCCCATCACCGGCAGAGCGCTGGCTGGGAGGCTGCCAGTAACGGGACAGGAATGCGCCGGCGGCTACTCCGCCCACCTGGGAAATCGACACATGCCGGCTCCCATCATCATGTCGGGCAAGCACGCCACTCACTAGCGCGTACTCAGTGCGGGGTAAGAGACCCGTTTTGCCAGAATTGAAATAACGATTGTCTTCATGGAATGCGCTGGAGAGACCGAATGTCACAGTGCGTTGAATGGAATACTGGCCCACGATGTTCGCAAAGCGCTTTCCATAGCCGGATGCTCCCTGTTCCCATTCTTGAGGCTTGTCTTTCCATTGATCGATTCCGGCGGAGAATCCGGCCTTAATGTATCCCAATGGATTCGCCATCGTTTTCAAATAGATATGGGTTCGTTCCCGCTGAGTCAAAGGCCGGAACTCACTGGCCTTTGTGGTACCTGCCATGTTGAGGTAATTGAAGAGGAAATCGATAGGTTTCCCGGTTGCTTTAAGGGCCTGGTCAACCGCGGGCGAGTTCTGGTTTTGTGCTGCGGCGAAGGAAGTCAGGGTGAGAACGAGTGTCGCGATCAGATAAATATGATACTTCATGGTGAATGAGCCTCGGCATGGGCTAACGTGCCGATCCGGGAAGGTTAAGATTCCTAATCTACGCAACATCTTTGTAAAATCGTTCTCGGGAATCCCCGTGGACAGCGCCAGTGTTAAGCGCTCGAAAGAAGCGGGAGAAAAACAAAGGGCGATCCTCTTTTAGAACTTGATTACAAGCCCTGTCGAAGCGCGAACGTTCCGATTACGAGTGGTCCCTGAGAAGTTGGTGCTGATCCAGTCCGCTTGTACGACTCGGAAACCGATTCCTTTGCGCATTCCAATATCGAGGCCACCGCCAAACATCATGGTGAAGCCGGAGGTGGAACTGGATGTTCCGCCGCCGACCGTCATACCACCAAATAGCGCATGTACAAAGGGCTGTACTACGGGCAAACGGGCAGTCAGCACCGGTCCCCCGGTATATGTGTATGCATGAACGCCCCGTTCATAAGCTCCACTGAAATCGCCGGTGATGCCCAATATGTGTTTGAAGTTCCCAGTAATTGAGGCATCCCAGCCGTTTGCATTGAAGGCTGGTTGAAGGTGAGTGAACTGATATCCACCAAAAAGTTCCACTCTTTGAGCAGCAGCGGGGAAGGAGAGCAAAGTAACGACCAGAGGGACAATACCGAACTTTCTTATGAGTTGCCTTAGGTTGAGCATTCGCTTTTCTTCTCCTTGTTCGCCTCGAACAGTCCACGCATGGAATGTCTTGGGAGAAATGTAGCCCCATGGCCAGCGGTGAAGAACTGTCGGTCCTGACAGTGCGGGGACGGTGGGATCGAACCAATCATCCGCATCCAGTTCGCGAGTTTGGGCGTCCAAAGGCTGGGATCGGGGCCCTCTAATCGGTGACCAAAAACGCCGTATGAGTCTCATTTCCTGTGGCTTGACCTTTAATGTGACTACACCACTGCAAATAATTGGGGACGAATCAACGCTTCTGCCAGTTTTGGGCGTGCTGATGGTCTAGTAGGGTGGGCATTTGTGAAGGGTGGTCCCTGATGCTGAAGGACAAGGATCGAGCTGCGTACTTCGAATGGTGGAGCTACTGGATATCGAAGGTGCCGGCGAGTAGGGACGTGATTGAAACATCACCGGGACATCTGGACTTCAAGGAAGGGAACCATGCGGACCGTGCCCGGCTGCGACGCCATCGTACTCTAAGCGTGGGCGGAATAGAGGGCGCGCACCAGGCCGACGAATCGAGCCCAGACAATAGACCCGCCAGGCACACTGCGATAAGAATAGGCGACTGGGAAGATTAAAGGACAGTTCCGCGGGTAAAGCACTTCAAAATATCAATGGAACGGGCGGGATGTCTCGGCCGCCGTGATGTACCCGAGGTCGAGGCCTAGAGCACGTCCCCCAGCCGCTGAATCGGTTCCTTCGCTTTGAGAATTCCAAGTGGATAATTACCTGTCTAGAGAGAAATGTGTTCGCTTACGAATGTTCCGCCAGCAAGAACTGCTTCGACCGCGACCAATAAATCACTCGCGGCCCGTGATTTCAAGACATAGCCACAAGCGCCCGTCTTCAGAGTTTCCTCGACGATGTCCAGGTCGCGGTTTTCGCTGACAAAGATGATCTTTGACTGAGGAGCAAAGGCCAGTATTCGCCGCGCGGCTTGGATTCCGTCCAATTGTGGAAGGCCGATGTCCAACATGATCAGGTCGGGTGTCAGCTGCTTAGCTTTTTCTACGGCGTCTAGACCATTGGACACTACGCACACAACTCTCAACTCCTGTTTCTGACCAAGAGTTGAACAGAGGAAATGGGACCAGCTTGCATAGTCCTCGACCACCAAAATGCGAACTCCTATCTCTTGCAACGCCGCTGAAGATGATGGGTCATCGACTTGAACCACCCCAGAAATGTTGCAATCTGGGGGCCAATACCGGGCGGGAAGATTACTTTGGGAGTGGCTTTGGTTCTAAGGAGTTAACGTACATAACGAAACACAAACTAGCACGAGACTGCAGTTCTGTCGGCTGCGGAAGTGGCTGAGATTCACCAGGTTGGTGATTCTCGGCCAAGTTGAGTGAAACTCGCCCTGATATTCCTGACAGTGATGTGCCTGACAGCGACACCCCAGAAAAGATTCGGGAAGGCACTCATGAGTGCGATCGAGCGCGCCATTCTCATAGCGGAACCGCCACAACGAGGACACGAAATCGCACCAAAGAATCGGATCTCGAAACGCGTTGCTTCCATTGACCGGATGGGCTGCTTCGGGCATATCGAGAGCAGGGAAGTGTCATCTCGTGATAGTGAGCAGCCGATACGAGTGCGACTTTGCATAAACACGATGCCGTCCGGAGTCGCTCGCCCTCCGTAGAAACTTCCGCCAAAAAGGGTGCGAGGTTCGCTCGGTTGAAAAACCGCGTCCTGTCAGTATTGTCAGTGTCGTTCCTGACGCGAGAACCGTAGCCTCTGTGTGAACGCCGTTCCTCACGAAACTAGCCGGGAGCATACTGCCCGAAGATCAAGTGAATGAGCGAATCGTTCTGATTTTGATCAGGGAGGTCCATGATGAGGGGAAAAGGTATCGTTTTGGTCGGCGCCAACATTTTGCTGGGATGCGCAGGATTGGTGGCGCAGCAGTCTGCCTCGGCAGTGTCTGATGACTACATTCAACTAATGCGGAAAGATCTGAAATCGGACAAAAAGACGCTTGTGGCAGCCAACATGTCGCTCACGGAGAGCGAGGCAACCAAGTTCTGGCCTGTATACGATCAATATGCTGCGGACCTGACGAAGATCAACGACGCTAAACTTGCCATGATTAAAGAGTATGCTGCCAAGTACGAAAACCTTTCGAGCGAAGATGCGCAGGTTCTAGTAAGGAAGTGGAATGAGAGCGATGACGCAGTCATCCAACTGAGATTGAAGTATTTGCCAAAGTTTCAGGATGCTCTCCACAACAAGAAGACAGCTCGATTCTTCCAGCTTGATCGTCGTATCGGACTGGTGGTAGATCTGCAGCTAGCCTCGGAGATTCCTTTGGTCGAGCAATGATCTCCGCTGCGGCTCAGGGCTTGGAGTGGCTGCCGATAACGCTGCGAAAGAGGATGCCTCGGAGCCATCAACCAGCAGGGAAGAGAAGACTATGCTTTAAAAGGCGAGTCACTTCTTACCCGGAAATTCCTTCAGTAGCTTAATGACAGCTTTATCGGCAAGCTCCAGAGACTTGGTCTTCTTTTGGATGTCGAGTTTCTGTTTCACGGAACCAGACCAGACCACTTTATTGGAGTCTCGCTCGACGAAAGTTAATACCAGCGTCCCCTCGGGGACATAGGTTCCAGCTGATGAAGATCCACCAGGGCCCGTCCACATAGTTGCGTTCAACATCGGCGGAGGCCCGCCGTAGGTCGGCGAGTACGGTGTGCCGGCCTCACCTGCAATACCGAAATTCACCCCGCCGGAAGGCATAATCGTGAGGTCGCCACCGCTAGGAACATGCGACAAGTTCTTCGAGTGCAATTCGACGTCGACCCGCGCGACTACCGCCTCAAAGAGGACCGGCCGCGCAGCAGGCAGTGCAGGCTGAGCCCAACTGTACGTTTTGTATTTGGAGAAATCCGCTTCCTTGTCATATCCCACCTTTACCTTCTGAGCGAAAGCGAAGGTGGCTCCCATTGAGATGACGGCTGACAACAGGATGTACAGCGTGGTTTTCACGTGCCCTCCGAATAAAGCCCTGCGGGCAAAATAGTTCAAAGTCTCTGCAGGCTGAAACTGGTAGAGCTGACAGGTACGCATTGCTGGGTGGAGAAACGGCGCGAATAGAACGAAGTGCTCCCGACTGTCATAAGACACAGTTCTAAAATCATTGGCCAGATTGATAATGCGACCTGTGGCGAATGAAGGTGAGGAGTTTATGAACAACATCTCTGGCCTTAGCAAAGGTGGCCATAAAAAGAGTGCCTTGACCGAAGAGCTGCAGGCTACACTGTGGCGATGTGGGAAGTGCAATTCCTTCATTGCCATCCATTCGCAATACCCGGTTCTGCAAGCTATTTGTCCGATCTGTATCGATGGCACCATCGAATTCTGCGGGCCGTTGCCGGCCATTCTTGAGTTACCGTTCGCGGACGCGTAGCAAGGCCGTCACGCCGTCGTATGCCTTTACCTAGTGAACGATCCAGAGTTTCGCCCTTGACTCATTCCGCCGAAGAATCCGCTGGTTGTGTCCATTCCTCACCCAAAGGGTGCCAAGTCTTGTCAGGATTGTAGCGCTCCATGGCGCTGACAATCTCCCGCGTGGTAGGACCCAAGTCCTTTTCGTAAACCTTGCCGTCATAGCTCACCATGAAGGTCTTGACTCCTGTGATGCGGTATTCGGCGGGCGCCGCGACCAAGGCAAATCCTCCGATCATTACGCCATTGATGACGTAGTCGAGTTGTCCGAGTCGTGCTGCTGGACCCTGGCCCTTCAGGACTTTGAAAATGTAGCCGTGGTATCCGGAAGATTGAGCTGGAGAGTAGCCTTCCTCAATGGCGCGTGCGACGGCTTCACTGATCGGACCCCCAGGTGTGCCGTCCGGATTCTGCCAGTACAGGCCATCTCGTTTACCGGGAGTGCTGATGATCTTCTGCGCGTATTCATTCACTCCTGAGTCATCATGTATTTCTGATGCGTACTCCTTCTGTGCTTCGACGAAGCCTTTGCAGATTTGGATGGCATCGAGTTCATTCGCTCCAATGCGGCGGAAAAGAATCTCATCGTGCCCCTGTTTGGAATCGAAGATCCATTTGCGTCCCTTTCTGACGATCGGGACGGGGAATGGCCAGTTGTCGTTTCCAACGGAAAGGATAGCGCGCGATCCGTTTGTCGGATCGGTTGTGACGGACTTCTTTTCTCGAGCTTTAGCGGCGAAGGCGTCGATACGGTTCTTGTCGTGCACCGGGTCGGCAGAGGACACAAAATCTTGGCCTTCCGGACCGAAGATCTTCAGCAACGCAGCAACGTCGTAATCCGTGGCAGCACGAATCAAGGCGTCGGCAGCCCATTGCGGGCTAGCGAACGAGTCCTGGCCGGTCGAGGTCGCCGTTGCTGGGTTGTCTGAGGAAGACTGAGCGACTGACGGGACCGGCAAGACAGAACAAAAGCAAGCCGCGAGCAAAATGGCGATGTGAGCATTCGATGGAGCGAAGCTAAGCTGTGCGAGTCTCATAGACTCCTCCTAATTAGTTTGTGGCCCAGATCATCGGCGCCGGCCGCCGCCGCCACCACCACTCCTCGATCCACCACCACCGCGGGATGTTCCCATGCTGGAGGAGCCGCGTGCACTACTGCTGCGGGCGCTGCTTCCACTGCCCCCGCCACCTCCGCCGAAAGCGCTGGAATCACGAGAGCCACCGCCACTGGAAACACTTCGGTCTCCGACCCGATCCCCCCCGCCACCACCACCTCGACTTGCGCTGCTGTTACCGGCCGATCGCCCGCCCGAGTTACGATCGCCTCCGGCGCTGCGATCGCTCACACCGCCTTGCTGTCGTCCGGAATCCGTACGATCACGGCTTGCTGCTTGTTGCGGGCGATTTCCACCATTGCGATCGCCTCCCGCTTGTTGCCTGTCTCCTCGTTGACCTTGGTTCTGGCGCGCGTTTGCCTGCCGGTTCGCCATTGAGTCTCCGCGAGCCGTCCCACCAAATTGGTTTGCCGTCGATCGGTTCGGGTAAGGAGTGCCACCGCGATGCTGAGGATTATGCTGCCAGGAGTTATTGCCACTACGATTGGAGACATTCGTGTTGCGGTTCACGTTCGTGTTACGGTTGGAATTGTTGACAAAGTTGTTGTTATTATTGATGTAGACGTTGTTGCCGCCGTGGCCCCATCCGCAGTTATAGCCCCCCCAGCCCCCGCCCCAGGCTGCTCCCATCATCATGCCGACGCCGAATGAAATCGCCATGCCTGCCGCGTAATACCCCGGTGGTGGAGGCGGTGGATAGGCTATGGGCGGATAGGCATAGACAGGTGGGCCGTAGACAACCGTCGGATTGTAGCTAGGAACGTAAATAACTTCCGGACTGGCGGGCTGAACTACGATCACCTGCTTGCTTTCGACCACCTTTGTTTCCACTTTCTGCTGCTCAGAGGATTTCAAGTTTCCAGTGTCTTTGGCTTTCTTGCGCATGCGCTGTACTGCGTCCATGACATCGCTTTGCTGGGCAAGAAACGCGTTTCCGAGATCGGTGGTCCATTTGATATTGTCGTTCAGTTTCTTGGCGACCTCCGGAATCGCTGCCAGAGACTGGATACTTGGATCCCACTCTTGTTTCTTCACTGCATCTGCCAACGCTTTGTCTTTCAATCCCTTGTTCTTCTCCAGCCACTGCTGGAGTTGGACGATTTCAAGAGGATAAGTGGAAGCCACTAACACCTGGCTCAAGAGAGGATCCGAGTACAGTGCAATCGGGGCGACCAAAGAATCAAGTTGATCAGGCGGGATTTTTGCCGCTTCCTGGTCCTCTGAGAACGCCGAGACAGGTATCACCAAACTCATGTCGCCCGGAATCAAGATAACCGCGCAAGTGAGAGCGATGATGATTCGAATCGTTGCATTAAACGGTCCCGATTGAGAGACTTCGAGTTGCATAAGCCCTCCCTGCTGTACTTCCGTTGCCTCATCCGCAAAGACGACGTACGGAGCGATGGCGCACGATCTCAGCGTTGTCGCAGCGCACATCCGCAGGTTTCACGGATTGGAGTCTGTCGACGTGAGTCCAGAATGAGACGTACGCTTGGCGGCTAGACGCCTGTGCCATCTACGGTACGATCATCGCGCCTAACAATGGAACTCGACGACTGACAAAAGTGACAGAAGTGAGGATCCTTTTGTCCGCGAAGAGTCTTGACTGAGGGACAACCAACGCAGCTACGCGGCCGGACGAGTGTGCTGCACCGACTCCACTCGAGGATGGCCACCTGCGTCTACCACGATTGTCATGCTAGGAGCACAACACTCGCACAGCCAAAAGTGTTCGACTCTAAGGAATAGGTCGGAAGAGCCCCTCTCGTGTGGCTCAAACACAAAGAGCTTTCCTTCGCGGAAGTAGTGAAAGGGGGTATCGCAGGACGGATTGGCGCACTTGCTCACCATTTGTGATTCCGTAAAATCGCGAGTTGGGAAGCGAGTTGGCTCGGGTATCCAAGTCTCGCTGTATCAACTCTGCTCGGACCACGTCGCGTTTAGAACTATCAGACTAACCAGATGTGATGTGATTTTGTTCTAGGAGTTCTCGGATTCGCTGATGATAACCACCCTCGTCAGCAGCAAGCAGAGGACCCCAGCGGTGTACTCCGCCCGTACGTTTGTGTTTAGCGGGAGGGACTGCTGATCGCCGCAGAAAACCAAAGTGCCGCAATTTCTGAGCACAAGGAGTCTAGTCGGTGTGGACACCACTGCGGTCTGGCAGTTGTGACAGTCGGATGTACCTAAGCACGTGTTCAGCGCGAGGCAGGTCCGGGCCGATCGGGACTTGGAGCAGCGTCTGAAGGTGTGAACTCGTTGCCTTCGCGAGTGTCTCGGCGTCGTAAGGTTGGGCGATGTGGATCAGGCGTGCTGTTCGAGTGCTTGCTGATACGTGAGACCAAGCGAGAGCGTAATTCGTCAAAGTCTGAGGTAGAGAGAACGTAGGCCGCGCGTGCCGGTAATAGATGTTCAATTTCCTGCAGCATTTTACGAATGCGATCACCGGTGGGCGGATGAGTAGAGAAGGCCCTGGATACTGCTCCCGGATTCTGGTTCTCAACCAAATTGAGCCGCTCGAGAAAGGAGATCAATGCTCGCGGATCGTAACCGGCCTTGTAAGCGTATTCGACACCCAAATAGTCAGCCTCAGCTTCGTAGGTTCTGGAGAACCTCATTGCGCTCAGCGACACTACCGCTTCGCGGGCAGCGCCTCCAATATTGCCTCCAAATGCAACCAAGGGGATGGACGTGAGGTCTAAAATGTGAATCCGAGTCATCTGCCGGGTGGCGTGACGCGCGGCCACATGAGCGATCTCGTGCGCCATGACCGCGGCAAGCTCTGCTTCGTTCTCAGTGGCCAAAAGCAGGCCACTGTTCACGTACAGGAATCCGCCAGGGAGAGCGAAGGCGTTGATTTCCTCAGAGTCGATGACCTTGATGACGAAAGGCACTTTAGCGTCGGAGTTGCGGACGATGTTTTGCACCACACGATTGACGTACTCCGTTATGAACGGATCGTGCAAGGGCTTAGTTTCACTCTCGATCTGATCAGAATATTCATGACCGAGTTTGATCTCTCGCTCGAGAGAGTACCAATTGCCGATACGCTTTCCGCTGACGTTGCGCGTCCCGATGGCGTCGAGGTCGTCTACGCTCTTGGTGTGCTTCGACCGTTGTGGAGAGGCACCACTCACAACCGATGCAGGATGTTGTGCTACTGCTAATTGAAGGCAGCAGACCACGAGCCCTACCATCACGAAAGGATGGGGGCAAGGGATGCGAAGCTTTCCCATGATTTCTGCTCCTGGGACAGCGCAGAGGAACCCGACTCACTCTTTTCTCGCAATATTCCACTAGGGTGGAGAGTCGTTAAACTGGCAAAAGTACGAGCAACTGCGCTCTCGACAGAATTGGCAACAACCCGTCTGTAGAGCGATTGCTTAAGCTCATTTCCACCAGCGGCTAACGCTATCAGTGTTGACAGTGGGAGAGCCGGTAGCGGCCATCTAAGCTGGTTCAGCGGCTTACTGCGAATCTGGCTCACGGAGTTTATATGCACAACAGCAGGGAATGCGGTTACACACTCATCTTGTTGCTGCTATCAACGGTGACTTCGGCGCAGGCGGGAGAGGAATTTCGGACTCTCGTGATAAATGACCTGTCCGGCAAAGTGGTTGTCATGGAAGTCGGAGGCAAAACATACGTCGACCTGAAGCGTTTGGTACAAATCGGGCATGGATCTGTGGATTATCAGGGAAACCAGATCGTAGTTAACCTGTCTTGTAGCGGCACTGACACCCCAATGAAGGCGACTGAGGAGGATCCGTCGGCCAGTCTGCGCTTGAGCCGAGAATTCATGAAGGCGGGGATTGAGGAAATCTCGCTGATGCGGGAGTGGGCAAGCTCGCTAGCAAATTCTCTTAAGAATGGTTATCCAATCTCGGAGAACTGGGTGGCTGATTACCGAGCCAGAGCTCAGAGTGGACTCGGAGTTGTATCGGCAGCAGTCTCAACCGAAGGGGATCGAGGCGGAGAGAACCTGCTTAAGCGCGAGTTCGAAGCCGTCCAGGAGTGGAGCAACAAGCTCATGGAGGCACGCAAGTCGATGGACACAGCGAAATATGCTGTTTCTCCTACTGCGCTGCAGAAGGAGCCACTGTCCCAAAAAATTGTCTCTTGCGGACGTTTCTTGGGACAGATGCTTGCTAGCGGGAGTTTTCAGGATGAAGCTTCGTGCCACTGAAGCAATGCACTAGCAACTGAGCCACTCGTACGAATAGAGCCACAGCAGCTGTCAGATTTGCCAGTCCCAAGAGCATCGATTCCAGGCTTACGATGCAGTCGTAGCTTACCTTCCCAGTTTGCGGAGAAAGTTGCGTCCAGGGTGGCTTCCGCTTTCTTGGCGAGACTGTTCGTTGCGGTAAAGCGCACTCTGTCGGAATCACCTCCGCAATTGCGACTGCCGAAAAGATCGGCCCCATCGGACCAAAACAGTCGCACCTCAGGTCCATTTCGACCAGTCGCAGCGTGCGGATTGAACGCAACAAACGGTACTAATCAGACTGTGAGAGTTCCGCGGTCACACAAGTGCAGGATCGCCGGCTACGAAGCTCATTTGGTCAGGACTACAAGTTGGCTGTGACAGGAAGCCATACAGACATCGAAGGACGGAGAGACGAACATGACACCGACACCAACAACTAAGAAGTCTTCGGTTACTTACTTAGAAACAAAAGAGCAGAGACGACTAAACGACACGCGAGAATCGGGAATCCCCTGGAAGACTTGGGGGCCATACCTGAGTGAACGGCAATGGGGCACAGTCCGCGAGGATTACAGCGACGATGGGAACGCCTGGGGTTATTTTAGCCATGACCAATCGCGCTCGCGCGCCTATCGCTGGGGCGAAGATGGGCTGGCCGGCATCTCTGACGACAAGCAGCAACTCTGCTTTTCGGTCGCACTTTGGAACGGACGGGATCCAATCCTGAAAGAGCGCCTCTTTGGGCTGACCAACAGTGAGGGGAACCACGGCGAGGATGTGAAGGAGTATTACTTTTACCTCGACAGCACACCGACGCACTCTTACATGAAGTATCTGTACAAATATCCGCAGCGGGAATTTCCGTATCGTGACCTCGTTGAAGCGAACGCGAAGCGTTCACGCGAAGACCTTGAATATGAGCTGCTGGATACGGGGGTATTCGATGACGATCGCTACTTTGACGTCTTTGTAGAGTACGCCAAAGGTGATCCGGAGGATGTGCTGGTCCGTATCTCAGTTCACAATCGCGGTCCTGAAGCGGCAAAGATCCACTTGCTGCCCACGTTGTGGTTTCGGAATACGTGGTCATGGGACAAGAGTGAAATCAAGCCGTCTGTTCGCGCGCAAGAGGGAATTGTGCTGGCGTCACACCCGAAGTTGGGTGAGCGCGTGCTGTATTGCGACGGCGGGCCGGAACTCCTGTTCACAGAAAATGAGTCCAACGCCAGCCGGCTGTGGGGGCAATCGAATCCTTCACCCTTCGTCAAAGACGCATTCCACGAGTTCCTGATCGCCGGCAATAAGGAGGCAGTCAACCCCTCAAAGGAAGGGACAAAAGCAGCTGCGCACTACGAACTGGAGATCCCGGCCGGAGGTAGCCAAATCGTGAGGTTGCGCCTCAGCCAGCCATTACCTGCCGACCCCTTCGTTACATTCGATCAGACATTGTCTGCTCGCCTTGCAGAGGCGAACGAACTCTACGATCGGATTACCCCATCTTCTTTGAGCGAAGACGAACGGCGTGTGCACCGCCAGGCATTGGCCGGGATGCTGTGGAGCAAACAGTACTACTACTTCGACCTGGACAGGTGGCTGCAGGAGCATGAGGCTCATCCCATGACAGGGAATACTCATCGCGCGATGCGCAATACCGAGTGGTTCCACATGCTGAACAGCGACATTATCTCGATGCCCGACAAATGGGAATATCCGTGGTATGCCGCGTGGGATTTGGCTTTCCACACGATTGCGCTTTCCTTGGTGGATTTCGATCTAGCAAAGGACCAGCTTCTTCTGATGCTGCGCAATCTCTATGCGCATCCGAACGGACAAATTCCTGCTTACGAGTGGAACTTCAGTGACGTGAACCCGCCGGTTCACGCCTGGGCGACATTGTTCCTTTTCAATATTGAGAAAGAGCTGGGACGCTCAGATGTGCGGTTCCTGGAGCGATCCTTTCAAGGGCTGATGCAAAACTTCAACTGGTGGGTGAACCGGAAGGATCCGTCGGGAAAGAACGTGTTCGCCGGCGGATTCCTCGGTCTAGACAACATTGGCGTGTTTGATCGCAGTGCGCCGCTGCCTACCGGGGGCCACCTGGATCAGGCGGACGGAACGGCCTGGATGGCCTTCTACTGTCAGAACATGCTCGAGATCGCGCTCATCCTAACGGACTACGACTCTGTATACGAGGATATCGCCCTCAAATTCTTGGAGCAGTTTATCTGGATCACATACGCGATGGATCGCATTGGCGAGCACCGCGATGAAATGTGGGATTCGAAAGAAGGATTCTTCTACGACCTTCTTCATCTGCCGAATGGCGATGCCATGCGGCTGAAAGTGCGGTCCCTGGTAGGGTTGCTGCCGTTGTGCGCGTCTACTGTGATTGAGGCGACAGGTGTGCTAGCCCGCCATCCCCGAATGACAGAGGCGATCGAGGTATTCAAGAAGCGACATCCCGAACTGCTGGAACATATCGCGCCAGCAGATGGCAAATTCAAGGGCTACGCTGATCGTCGACTCTTGTCGGTTTGTAACAAGCAGAAGGTAGAGCAGATTTTGTCTTACATGCTCGATGAAAACGAATTCTTTGGTCCTTATGGCATCCGGTCTCTATCGCGCTACCACCTGGATCACCCGTTCGTCTTCAACCTGAGCGGACATGAGTACAAAGTGCAATATCTACCCGCGGAGTCAAATACAGGAATGTTTGGCGGCAATTCCAACTGGCGCGGGCCAGTGTGGATGCCGGTAAACATCTTGTTGATCCGCAGTCTGGTGAATCTGTACCAGTTCTACGGAGACGACTTCAAAGTCGAGTGCCCCACAGGTTCAGGTGTTCGAATGACCTTGTTTGAAGTAGCAAAAGAACTGGCGCACAGGTTATCGAATATCTTCCTCCGCGATGCTAATGGCAAAAGGCCGGTCTATGGTGGAACGAAGAAGTTTCAGGAAGATCCGCACTGGAAGGACTACATCCTGTTCTACGAGTACTTTCACGGTGACAATGGCGCAGGGCTTGGTGCGAGCCATCAGACCGGCTGGACGGGCACGATCGCACGTTCACTTGATCTATTTGCACGGCTGAATCCGGCTGACGTGCTCAACACGGGCAAGGCAGATCTCGTATCCAAAATTACTCGCGAGCAGGTTGCGGGATAGGTGGTGCTGAGACTTATCGGCAAGTGGACTGTGAAGAAAAGAAGATGAAGATCAAACCAATGGGCGCAAGAGATTGGGGCGGATTTGCTCGTTCGACGCTGCCAAGTGTCGAATGGCTGCCGCAGTACCAGCGGGCTTGGCTTCGCTCCGATTTGGTCGCAGGGCTGACGCTGGCGGCATATGCGATCCCGGTATCGGTCGCTTATGCATCCCTTGCTGGACTTCCGCCGCAAGCTGGCCTTTACTGCTACTTGCTTGGTGGGACAGTTTACGCAGCGTTTGGGACCTCACGCCAATTAGCGATTGGGCCTACCTCGGCCATTTCGATTCTCATCGGCTCAGCGCTGGGTCTACTGTCCAACGGGGACTCGATGCGTCAAGTGCACCTGGCAGCGGCGGTCGCTGTTTTGGCGGGTCTCATTGGCGTGATTGCATGGGTTCTGCGGCTGGGCAACGTTACGAACTTCGTATCGGAGACCATCCTTAGTGGGTTCAAGGTTGGGGCTGGCTTAGTCATCGCTTCCACCCAACTTCCGAAGTTGTTTGGCATCCATTCGGGAGGAAGCAACTTCTTCACTCGAGTGATTGAGGTCTGCAAACACCTGGGAGAAACGAATCCCTATACGTTGATCATAGGAGTGGGAGCACTAGCGGCTCTTATCCTAGGCGAGCGTTTCCTACCACGGCGGCCGATTGCTTTGTTCGTAGTTATGATCTCTATCGTGGTTATGTCGTTCGCTCCATTGTCGAGCCGAGGCGTAAAAACCGTCGGTGCGATTCCGGAAGGACTTCCTCATTTGGGCTGGCCGGTCGTGCAGTGGGGCGAAGTGGATAGTTTGCTCGGGGTCGCGCTCGCATGTTTCTTGTTGTCCTATGTGGAGAGTATTTCGGTAGTCCGGACTTTTTCCCGCACGCACAAATACCCAATCAATGCAGATCAAGAGTTGCTGGCGTTAGGAGTTGCGAATCTGGCAGCCGGCATCGGGCAAGGCTATCCGCTGGCAGGTGGCATGTCGCAGTCCGCTGTCAACGAGAAAGGCGGCGCGCAGACCCCACTTGCGTTGGTCTTTGCCTCCGGCGCCATTGGCATGGTCCTTTTATTCCTGACCGGATTGCTGCGTAGCCTGCCGGAGTCAGTACTGGCGGCGGTTGTGCTGATCGCAGTAGGTGGCTTGATACGTCCGCGGGAACTCCGGCATCTGTACCACGTCAGCAAAATGGAATTTCGCGTGGCCATGGTGGCGACGCTCGGAGTCTTGGCTTTTGGGATATTGAAGGGCGTGTTGCTGGCAGCGGTTTTCTCCATCCTGCTTCTGCTCAAGCGTGCTTCCCGCCCGAGAATCGCCCTGCTTGGGCGGATGCCAGGGATGGACCGTTTTGCTGATTCATCGCGTTACCCGGAGGTTGAAGCAATACCGAGTGTACTGACACTGAGGGTCGAGGCTGGGTTGTTTTACTTCAACGCCCAGAATGTCAGGAAGGAAGTGCTGGACCGAATGCGCAACCATGGGGCTATTGATCTCGTGGTCCTAGACCTCTCTACGTCCGCCAACATCGATCTAGCAGGAGTACGGATGCTCAGCGAGTTGGACGAAGACGTGAAGCAAGCAGGAGCAGCGCTTGCCTTGGCGGAGGTTCACGGAGACGTGCGAGATTTTCTGCATGCGGAAGGGCTGGCATCGCGGATTCCCGGGATTACGCAGCGGACGAGAATCGCTGCACTGATCGGACAGAGAATGCAGTCTCTACCCGCCGCCAGCTAGGGAAACACGTCGTGAGCGCCAAAAGGAAGCACTTCAGTGTTAAAGACTGCACACTACTTCGACGCGGTTGCAGAATCGGCACCGCGAACCCCCGATGGAGCTTGCCAATTACTGGTGCGAGGCAATCGCAACTTCGCAAAGAAGAATGGCGTCGGTCCACTGAGCAAAAGCACTCGTTCGAAGCCGCAAGGCTTCGGACTGGGTGGAAGTGATCGAAGTGCTGGGCTGCAGAGTCCTTTCGCTGCCTTACTTGGATGCGCGGATGCGCGCGTTCCACCGGAGTTCGTGTTCAGCACGGGGTCGAATGAGCTTTTTGTGGTGCGGGTTGCTGGAAATGTGCTGGGGCAGGAATGTCTTGGAAGTATGCGGTATGCAGTGAGTCACTTCTCGACGACGCTGAAACTGCTGGTTGTCTTGGCACATACGAACTGCGGCGCGGTCACTGACGCTGTGGATTTGTATCTGGAGCCAGGTAGATATATCAAAAGTGCAACGGACTATTCTGTTCGGAGTATTGAAGATCAGATTCTGGTTGCAGTCAGGGCTGCGGCGCTGAGTTTGGAGTCACTGTATGGGACGAGAGTCGCAAAACAGAGCGCCTACTGTCTTCGCCAGGAATTTAGAGACAGGCTCCCCGATCTTGGCGTGGTCTATGGGGTCTACGATCTGGCAAGCGGGCACGTGAGACTTCCTCTCTCGCTTCCGGGGCAGCTTACCGAAGAAGAAAAAGGATTGTTCGTTCCGCCCAAAGACGCCGCGGGCTTTCGGCAGGTCGCGCTAAAGATCTGCAAAGGGCAACTCATCCGCAGTCTGATGACGCCAGCACGTCGCCGTGCCTCGTGATAGTAATCCTCTGGACGTCAATCTGGCAAAGCTGACAGTTCATCTATCTCTCTTTCGCACTGATCATAGAGAAGGATAAGACTAGCGTGTAAAGGCTTCAGAGTAAGCCTTAATGGTTGCCTCGCTAGAGGAGGAATACGATGTCTTACAGGAAGATCCAGATGTGGCTCGCATTCGCTGGAGTATTGCTCTCCGCGTCAGCAGTATTAGCCGCGGACAGCAAACTCCGGGTCCAGGTAGAGCCGAAACAGGCATATCTCTTTGTTGACGGGGTTCCTTTTGGAGCGGGCGGCCGAACGGTTAAGATTTCCTCGGGCAATCACACCATCGGCGTGTACAACTACGGTTTTACGTCACAAGTGCGCGAAGTGACAGTCGAGCCGGGAACCACAACTGCACTCGAGTTCAAACTGGCGCCCGTTACAGGGGAGGTAAAAGGGCCCTGGGGGCGGATTCAGATTGAGTCTGCGTCGCATTCTGCCGTGCTCCTGACGGGTAAGACTCCAGACTACCTGGTTGGGCATGGCGACGAATTTAACCACGGAGGAGCGTTCCTCCCGTGCTGTATTCAGGAACTGATCGTGCCTCCGGGAACGTACCCCGTTACGATTCAGAACAAAGATAAAGTTCAGTGGTCGGGTACGGTGCATGTTAACGCGAATGAACGCGTGATCATCAATGCCGCGAATGGGACGCAGAAGGTAAAACCGTGGCCTCAAGGCGGCAGCATCGAGTCTCTGCCGCGATTCAAGGCAGAAACAGCAAGCGCGAGAGTCGTGGTTGCACCGGTGAGTGGAAATTTAGCTGCAACGCCAACGCAGATCAATTGCGGCGATTCTACAAATCTGAATTGGACCACAGCCGAGACTGTGGAGCGTTCCGTTGCGTCTGGCTCGGAAGCTGTGAAGCAATCAGCCCCGTCCGGTGAACTGTCGTACAAGCCAACTCAAACCACCACGTACACCCTGCAGGCGTCGGGTCCAGGTGGAACTGTGACCTCGAACAGCACTGTCAACGTGAACACCGCCGTGCAGAGTTCGCTGCAAGCTTCTCCAGGCGAGATCAGGTATCGCCGCATCGGTGACAAAGTTATAGAACAGGGTTCTGCAAATGTGGTGTGGAGTACGTCGAATGCACAGACGGTATCCATAGAGCCGCTTGGTACTGTCGGAACAAACGACTCTCGCTCGTTCAAAGCTGAACCGAAGCTGCAAGGGAACGGATCAGTAAATGAGGTCCAGACTTATGTTTTGACAGCCAGGAACGAGTGTGGCGGGTCGGATACACAGTCGGCATCGGTTCGGATTATCGGCTCCATAGAGCCGATACCCGCAGTGCCATTGGCCAGTGTTTTCTTTCCGACCGGCCATCCCGACCAGCGGCATCCGGAGGGCGGGCTGCTACAAAGCCAGCAGCAGGCACTGAGCCAAATGGCAGCCGGATTCAAGGCATACCTTGAATATGATCCAGACGCGAGGCTCAGCGTAGTGGGCAATACTGACGAGAGGGATTCCAATGCTCGCAACAAACCCTTGAGTGAACGCCGTGCGAATCGAGTCAAACAATATCTTGTATCGCAGGGCATTCCTGAGGCAAAAATCGAGACGATCTTCCAAGGCAAAGATCATCAGCTCGATGTCGCAACGGTCAAGAGGTTGCACGAGCAGAATCCGTCGAAGCCTTCCAAGCCGTTGGGAAACGTACAAGACCTTGTGTGGGCGTACAACCGACGTGTTGATCTCGTGTTGCTCCCGAAGGGTGAACAGTCGACACAATACTTCCCGGCGACCGCGGCGGAGGCAAAGCTTCTCTTTAGCAATGGCTGGCCCGAAGGTAGGGACATCGTTGTTCTGGCAGCGGAGAAGGTAGCCCTCCCTGTGGAGCCTACACCTCAACGCAACCGGAAATAATTCCGAAGGGATCAAGAGACAGAGGGGCGCCCAAAGTTTGGGCACCCCTTCTTTATTTTAGAGTGGACTGCTTCCTGGATTTATTGCCCTCGCAGAGACTCGGCCAGACCCGCCAGGTTTTGGGGAGGTACCCGGATAATGCCACCGCGTGGGCTATCCAAATCCGAGATCAGCAGGAACGCGATGGAAAGAGCCAAGGGGAGAACCAGGAACAAATGAGTCGAGTTCCGATGTGCACCATAGCCCAGCAGCAGGTTGCAAAGTACGGCAATGCTTACCATCAGATTCCAAGCGGCCAGCGGAATGCGGTTCCACCATGCAGCCTGGGCGTACGCCCTGTCATTTAGAACGTCGTTCATGCCGGAAACTGCGAGGGCGACGGTGGGGGTAGGCTGCGATGCGGCGACGTTTCGAACGCTCAACCATAGCTCCGCTTCGAGCCTATCGGTGTTCGCAACAACCTGCCCAAGAGCGCGTTCATTGCGCGTTTCATAGAAAGCAATGCGCTGATGCAAGTACTCTTTCAGTAACTTATGGACCTTTTCGGTGTCTGTGCCCGGGAGCAGGTCAGCCCGTGCATATTCGGTACCAATCGCATTCGCCTCTTCGGCCTCGTAGTTTTTTCGCTGGTCGTATCGTCCAATCGCCATCGAAAAACTGAATGCGATGATCAGTCCTAGCAAACTGAGGGTGGCTGCTTCCAGGGTGGCGAGGTCCTTGCGCTCCTCGTCCTCGACGGGGCGGAGTTTTTTTCGAAGGAAGACACCGAACTGGGCTGAGAACCATAGTCCCAGCAAAGAGAGGATGAAAATGACGAATGGGAAATCTCTCAGGTATCTGAGCATGCTTTCTCCCAGACTCCTACAGCATGGTCATCAATGCGAACTACCGGTCCGCTAGTTTGGCCGACCAAACCAGGAGTATTGCCAGCCCACAGCGAGATTGTTCAAGTTGCCGCCGTAACGGATGTATGCGCCGCGGTTGTAGCTGAACTTCAGGGACTGGTGCTTGCTTACGGGGGTTGAAACCGTACCACCGATTCGGGAGTTCTTCTGAAGTGAATTTGGATTCTCCACGCCATTCAACGTTGTACGGCCGCCCACCCAGAAATTGCCGTCGAATGAAGCCCAGAGCCTGGGCTTGACGTCATAGCTCAGATGTCCCTCGAATGCTCCCATCGACTGTTGCTTTTGCACATTCGTCCCGGGCGAGAACTGATTGTGGGAGAAGAACTCGTGATTCGTGGTGAAGAACCAAACAGCCGCGTAAGCGTCCAGGACCCAGTGTCCCCATCGTCGGGAAACGCCGACCTCAGGTTTGAAGCCCCAGCGATTCGCACCATAGTTAATGAGCTTCGTAGGATCGTATTGGCCGGTGGGCGTAACCAGTCTGAGACTTGCACCGATGATTGTCTTCTGCCGCCATTTGCGGAAATCTTGCACATCCATCGCCGCACCGCCCATCAGATTCACGGAGAAGCGAAACGTGGTGTCGAACAAACCCGACCGGTAGGCCTTAGTTTCGGTGTCCATCACCGTTCCCCGGACGTTGCCCACGCCATAAGGCAACGACGCCGTGAAACTGGCAGTGCGTCCTACGAGGTTAAACGAGTGGTAAACGCTGAAGATTGGCACGCTAATTCTTGCAGTCGCGCCGGTGATGGGTGTGGAATTATCAAAAATAAGGTCGCCATCGAAGTAGGAATAGCTGACGACCACAGCATTCGAGTGGATTGGAGTGATGACATAAGC
>QIAL01000247.1 GCA_003225535.1 Acidobacteriota bacterium | reverse complement strand
CTAAGTGTGTCGCCTTCCCTGTCACCCTGTTGGGCGAGGGGCGGTTCCTGCGGAAGCGGCTCTGGGATGAAACATGCATGTGAGCTCGACAAACTGTCCTCCAATCCGGCGCACCGAAAGGCTCGCTCTATGGGTCTCAAAGAAGGGACGCGTGACTAAATTGGTGTTCTAAGCGAGGGGATGCTGCGATTCGGAAATCACCGCGCTTCAAGATGATGCTTCCCCGAGTGTGACTGATGAATTCTTCCCAGCGGGGGTCTTTTCGAAAGTCAGCTCAAACAAAGTGTAAGGCGTTCACGCTCGACACAACTGACGAAGCTGCAGAAATAAATGGAGCACTCACAAAGATTTATTCCTTAGCGAGGCTGATACCAACGGGTTGCTCCCGTCGGCGGCGGACACAGCACTTCGGTTGGAATCTTTCACCCAAACTTTCTTTGCCGGGTCGAACTGTTTGACGGTCTTGTCAGGGTTTCCGGTGACAACAGAATACGGAGGTACGCTTCGGGTAACTGCGGAATTAGCGCCAACGACAGAATGCTTACCGATCACAAGCTCCCCTTTTCCACACACTACCGTGGCCCCCAACCCAATTCAGCATCCCTCCTCGATTCGGACGGTTCCGCCATTCGTGATTCCTCGACTCGGGGACGGGAGCGTTACGTCTTCAAACGCGTGGTTGTGGTCCATGACGAGAGTCGATGGCGAGAGAATGACATCACACTCCAGGTGGGAACCGGTTTTTCGCCGAGATTTGGCTCCTGCGTCCGATGGCGCAGTTATCGTCGATGACAATCGCTGGCCCGGTCTCACCATGAAGAGAGCCAGGAACGTTGAGCCAGGCATCCTTAGCGATCACGATGTTATTGCCCAGTTTGATGCGGCGCGCCATCGCCCGTTTCAAATCGACCGACGGATGGATGGAGAGTCGAGCACCTGTCGATGCAAGTGGGAACGTCCTGCTCACCCACAGGCTGTAGACCTTTGTCAGCGCTCGTGGGATCAATTCCAGTGGATCACTGTAATCGAGGGACGATTCGAGATTCTTTGGAGACATGGAATAGCCTTCAGCGGTGCCGCAAGAGTCTAGACGGGACCGCTATCGGTAAGGCGGGACGCAGCGGCTGTTCTCGCCGTGTAGACCTTCGAGAAAAGGCCCACTACTTTTTCCTTCTGCTCAACCCGCAGGAACTCAATAAACTCAGTCGAAACCACCCTGCTTTCCCGTTGGATGCAGGACCACATGAAGCCCGCAAACCGTGTGAGTCCGCCAATCAGCATCGGCTGTTCCAGAATACGACGCAAGCATTTGAACATCTCGAACAGCGGATCGCTGCCAAATGAGTAATCCAGCCTTCCCAGGCGAAATCGGTGTGCCATCAAGTTCGTGCCGGCGCCGGTGTGCCGATGGTGGAAGATTTTCAGCCGAGGAATTGCCGCTACATCCCAACCCCTCATCTTGGCGCAAGTTTGTGCATGCCAGTCCTCTCCGCCGTACTTGAGAATGGCGTAGCCGCCAATCGCCTCCCAACACGCGCGTCTCACAAGCTGTGCCGCATGCGGGACCGAATCAGTTCGGTTACTGCTTCGGCTGTGAAACTCTCCTTCGATCTCTTCATGAACGAAGCCAGATGCCAGGCCCAACTGTGGCGACGTTTCAAACTGCTTCGTAAGCTGTTCGAAATAAGTTGGTCCAACCGATACATCGGCGTCCAAATTGCCAATGAAGTCGAACGGGGCGCCCTCGATCAGAACGAGGCCTTTGTTCAACGCCACAACTTTGGAGCTAAAACTGTGACCGGGAGCTCGTGTCAATCGCAAAAAGCGGATGAAGTCGTGCTGACTCGCGTAACGCTCTATGATCTCGTTGGTCCGGTCGGTGGAACCGTCGCTCACGATCATCCACCGTTCTGGCCGCAGTGTTTGTTGCAGAACGCTCGTGATCGTCTTCTCTATATGGAGTTCTTCGTTATAGGCCGCGGTCATCAGGACGTACCGGTGCGGACGAATCGGCGATGAACCCTGCGTGCTACAAGTATTCACAGCATCCTTCCCAAGTTCTTAGTCGTAAACCGTGCAGGCTTAGTCAAAGAGCAATCGCGCATCGCTCGCGTCGGGAGCAACTTCAGAGAATTGCGGTTCGTCACCGAACAGAGGGACGAGACTCGCGCTCTCCGACCCGGCTACCCACCCCGGTGTGCTTGCCCTTCGACCGGACGTTGCGGCGATGGGAATCATGGCCAGCAACGCATACCAAACCACGATCGTCTGATCCCAATAGGCGATGCCGAAAAAGGCCACGGCATTGGCAAATAGCGCGGCTCCCATCGCCCAGATGAAGAGTTCCTGTCGACGGTCTCGCGTCGCTGCTTTCCGCTCTCTCCCCAGATACTTGAAACCGAAAACAATGATGGCGAGGAATGCAAGCAGTGGAATCAGGCCTGCAGTATCTGCAGTGCCCACGTACCAGTTGGCGAGGTCCCACATGTCCCAGCCCCAATCTGCATAGGACTTTGTTCCGATCAACCACCAATCACTGAAGTGCAGAATGCACTGATTCACGAGTTGGTAGCGATGATAGGAAGACGACCCTCCCGATAGGTCGATGCGCGAGATCAGGTGCCACACCGGAGCTTTCATCACCAGGTGCAGGCCGACCAGCGTTACGACAATTCCCCAGCGGATGGGGCGCATCCAGTTGCGCAGGGGCCAGAGGCACAGAGCGACCAGTCCTCCGATGATGCCGAACAGGCACGTGCTTGAGTTCGCAGCCAGCGGGATCACCAGGGATGCCAGGATTCCGAGTACTGCTAACTTTCTATTGTTCTTGCTCCGCCACCACAATCCAACGAACAAGGGCATCAAGACGGCGCCGAAAGTGCCGGCGAGGATGGGGTGGCCGAACACTGCCGCGGCGCGAAATCTGCCATCTCTCTCCATCGCCGATCCGTACGTGTCAGCCCGCGCGCCGCCCAGAAGGCTGTAGACCGGATTCTTCCCCGTTGCCTGCTCGAATATCATCAAGATGGCAACGACCGCTGCGACGCAGGCGAACACGCGAATGGCCCGTATCACATCTTCCTGATCGCGGATCAGCATCCGCAGCAAGAAGTAAATGCCGAACGCTTCGTAGAGCACGGACGACTGGAAGATGACCATTCCCCATTGCCGCCACAGCAGGACAGCGTTCAGTGCAATGAACACGATTAAGGTGACAAGGGCCGAGTCGATCTTGTTCCAGCCGCCGGGAAGGAATCTGCGGGATGAGTTTGCCGCTGTCCGCGCCATGCGACCGAAGCCGAACAGGACCAGGACGCGCAACATGGAGAAGTGCAGCGCGCCGAGCAGCAGACCATGATCTTGCGGAATAAGGATCGCTCCTGCGAGAAACGCAACCAGTGCCTTACGCGGCGATCCCAGACAAATCACCAGACCCAGAATCAGAGTGATCACCAGCACGATCGGGTTGGCGATCGTCTCAGCTAATCCGCCGCCGAAATGTAGGTTCTGGGGTTCCACGGACTCTATTGTTGCGAGTTAGAATTTTCGGAAAGAGGCGGGACTGGAACACCGCAAAAAAGATCGGTGCGCGGTCGGCGAAGCGCTGAGTTTCATTTTGGGAAACGGGGGCGGGGCG
>QIAL01000299.1 GCA_003225535.1 Acidobacteriota bacterium | reverse complement strand
CACAGAGCGACGATCTGCTGAACCGGATTTGGGAAGGCGTTCAGCAAGCGCAAAAAAAATACACTAGCAGCTGCGGGACCATTATCGAAACCCGCACTTCCACCCTGATGGTGAAACCTCTGGTGCTGCGCGGCAAGTTTTGCGCCGACGGAACCAAGCGATTCGCACTGGAGTACTTCGAGCCGTCGAAGATGCGCATTCGCTTCAACGAGGACTATCTCAACGTAACCACCGGCAGCAAGACAGAGGTCATGGAAGTCGGGGGTAACGTTCGCCGCGCTCAGTCTTATTTCAGCCGGGAGAGTTCCATCGGGAACCTGAAAAAAAACTTTACCATCACCGTGCGAGAGGACGGCCCGGACTTCGAAATGAAGCTGGTTCCGCGGACGGACAATTTTCGCCGCAGGCTGAATTACCTGGTCGTGAAGCTGGACAAACGGGACTTCCTCCTGCGGTCGCTGGAGGTCGACGGCAAGAGCGGTGTGAATAGTGTGTTCGTGATCGACGTCAATTCGCTGAACCCGAAGATTCCGGCAGAAACGTTTGAGGTCTACAAACCAAAGTGATTGAGCGAAGAACGATCGACCGGAGTGAAATCGAGACGATGATTCCTCATCGTGCTCCGTTCCTGTGGATAGACCGAGTGGAAGAACTGGAGCCCGGAGTTCGATGTGTTGCAGTGAAGTTCGTCGATCCTGCGGACCCGATTTTTGCCGGACATTTTCCCGCCAACCCGATTCTGCCGGGAGTTCTTCTGATTGAAGCGGTGGCTCAGACAGCAGGAGTGATGCTGGGATCGGCGGGACCGCAGGTGTCTGGGGCAGCAGTCGCCCTGCTGGCGGCGGTAACCCGGTTCAAGTTTCTCAAGACCGTAACTCCCGGGCAGACGCTGCGCATTGAAACAACAAAACTGACCCAGGTTGGGCAGATGGCGTGCATCGGCGGCAAGGTGTGGGTCGACGGGCAGATGGTGGCGAGCGGTGAGCTGTCGGTGGTGTCGGCTTGATGGACGAGCGAAGGACCAGGCGGATAATGGCGAAGGCAACCGCGTGATCGGACGATTTCAGAGTCGCGCGCGGCAGTTCGTCACCGACTTACTGAAGGAGAAGCTTGAGCCTGGACGAGCGGCGGCCGCCGTGTTCGTCGGGATATTCATCGGGATCGTGCCGATCTATGGGTTGCAAACCCTTGCGGCAGTGGGTGCGGCTTTTCTCTTCAGGCTGAATAAGCCGCTGACCGTGGCCGGAACTTTTATAAACAATCCGCTGCTCCAGCCCGCGATTATCGTGTCTTCTGTGGAGATCGGGTATTTTCTGCAAGGCGGCTCGTTTCGGCCGTTTCATTTTTCTGCATTGACACGGGCGCATGTGAAGGAAGAAGTGCTGGCTTGGGTGATTGGGAGCGTAGTGCTGGGGGTGCTCGTTGGCGGGGCGGGAGCGGCGACTACGGCGGTTGTGATCCAACTTAAGGCGCCCGCCAATCCAGGATTGCAGAACCGAGTTCGTTTTGTGAAGGGTATGTTTGCCCAGTGCGCTTGGGCCGACCGGGAGTTTGTGAGGTGGAAGCTGCGGCTGGATCGGATTTTCGGGTTACTGGCGGCCGAAGACCTCGGGTCGGGGACATTCGTAGATCTGGGCTGCGGCTACGGCATGGCCCTGAGTTTCGCAGCCTTCGGTGATTCCAGCCGGCGCCTTGTTGGTTGCGATCTGGACGGGTATCGCATCGCGGTCGCTCGAAATGCGCTTAGCGCGCTGAACACCGACCTGAGCGTTGCGGACATTCGTAGTTTCGAGATTCCGCCAGCGGGAGTGATTCTTATTCTGGATGTCCTGCAGTATCTGGGCGCCGATGAGCAAATGACCTTGCTGCAACGATGCTGTTCGGCGCTCGAGCCCCAGGGCGGCGTTTTGATCTTTCGGGTTCACGATCGCGAGCGCGGCTTGTGGTCGACAATCACCATGGCTTTCGACCGGCTGATATTCGCGTTCGGACGCACAGGCATACGGCCCCTCACGCTTCGTGCCGCCGAGTACCGCAAAGTACTCGAGGGGGCCGGTATGCGGGTGGAAGAACTCCGGTTCCGAAACCGCCTACCCCTGGCTCATATCTTATTCATCGCGAGAAAACCGTTGGCGGAAGTCGCAACATGATGGTCCGATTCATGCGCCTGGTGGGTGGAGTGGTCGTAAATCATCCATGGCTGGTAACTGCCGTCAGCCTTGTCGTGACCCTACTGTTGTACGCGAACATCCACAACCTGCGAACCGGGACGGACCTGACCGACCTGTTTGGGAATCGCGACCCGCAATGGCGAGCAGCAAGCCAGATTGGCAAGGAACTGGGTTATGGCAACCAGCTTTTTGTGCTGATCGAGGTTCCTAATGGAGAAACGGACACGACCGGGCCGATGGAGGATGCGGCCGACCGTCTCACGGCGGACATGCTGAACAGCGGACTGTTCCGGCATGCGCGGTGCGGCTTGCAAGAAGAAGAACTGCTGAACATTGTGCGGTACTTTACCTGGAATTTTCCGTCATTCACGGGGCCAGAGCAGACGGAGGATGTTAGGCGGCGGCTCGATCCGCAACAGATTCACCAAAACGTTCGACGCGCCGCAACTGCACTGGTCACGCCGTTCTCGTCCTTAGGAACGAATTACTTCGTCGCAGATCCTTTGGGCCTCATGGAAGTGCAGGCGCGCAACAGCCGCGGGTTTTCGCAGTTTGCGAATTTCGACCTGCAATGGGGATCGGGGAACCGATTCTTCAGCAAAGATCACAAGGCCTTGCTCATCATTGCCGAACCTCGCCAGTCGGCCATGGACTATAAGTTCGCCGAGCAAGTGATCCTCTGGACGCGGGATCATATCCGGTCGATGAACGCAGATCCGGCCTTCCGTGACTCCGGAGTGCGGGTCACTCCGGCGGGAGCTTACGTTTATGCCGAGCAGGAGCACCAGTTCATCGAGACGAACATCCGGCGCATTTCGATGATTTCGATCGTGGGGAATCTGCTGCTGTGCCTGGTGATCTATCCAAGGATTCCTTTGTTGCTGTTGTCGTTGCTACCCGCCGGCCTCGGTATTCTCTGGACTACGGGCGTGGCAAGCTTCTATCCGGGAGAAGTAAATCTCATCAGCCTGTCCTTTATCGCGATCCTGGCAGGGCTTGGAGACGACCAAGTCGTACATTTCTTCAATCGCGTACCGCAGGAATGGGCCAAGGGCGGGACTCTGAATGATGCAGTGCTGCGCTCCTTCGAAACCACTGGATTCAGCGTCCTTCTCTGCATCATAACGGCGGCGACCGCTACTGCCTCGCTGGCCACCTCCAGCTTCAAGGCATTGGCGGAGTTCGGGTTCATCCTGACCGTCGGAATGTTCATGATGGTGCTGCACACGCTCCTGACGGTTCCCGCGCTGATGGGGCTGTGGTGGCGGGTCTCCAAGCCGCGTGCGCCCGAGACTATTACCTTCCGCCTCCTCCCGTGGATAGCGCGGAAATGCGTCGATTTTGTGGGCCGGCACGCTCGCCTCGTTGTTGGTTTTGGCGTGGGAATGTTCGTGCTGTCATTAGTGTTTCTGCCGACCATCAAGATGGGCGCCCGCTTCGAGATCACAGGCGCGGATAATCCTGCAGTCGCTGCGCAGAATCGGCTTTCCGCAAGGTTCGGCATCGAGGGCAGTCCGCACGTGTTTCTGATCGCTGCTGGCGAGCAAGAAGTGCTGGGCAGGGTCGAGAAATTAACAACTGGGCTCGAAGGGTATCGGCAGCGCGGCTTCATCAAGTCCATCTTCTCGCCGACAACGCTGCTTCCTTCCGCTCAGACACAGCGCGAGCGGGCCAGTTTGCTGAAAGGGGTCAATCTCGCGGCTTCCGTTCGTGCTCTTGAGGAATCGCTGCATGAGAATGGTTTTCGGACCGAACCGATTCAACCGTTTATTGACCGACTGCGAAGCCTAGGACAAAATAATGACCCGGTCACCCTGGAAACGGCCGCCAAATTTCTGCCGCCAGGGTTGCTTGACAACAGCATTCGCAATACGGGGGACGGCAGCTATGTCGCGGCCATCGCGTTCTATGGTACGGACCCTGATGCGATCGATTTAATTCCGGAAAGCGTCATCGCGTCATGGCGGAATCAATTCGGTCCGTTCGTGGAGTTTTCTTTCGACAAGATGAACCGCGACATGCAGAACCAGGTGCTGCATGACAGCCGGAGAGCATTGGTGTGGACGGCGGCTGGCATTCTGTTGATTGTCTATCTTTGTTTTCGCAACGTGCGCGTGTCGCTCATCGTACTGATCCCGATCGTATTCGGGATTGTTGGAACGTTCGGGCTGTTGCTGCTGGTGAGGCACCACTTCAGTTTCATGTCCATCACGGCGATCCCGCTGATCATCGGGATTGGGATCGACAACGGCATCCATTTGGTCCGGCGTTACCTCGAGAACAAGCGCCTCGGAATTCTCGCGATTGCAAAGGCCACTGGCCCGGCTCTGATTCAATCGAACCTGACGACAATTGTCGGATTCGGGGCGCTGATGGCTTCCAGTTTTTCGCCGCTGGCCGAGATGGGGCTCGTCACGTCATTGGGTGTCGCTCTAGCGCTGGCGGGCGGACTATTGTTGATCCCCGCGGTAATTCTGGTGCAGGAACAACGCGCCAACGGGCAGTCCTAGAGAGCTGATTCGGATTAAAGACCTCTTCATTAGTCCCGGCAGAATTGGGTAGGCATTAGAGTAAAGGCCCATCTGAAAACGTTTCGTATATACTGCAAACGCAGCGCGTTCGCGAAGCTGTAATCGACACGATTTTGTCCCAAGGCGCACGACAGATTCCTTTCTGTGATCGTCGATCAAAGTTTTTTGGTCCCAAGTTGTCGGACTTAATTTCATGAAATTCGCGCTTTGCTCGCCAATGCAGTTCCTTCCTGGATTCTTCTCCCGAGTGGCAGGTCTGAGGCGGATTAGCTCTATCCTGTTGTTTTCGGGTTTTCTGTTTCTGCCTCTGACGGCGGAAGCTGGCCTTCCTCGGGCTGCAATCTCGATTCCGACAGACCAGAACCTGGCCGCCGGCTTAAAGGCGGCGGAACAGTGTGAATCTCCGGGCAAAGTGATCGTGCTGCCGCCGTTGTCTTTCGATTTCGGGGGTGGCGGGAGCGCGACCAGCGTTATGGAAGAGCAAACGCAGGCCGTCAAAGGCAAGCCGGAAGGATCCGAGGTCTGGCTGCATCTGGTAGTGGGCGCCGGTTCTCTTGCTGGCAGTGATTCCGAGCAGCAGATTACCCAGAGGGTTGAAGCGTTCCTGAAAGCAATGCCGCTCTCGGCGGCCGCGGTACGCGGTCTGATTGTCGAAGTCAAGGAGCCGCTGACGGCTCCCGATCTATTCGCGTTCGGGCTGGTGCGCCTGACGCTAGGCGCCAAAGCCAGCAACGCTGCCTTGCGTGTTGCGTTGGTTTTCCCGACCGGATTTGTCAGCCAGCATGGCGATATTGTCAAACGGCTTGCGACTTATACAGATCTGCTCGGAACGACCTATTCCGAAGACTGGCGCCAGGACGCGGCGTGGATCGCAGAGCAGGCGCTGAACAAGCCCCTCGTCCTCAAGTTAGACTCCGGAGCATCAGTGACGACCTCGCGATTTGTGAACGCGATGCTCGCGGCCAGCGGAACTTCCGTCGAAATTGTCTGGTCGAATCCGCCGGACGGTAAAGCCGCAAACGCCGTGTGCTCAGTGAACAGTTTCTTGACCCATTACATCACCGGCAATGCGTTTGCAGCGGATTCCACCTCCTCGCCGTTCACGGTTGCAGTGGAGGGCGTGGGGAGCGGCGAGAACCGATCGTTCGGCAGTGGGCCGTCGGATCTGGTGATTGTCGCGCGTGTGAATGGAAGCCCAGACTCCCCGAAGACAGTCAGGCTACAAGGTGCTAAGTCAGGTCCATTCGAGATCAAGTGGTACGACCCCGTCACTGGCGCCCCGCTTCCCGCGGGCGAAGTAACGAAGACGGACAAGGGACTCGCACAGACATGCGCTTGCACCAGCGAATACGCTTTGATTTCCGTCCACAAACAAAGTGTGAACGATCAGACGCTGTTTAACACGATTGAGGTTAAGGGCGGAATCGAACTGAAGGTCGAAGAGATCGTTGCCCGCTGGCAGCAGAACCGAGAAGCGCAGAAACAGAGGCTGGAAAACTATATGGCCTCCAGCTTTATGAGCCTGCACTTTGAAAACACCAATTTGGGGCCAGGGTTCGACGTCTCCACGCAACTCAAGGTGTTTTTCAAGCGCGACGGCCAGATGGAAATGGCGCAAAAAGCGTTTTTTGTGAACGGCGTGAAGTTTGGCAAGAACCATGAATTTCCGCTGCCGCAAATCGAGCCTGAAAAGGTGCTGACCCAGCCTCTCGAATTGAAGCTTAACGAACGCTACGTTTATAAGCTACTAGGCACGGAAAAAGTCGATGGCGCGCTGTGCTATGTGATCGGAGTCGAGCCCAAGGTGGCGGACGAGGCACTCTACAGCGGCAAAATATGGATCGACGGCGCTACTTTCCGCGAGGTGAGACAGTACCTGACGCAACGGGGTGCGAAGAGCAACGTGCTGGTGAACGTCGAAACGCAGAATTTCGAATTAGTCAGTGACGACAAGGGCGTTCAGTTCAACTTGTTGCGGTCCATTTCTGCCCAGCAACTGCTGAATGCGGCCGGGCGCGATTTTGTGCTGCAGAGAAAGGTGCAGTTCTCGAACTACGTGATCAACGCCCCCGAATTCAGTGGCGCCCTCGCGGCTGAACATAGTTCCGACGACCCAATGTTCCGCGACACTGACCAGGGACTGCGGTCGCTGAGAAAGAAGGGCGACGAGCGCGTTTTAGTGGACAGCAGCGTGAAGCGCATACGGTCTCTGGTTGGCGGGGCGATGTATGAAGGCACGTTTAATTTTCCAATCCCGTTTCTCGGCATAAGCATTGCAGATTTCGATTTTCGGCACACCGGCGCGCAACTTTCTACTTTCTTTGCCGGGCCGATCCTTTTGACCGACCTCTCAAAGCAGTACAAGCCCAAGTTTCGCCTGGCGCTGGATTTGTCGTTGAACGGTCTGCCCGGCGAAAACCGCGTGTACAGCGGCAACACGGAACTGGTGCAAGGTCAAGTGTGGACGTGGGAGCAAACCACGGGCCTGCGAGCCTCATGGCAGGCCACGACCCATCTCAGCCTGACGGCTTCGAATTACTTCGCGTACGACAATTTCCTCAGAACCAGCGAGGCAGACGAACAATATGAACTTCCGCGCAATGGCTTGACCGTTCTGCCGGGTGTCGAAATAAAGTACAGCCGCAAGGGATATGTGTTCCATGCGCAAGGGACACGTGGTGAACGCATCAACTGGAGGCCGTTCGGATGCAGTTCACTGGCCCCTCCTCCTGATGGTTGCGGTTCTACATCGGTGAACCCGCCGCCGCAGGACACATTACTGTTTCGGCCTCCACAGAGGGCATACACGCTCTATAGCGGCGAGTTTAACAAGGATTACTACATAGGAAAGTTCACTAAAGGTGGCTGGGATCTATCCTACTATGGTGGAAATCAGCTGGATCGTTTCTCCCGTTACTTCCCGTCGTTTCTTGCAACGCCGCGCCTGCATGGAATTCCGGGCGGGACAGATTCTTTTGACGCCATCGCCATGGCGAACGTGCACTACGGTTTTAACGTGATGGAATTGATGAAGGTCGACGGGATGTACAGCTATGCGCGTGCGCGCAACCTGGATGAGTCCTTCAAATTCCGCAAGTTTGACGGCTTCGAGGTGAACTTCAATACCCCCGGGCCTATGGGCATCCTGGTTCAGGGCACAGTTTCCTACGCGTTGAACGGGAACATCCCGCGCTACAACTCACGTTGGGGAGCTTATGTTTTGATCTTCAAGCCGTTAAAGTAATTCGAGCATATGGCTGAAACGCGGCTGGAAGATCAGAATGAAGACCGGGTCAAGGACTCGAAGACCGCGCTGGTGACGGGCGGCTCTGGGGTTATCGGGGCAGCCATCGCGCAGGCACTGGGAAGCGCTGGATTCCGCGTAGCAGTCCACTATCATCACGGGAAAGAGTCAGCAGCCGGGGTAGCCGAGCGAATCATCGTTGCGGGCGGGCAGGCGCTGGCGGTGGAAGCCGATGTCTCGCAGCAACCGAGCGTTGCAGCCATGTTCCAATGCATCGAACGGGAATACGGTCCGGTCGATTATCTGGTAAACAACGCAGGCATCAACCGGGATGTCCTGCTGGCTTTCATGTCGGACGAGCAGTGGGATGAGGTGATCGACACCAATCTTCGCGGCACCTATTTGTGTTCGCGCCTTGCCTTGCCGGGCATGATGCGTCGGGGTAGCGGAGCGATTTGCAATATCGTGTCGCCCAGCGGAGTTCGCGGCCAAGCTGGTCAGTGCAATTATTCGGCTTCCAAAGGTGGCATTATCGCCTTCACCAAGGCGCTCGCGCGAGAGATGGGTTCATTCCACATCCGGGTCAACGCCGTCTGCCCGGGCGTTATTCCCAGTCCCATGTCCGCCAAGTACATACAGAAAGAGGAGAAACGACTACTTTCTGAAATTCCTTTGGGACGCTTTGGCAAGCCTGAAGAAGTGGCGCCACTGGTAGTGTTTTTGGGATCTCGAGAGTCAAGCTACATAACCGGACAGGTAATCGAAGTTGATGGAGGACTGCAATAAGGGCTGTGCTATACTGCCGCCAACAAGCATTATGCCCACCGTCAAGGAACAACTTAAGCCCATTATATTGAAGAGTTTGCGGATCACTGACATGACTCCGGAGGATCTGCGCGACGATCAACCACTGGTCGGTGGCGAATTGGAAATCGATTCCGTCGATATCCTCCAACTCGTGCTTGAGATTGAGAGGCACTTCGGTATCAAGCTGGTGGAGGCCAACTTCGACCAGAAACATTTCGAAAGTCTCAACACGTTGGCATCGATCATCGAATCCAAAGTGGCGGCAGTCAGGACCTGACCCTACACTCCCCCCGTAGGCAATTCCATATTTTTCAAGCAAACATGCACAGCATCGAGCTTGAGTACCAGGGCGGTCTTGCGTCGAGGAGCCGTGCCTTGCTGCGCGCAGGCGGGCACGGTCCGGCGCATCGGGCACAGCGATCTGGAAGCGGTTGCATGTGGAGGCTGTTGAAGACGAGAGGGACTCGTAACGTGGGCCACTTTATGACGGCGGGCGGAAATTGACGCGCTGGTACGAGCACCGGTTTCACAACATCACCGCGCAGCGAATTATATTTGTGATCATACCGAGAGTGCCGCGCCTTCTTCATCCTCCGATCGCGCTGATCACGGCGCTGATCTTCTTCATCATGCTGAAACAGGAACGGCAAGCAGTAGCCGGTAATCTACGTCGGGTCTCGGGTAAGCACGGGCTTGCGTTGCAATGGAAGGTCTATTGGGTTTTCTATTCGTTCTGCGATCTCATGGTGTCCTATTGTTATATCCCTCAGGCCTCACACTCCGAACTGCTCGCCATGTTAGTGGACCCGGAGCGCGGCGGCGCGAAGATCGACCAATGCCTGGCCGCGGGCAATGGGCTTATTGTATGGACGGCGCATGTAGGGAACTGGGAATTTGCCTCACGCCTTCTGGAAATGCACGGCAGGCCCGTCAACGTCGCGCGGGTGGTCGAAGACAACCCGGCAGAAATCAGCCTGCGGAATTTGATGGCTAGCGATCGGCTCAAAATTGTGGATCTCAGAAACGGCGCGCAGGCCACCATCGAACTCTTACAGGCCCTGCGCCAAAACGAGATCGTTGCGATGCAGGGAGACCGTGTTTATCAGCGTCACAGCGCCGAGGTCCCGTTTTTTTCAGTACCCACTCCCTTTCCCTTAGGCCCCTTCCTGCTTTCGCAAGTCTCGGGCGCGCCCGTGCTACCGGGCTTCGTGGTTCGCCAAGGTTGGCTGCGTTACCGCGCTTTGGTAGGCGATCCGATCCTGCCAGTTCCATCACTGGTCGCATCCGGAAACCCGGATGCCGGCTTGCAGGGAGCTCTGTCCCAGGCCGTCCGCTTCCTGGAAAAAACGTTGATGACCCATTACGATCAGTGGATGAATTTCTTTGAGTTTTGGCCGGTTAACTATCGTGACTGATTCCCGGAAAACCATTGTCGTCACTGGTATCGGTGTGGTCAGTCCCTATGGCATCGGCGTCGACTGCCTGCAAGCGGGCATGCTATCGGGAAAGTGTTGTCTGGCGCCGACAAAGGATTTGTATCCTGGCTTTGTGGGAAGCACCGCCCAGGTCAGCGGACTGCCCCCTCTGCAGAACGAATTCGGCCCTCGATATTCTCGCAGCGACCGACTTGCGATGGTGGCGGCTCGAGACGCGGTGTGGAATCTTGACTACGAGAGCACTGCCCTACGGGGGAGTGGCGTTTTCATGGCCAGCACGGTCGCGGGCTTGAGCGAGATCGATCCGGGAATTGCTGAGGATCCCGCTGCCTGGTATCGGCGTGGCGGTCTGGCGAGGGCAGCTTCCTATCCTCCAGCGCGCGTTGCCGACGCGGTCGGGGAGTATCTAGGCGTTCGCGGACCACGCTGTGCTATTTCGGCGGCGTGCGCCTCGAGCGCGGCGGCGATTGCGCTCGCCGCCAACATGCTTCTCGACGGAGCGGCGTCCATGGTCTTGGCGGGAGGTAGTGACGCACTGTGTCCATTCACGCTGAGTGGGTTCAACTCGCTGCAGGCCTTAGACCCAGACCCGTGCCGTCCCTTTGACCGGAATCGCAAGGGGCTGAACCTGGGTGAAGGAGCCGCGGTTCTTGTGCTGGAAACGCTCGAGCGGGCTGAGGCTCGCAACGCCAACGTTCTGGCCGTGTTGCGGGGTTGGGCCATGACGAATGATGCATTTCATTCCACCGCCCCACACACACAGGGGAAGGGCCTGGCGGATTGCATGCGCCTTGCGATGGAAATGGCGGAGGTCAGCGGCGACGATATCGGCTATGTAAATGCCCATGGCACGGGCACGTCTCTGAACGATGTTGCCGAGACGAATGCGTACGAGACTGTCTTTCACGAGCGCAAACGTCCGGTTCCCGTCTCTTCGACGAAATCTTATTTCGGACACTGCCTGGGCGCGGCTGGAGCGTTGGAGGCAATCATCGCGATCATCGCGGTTCGCTGTGGCGTGCTGTTGCCTACGCTACGGCTGACAGATCCTATCGAGAGTCCGAGTGCGGATTGGCTCAGGGGAAAAGTTCTTTGCCATGAGGTGCCGCTGGCAATGTCGGTTTCGGCTGGGTTTGGCGGCAGCAACGCGGCGCTCATATTCGGAAACGGACAGTGCAGGAGCGGACGCTCATGACTCCGAATTTGGCTGCTATTACGGGCATCGGTTCTGTGAGTCCCTATGGCCCACTCGCCGGATTGATCCCACCCTGCGCCGTTGAGCCCGAAGCTATCACCGCGTGGCCAACCTCCGGACTGCGGCGAGCATTCCTGGTGAAGCCATTTCGTCCCGCCAGCGTGGTGCCGGGTCTGAAAACGAGGCGACTGGATCGCCTGTCGGCGTGGGCCTTGGTGGCTTCTTCACTGGCGATTCAGGATGCCGGGATCGACTTGAGCCAGGAGGACCGATCCCGGGTGGCTGTCGTGTTCGGCACTGGCCTTGGTTGCGCTGAACTCACGGAGGCTTTCTTCCACAGCGCTGCCGCACATGGCTGGTCCGGGACCGACCCCAGTCCCTTCCCGGAAGGACTCGCCAACGCTCCGGCCAGTCATGTGGCTTTATGGCATGAGGTGCGAGGACCTAACATTACGGTCGGATGCAAGACCTTTTCCGGCGAGAGCGCGTTGATCCAGGCGGCTTCGCTGCTTCGCCACGGGCAAGCGGATTTGGCCATTGTGCTGGCGGGTGATACACTCACGCGCGCCGTCTACGAATGGTACGAGGCGGCAGGTCTGCTGTCGCCGGCCTGCTACAACTCGGAGCCTGTGACGGATGGCAGCGGCTTTGTGCCCAGCGAAGGGGTCGCGGCGTTGGTGCTCGAACCAAACGGTCGCCGGAAGGTTCGCGCCTATGCCCATTTCAGTTCGGGGCGTTGGTCGGTGGACGGAGAAGCGGTGGAGACCATTCGCCAGATGCTCGGCTCCTCCGTGCCGAATGTCACCATTTGTGCAGGCAATGGTGCGCCTTGCGCCACCAGTTCGACATCTGCCTTGGCCGGCAAGATTTCCGGAACAAGCGCGGGAATGGTTCGGGCTCCGGCTGCTGCCGGTCTTACCGATACCAGCGCTCTTCTACACCTAATCCTGGCATTGAGCAGCCAGCCGCCCAGCGGACAGGCTCTGTTGTTAGGGACATCCGGCGAAAATGGTTTTGCAGCACTTTTGCTGGACTTGCCTTGAATATGAATGTGCGAATTGCGGCCGCGGCGTTCAGTGTTCCGTTCGAAGATGAGACCGTCGAATCGGTTTTGGATCGGGAACGGGATCGAGTGGAGACGACGCTCGCACCGTTGAGCCCGAAGGCACGACAAAAGGCCACGGAAGGTTTGGGACTGAGCCGCGTCCGTGTGTGCGGGAGCAAGCAACCTTACGATTTGGTTCTCGAAGCTGCTTCAGCGGCTATGACCGAGGCTGGGATTACGGGGCAGGATGTCAATCTCATACTGGATTACAGCACTTTTCCTGGAGAGAACTCACAATATTTTTCTTTCGCTCACAAACTCAGCGACGAACTCGGGGCTGAAACTTCCCTCAACTTAAGTTTCAAGTCCGGCGGTTGTGCAGCGCTTCACCTTGCGATCAAGACCGCCCTGGGCTGGATGAGGACCGATGAAAGCATTCAGACTGCCCTGCTCGTAACGGGTGACAGCGCGCCTAAGGGCAGCCGCTCCCTGCTTCCGATTACCGTGCAAGGCGACGCCGCTAGTGCGGTTATTCTGAGGCGCGAAGGCGCCGAAGGACCTTTGCTGCTGAGCGTGGAAGCCATGACGCTCGGCCATCTGCACGAAGCCATTGCGTTGATCAAGACCAACGGGCACCTCGAGATTAAAGTGGATGCTGCCTGCATGGAAAACGAAGTGATGCCCGTCTACTATCTGAACTTGCTCTGGGTGGTGCAAAAAGCCCTGGCCGGCTCTTCCCTGACCTTGAAGGATATTGATCATTTCATCTATTCCAACATTAGCCAGCGGGACCGCGATGGTTTCCGCAGGATGGTGGGGTTGCCCGAGGGGGGCTTGCCGCCCACTCCCATGGCAGAGTACGGTCACACTTTTGCCAGCGACTTAATCATCAATTATGTGCACCTGCGGCGGGAAGGCCGAATTAGTCCGGGGCAATTGTTGCTATTCGCTTCCGCAGGAATCGGCTTCACCTGGGGGGTGACGCTTGCCCGAGCCTGAACGCCCCAACCCTGGACGTGACGAGCCTGAAAGTCACGTGCTCTCGGATTGGCTCCGGCGTACGGCAGCGGCCGCGCCAGATGCACCAGCCATAATCGAGGCAGGTCCGGGCGAAGTAGATCGCGTCACGTCTTTCCGCGAATTGCTCGGGCAGGCTGCGGCGCTGGCGGTGCGGTTCGTGGAGCACGGCGTCCGAAAACAAGATCGCATCGCTCTGGTACTGCCGAAGACCACCGACGCAATCGTCTCGGTTTTTGCGTCCCTTATGGCCGGTGCGATCTATGTTCCCATCCATCCGCAGTGGCCGAAGGAGCGAATCGAAACAGTCCTGGCAGATTGCGGGGCGCGGCTCGTGATCGAGGGTGGCAACGATTCTTCGCCGCGCATCACCGATCGCCATACTGGCGGCAGCATCCTCTGGCGGATCGCGCCCTCAGCTCCTGGCGACATTTCCAAGTTAGGCTCGCTGCCCAGGGCAGATACCGGCGACTCGGCTCTCATTCTGTTTACCTCAGGGTCCACGGGTCAGCCGAAGGGAGTGCTCCTATCTCACCGCGCGGTAAGCGCATTCGTGAGATGGTCGGCGCGCGAGTTTCAGATCAGTTCAGCCGATCGCATCGCATGCCCGTCGCCACTGAGTTTTGATCTCTCCACTTTCGACATTT
>QIAL01000246.1 GCA_003225535.1 Acidobacteriota bacterium | reverse complement strand
TCTTCCACACGTAATAACGCACTCCGACACCGGCGTGCACCAGGAAGTGCGTGTTGTTGACGTAGGTGCGGCACCCGCCGGAGTATATGCAGTTGGTTTGCTGATAGAACAGCAGAGTCTCGCCGCCCACGCCAGCCATGAAGTCGGCGCGAACTTTTGGAGCCATGGGGCGAGCATATACGGCGTTGACGTCGTAGAGAGCCGGACGGTAGTACTGGTAGTTGTTGTAGAGGCCCTCCTTCGCCCGGAACGCACCCTCGATGTTGATCCCCAGACGCCTTTCCGTGAGGTATTGCAGGCTGGCACCGGCGTAAGTCCCACCTTTTTCCGCGGGAGGAAGGAAGGCCTGCGAAGCGGTCAGAGGCTTGGTCGACCAGAGTGTGCTGCCCCCGACAGCCAAATCAATCTGCTGGGCAGGGGCGACGGGGACGAGGGCAGCGAAGACGACGGCGAGGAAAGCAATTCTTGCCTGCCAGTTCTCAGTTCTCAGTGAAAATCGCGAATGAGTTCTCAGCCCGCGATCGGCGGCTGTCGAGAGCCGGTCGAGGATTGTTTTTCTGAGAGCTGGAAACTGAGAACTGAGAACTCTTCGCATCGGCCCGCGTCGCTTACTCTGGACCAATGGTGTATCCGATCGAAGCTCCGACGCGGAAGACGTTGTCGGAAGTGAAATTGTCACCGTTGTTTATGATGTGGTAGTAGCGAACTTCCGGGCGAAGGAACATGTGTCCCCAAACGTAGTAGCGGATACCAGCGCCCACATCAACCAGGAAGTGATTGGAACTGGTGTAGCACGCGCCGAAATAGACGCAGTTGCTGGTCGGCTGATAGCCGTAGAAGCGAGTACTCTGCCATCCGATGCCGCCGAACAGATCAGCGCCAGCTTTCTTGCCAAAGCGAGGCTGAAAGACGCCATTGAAGGTGAATAGAAGAGGTCTGTAAGGCTGACCGCCGGGTCCGCCAAACTCGCCCTGGCTGGCCTTCCAGTTAATGTCGAAGGCGGCGCCGTAGCGCTTCTTGAAAATGACATCCGCGCCAAGGTTGAGGTAAAAGCCGCCTTTTTCGGGGCACACCGCGTTGCCGCTCGAACTTAAGCCGCAGTTAGTGCCTGGGATAAGAGGGGCGGAAGCGGACGAGGAGAGCATCGTTCCGCCGCCGATATAGGCATCGCCCTGCTGGGCCGAAGCTAAGCTGCCAAGGACAAAAAGTGCAATGAGCGTTGCGGGGAAGGCGAACTTTCTCAAGAGAAACCTCCTAATTGTCGGGCCTGGCGGTTAGGATGCGACCGCCAAAGCTTTTGGATGCAAGCGTCTAGGTGGAGCTCACATCATAATTCGAACCGAGAGCAACATTCAAATCCAAGGGTAAACGAACCACGAGAGTCCACAGGGCTCAGCAGTCGAAACGTAGAAGTGGGATAAACCCTCGGGTTCGCAGAAAGTTGCAGTTGCCGGAAGTCTTCATTTTTAAGCGCGAGGGGACGGAAGAGGATCGCCGGCTAAAGCAGACTGGGCGGGTTCCTTCATCTCTCTACGCCTTGCGGCGTGGGGCATTCTTTCGCCGCTTCGCGGCTGGATTTTCTTAACGTTCCAGGAGCGCACGAGATCATCGGGAAGCGCCGCCGCGGAGGACGTGGTCCAGCGAGATTGGGCCGGCGCCGAAGAAGATCAGGGCGAATGCCAATGTGGCAGCGGCGAGCGGGAACTCGAATCCGGGGCGATCGGGGGATCCCAAGAGCCCGTTATGCAAGTGGACCTTCCCGATGGCGACGCAGAGGTTGATGCAGATCGCAACGGCCGCCGGGCGGGTGAAGAATCCCACGAGGATCAGCAGACCGCCGAGCAACTCGGTGAATGCCGAGACGTAGCCCAGCCACGAGGGAAGGCCCATGCTTCCCACCATGTGCGCGAACTGATGCAGGCCGCCGAAGACCTTGTGATATCCATGGACGGTCATGATGGCGCCGAGAGTGAGGCGGACGACCAGGAGAGCCAGAGGTTGCAAACGATCGAGATAGCGCAATGTGTGCCTCCAGAATGTACGGAGTAGATTAACGCAGGAGCGGCAGGACAGAAGAAGATTTGGAATTGATCGCGGTTTGGAGATCGTCGTGGGTCGTTAGTCTTTGATCCCTTTCACCGGTGGTTCAGCGACCTATTTCCACAGCTTCTCGCGATTTCACATTTCGAACTCGTGCTTGCGCAAGGATAAGGAATGTAACAGAGTTCGAGCGGCGCACCTTCGATTGTCAAAAAACGATTGCACCCCTGCACAGGTTTTGATAACGTGGTTCGCCGCAGGACGCTGCTTCGGGCAGTGCGGATGCGCTGAAGCGATTGTGTTCTGCTGGTCTTCTCTCTGGGACCAAAAAACCCACCCGAAAACAGTGTGCGTGATCCCCCACGCGCCACAGCAACTTCGATTGCCGCAAATCTTGATTCGTGGAGTGTGCGATGACGCTGAGTGTTGAACCGGGTTCGAAAATCGGCCTGCGGTTCTACGTTGTTTTTGCCTTGTTGGCGGCAGTTCCCAAGCTTGCGGTGGCGCAGCACAAGAACAGTCCGCCTCCGCACGCTTCGGCACCAGTTCCCCATGCGAGCGCTCCGCCTCACAACTCAGCGCCACCTCGTCCTGCAGCACCGCAGCAGCATTCGAATATGCCGAGTCACAACGGCATGAGTGCCCCGAATCATACGACTGGGGCGGGATCGATGGGCGCGCACGGCAACAGCAACATGGGGAACACTCACTCCGGCACGAACACCAATGTCCATAACGGCAATATGGCCAACACCCATGGTGGAGTGAACAACGCCGCCCATCCCGGAGCCGCGAATACCCACAATACTGGAAACATGGCTGGGCACAACTCGGGCAACGTCGCCGGTCACAACACGGGGAACATGGCGGGTCACAACACGAACAACGCGGCGGTACATGCGGGCAATGTCGGACACAACGGGCCAGGCGGACACGTGGCAGGCAACCGCACCCCTCCGGGCCATCAGGTGTCGCTGAGAGGCGGAGGCACAGCACACATCCGGCCCAATGGACAGATTCGCTCGGTGAATCGCAACGGCATGCACATCGAGCACGGATTGCATGGCGGCAGAACCGTGGTGAGCACGCATAACGGAGCCCGCGTGGTCACAACCGGACACGGTGGCGGATATGTGCAGCGCAACTACGTAGTGCGGAATGGGAACACCTACGTCTCGCGCACGTACGTCGTCCACAATGTGACCTATACCAGCGTGTACCGGTCGTATTCGTACGGTGGCCACTGCTGCTACTACGGATATGCACCGGCATACTACTACCATCCGATGTACTACGGGTGGGCTTACAATCCGTGGCCGGCTCCCGTGTACTACGGCTGGGGATG
>QIAL01000245.1 GCA_003225535.1 Acidobacteriota bacterium | reverse complement strand
AGAATTGCCGCACGGAATCAAGTCGCGCACGAATCTACGATTCGTGCGAATGAGCTGTGAAAATCCCGCGAATCCCGCGTCGCACAAAGGTTTTTGAGAGAAATGGTAATAGGTCCCAGCGAACGAACCCAGGCTACGTGACTTCGATCTTCTCGTCCCGTAGCTGCTTGTCTGCTTCGTCCGTTCCGGACAGCTCGAACGCATTCGTGATGGCAGCCTTGCCCTTTTCCACGCTCGTGATCACGTACGAGCAACCGAACCAGTGCGCTTCGGCATAATCGGTCCTAGACCACTGGGCCGGGTGATCGGGGTGGGAATGATAAAAACCCACGATGTCCTCTCCCCGTTCGCGTCCCTCGCGCTGAATACGTACTAGTTCCTTGGGATCGATGTTGTAGCGGTTATGGGCGGAGTCGGTACGTGTGTTCCCGCAGCGCGCGCTGCTCGTCACCACCCGCGCGCCATCGTCTTCAAACCGGCCGAGAAGCACTCCGCAGCATTCGTGCGGGTAGGTTTCTTCACCATGGAGGCGAATCGCGTCGTAGTCAGAGCGGGAGAATTTCAACATGGGAAGTCTTTCCGATTGAAGATTTCAGGTCTTAGATTGCAGATTTAAAACCAACGTGGTGGCTGATTCGAAGCAGAGTTACAATCTGCAATCTGAAATCAAAAATCTGAAACAGGTCACCCTTCGCTCCAGAACCGCTCACTCAGATACTTGTCGCCGGAGTCGCAAAGGATCGTCACGATCACCGCTTCCTGCTCGCGGTGCAAAGGAAGCTCCCGCGCAATCTTAAGACATCCCACGACTGCGGCAGCTGCAGAAATACCAACCAACAGACCGGCGCTCCGCGAAAGTCGCCGCGCCATGGCGTAAGCGTCTTCCGTCGCAATTTCAAGGTTCTGATCCGCCAGCGTGGGATCGTAAATCTTGGGCACAATCGCACTCGCCATATGCTTGGCGCCCTCAATCCCGTGGAACGAGGAGTCGGGCTGGAGAGAAATGCACTTTATTGCGGGATTCAGTTCCTTCAGACGCCGAGTAGTTCCCACAAATGTGCCGCTTGTGCCTAGCATGGAAACGAAATGGGTGACGCGCCCCTGGGTCTGCTGCCAGATTTCGTTCGCAGTCATGAAATAATGCGCTTTCCAGTTCGCGTCATTCGAATATTGATCGGCGTAGAAGTACGTGTCGGGATGTTCCGCTGCCAGTTGGCGCGCCATCCGAATGGCGCCATCGGAACCGTCCGCCGGATCGGTATAAATGATGTTCGCTCCGTAGCCCTGCACGATCTGCTTGCGCTCCCGCGAAACGTTCTCGGGCATGCAGAGCGTCACAGGAAAACCTTCCGCAGCTCCCAGCATGGCATAGGCGATTCCAGTATTGCCGCTGGTCGCATCCAGCAGAATTCTCCCGGGATAAAGCAGTCCACGTCTGCCGGCTTCGGCGACAATGCTGGCAGCTGCGCGATCCTTCACCGAGCCGCCGGGGTTGTACCATTCAGCCTTGCCCAAAAGTGTCACGCCTTGAAGATCGCGAGTAACCGCGTCCAGCCGCAAAAGCGGGGTGTTTCCGATCCGCTCCATCAGGCTGTGACCAAGCGTTTCGCCCAGTCCAGACGTACCTTCCCGCGATTCAGCAGAGTTCGCGGATGACGAAATCGCCGCCGTTTTGCTTGAGCCGTACGTCATACTTGTAGTGGATGCCGTGACCAACGTAATGTGCTATCAGGTCAGAAACACGGTATGTAGTACTTTGTTTAGATGAATCAGAATCATCGGGCGATGCAGGCTCTGTAAAGTTGCACTCAATTCTTATAATTCCGCATCCAACGAACGGGCCAGCGCCGCCAACGAAAGGTTGAAGCAAAAGAAAATGGCAAAAACAACAGAAGGACGAACCTACGAAGAAGCGCTGGCATGGCTGCGCGATCACGGGTTCGACATTACGGATGCGCCCGGCACCAACAACCGCATCTTCCTGCGGAAGTATAACGTATCGGCCGCCATCGAGAGGACCTCGGGTGATGCCGTGAAGATTTTCGCCTATCCGGGCTACCTGATTGGCAGCGAGATCTCAAAGCTAGTGAACCGGGGGTATCAGCAGTTTCTGAAGACATCGAAGAATGAGGTTCCGGCGTCCGCCGAGCAGTTAAAGGCTCTACAGAGCTTCTCGGAGGAATTGAAGATGGCGCTTGGCTTGCCCAGCCTGTACAACGAATCGCTAGGGACGGTGAGCGAGTCCTATCAGTACGACCGGATCGAAAATCGCGACAAGCCAGTCGTGGATCGGCCCAAACGTCCCTGGGAAGTTGCCGGCAAACCAGCGGCTGTGGCAGCGAAAAAGGGTAGAGCCTAAGACCAGGTTTCAGCTTCAAGATGAAGCGATAATCCTTACAGCGTCCGGCTTCACTTCTCACCCGAATCCGACGCCGGCGGTTGCGCCGGCATCTTCCCGGCAACTCCCTGATCGGCTTTCTCGTGCAGTTCGCGCACCTTCTTAAGCTCCTGTTCCGCGTCGGCGGTCTTTCCTAACGCCTGATATAACCGGCCTAACTGATAGTGCGCGTCGGGTTGCGTCGCATCCAGCTTTACCGCTTCCCTCAGAGCGGGCTCGGCCTCTTTGTAGTTCTTCTGTCCGAGATAGATTGCTCCCAAATCCAGATAAGCGATGCGCAGGTGCTTGTTCGCTTGGATAGCCTTTTGCAGCAGGGGCAGAGCGGCGTCCGGATGGTTACTCTTCCACTCAATATCCCCGAGATACGCGAGCGATTGCGCGTGGTTGGGATCGAGGGCCAGTTCCTGCTCAAACTCCTTGCGCGCCTCCTCATACTGTTGCGACTTCCAATACAGATAACCCAGCCCGAAATGTACATTCGGCTCTTTGGGCGAGATTTTGGCCGCCGTCT
>QIAL01000192.1 GCA_003225535.1 Acidobacteriota bacterium | reverse complement strand
CTGCGAGCCCGCAACTTGTCCGGCGGTTGAAACGTCGGCATAGTCGAGAGGATAGGCGTAAAGAATTGTGGGGACGCGTGTGCCTTCCTGATAGCCGGGCGGCATGTAGAGCGTGAACGACAAGTCCAGGCCGTCGGCGCGTTTGTATTTGACCAGCCGCTTCTTGATCGCGCGCACCTCGGGCGTGGGATCAGGGATGTGAGTGATGGCGGCGCTGGTGGAAGTGAAAGTGGCTTCTCCAGCGGGTGCATCCACTCCGCTCCCGAGCCTTCGGGTGAATGCGTTGGGCGGCTCGGTGGGCGTTTGATGCCAGGTGACAAACGTCCGCGTATCCGGGCCGGTGAAGGAAAGAAATCGCTCAAGACAAGTCTTTTCGCTGCGAAAGAGGCGTTCGGTCTTTAGCGTCTTGAGATCGAGGCGGTCGAGGAACGGGCGATCTCCATCGGGCGAAGAACCGACGCCCGCGAGATAAACGGAATCACCATCCTGACGAACGACCCAGGAACCGTTGGGCAGCTGACGTTTTACCGTGGTGCCGGGATTCCTGTATCTCTCGTCGGTAGAAAGGTCCCAGAGCAAGCGAGGTTTCTGTTGTAAATCATCGACGTTGAGGACGAAGGCTCTTCTCCAGTGCCGGTTGTTGTCGTACTCGGACAGCAGAGCGATGTTCGGTTGTTCGCTCCAGGCGAAGCCGGTGTAGCGCTGCTCGGTGCGCGTGATTTCGACGGCGGGCGAATCGAACGGCGCCTTAAGAAGCAGGACCTTGTCGCGCGCCGGAACATTCACGTTCCAGTCGCCGCCGTCGAGCGCTTCGGCATAGATGAGCGCCGCCGGGTCGGTTGCGCGCCAGGAGAAATCGCGCGGGCCAACCGGAACGCCATGAATGGGAACACGATCTGCAAGCGGACGTGACGCGATGGTGTGAGTCAGAACGTGAGCGCGCTGGGAGACGTCCCAGACTTCGACTTCGTTCGGGAAGCGCTCGTAGGTCACGACGTACGAGTAGGGTTTGTGGATCGCGGTGACGAGGATGTGATGACCATCGGGAGCAGGATCGAGCGATTCATAATTTCCAGGCTTTCCGATGGGCGTGATCGCGAAGCTAGCGGCTTCGACCAGGGCAAGCTGCGAGGCAGCGTAATAGTCGAAAAGATCCTCATCGTGGGTGTTGCCGAGCGTGTCGCGATTTTCGTAGGTGCTGCTCTGTCCCTTTTCGCCTTCGGTCTCCTGGATACTTGGTCCAATCGGCATAATTGGCTCGGGTGGCGGTGCGCCCATTTCCTTCGGGACCAGCTTGACCAGAAGGGTTTTCTGGTCGGGCATCCATTGCAACTCGTCGTTGAGCATTGGGTTGAGACGGGTGCCGGGCACTCGATGGGCTGCGCCAGTCTTGGCATCACCGATCCACAGTTCGACTGATTCGGGAGCGATATTCACGAAGGCGAATCGCTTTCCGTCGGCGGCCCAAATCGGCTCGCCGGGGCAAGCACCGGCGGGAAGCGCGACATGGATTTGCGCACCATCTGCCACGTGTACCAGGTCGAAGCTACGCGCGCACGGAGTGATGCCGTAACCGCCGGGCGTGTCGTGCTTGCTGTGATTGCGGGGCTCGACGCGAACGCCGGCCAAGCGCAGGAATGGTGTCGCCACTCGGGAAATCGACGGGTATTCCTGCCAGGAGACGAGCAGGATCGCGTCGTGGGTCGGGCTCACCGAGGGATACGGCGGCGAGGGCGCGTGCATGACATCCAAGATATTTTTGGGTGGTTGGTTGTATCCTGATGCCGTTTCGGCCGGCTTCGCAGGAGCCGAGGTCGCTTTCGACGGAGGTGTATTCGACTGCGCGGTTGTTGGAAGGGATAGGGTGAAAGCGACAAGAGCTCCGAACAGGAGGCGGGTTAAGACTTTTTGAAGTGGCATGGTTTCCTCCGCTCCAACGACAAAACGTAGGTTTATGTCCTGGACTTTGTAATCCACACTCCGACGTCATCTTTTGTTTCAGTGATGGTAGCGTCGGGTAGATTACAGGCGCCAAATCTTACGTTGGGAGAAACTGGCAAGTCAATGAAGGCTTGTAAGAGATGGCGGCGGCTACGGAACGGAGAAATTCGCGAAGACAATTTTGTCTTAAATCGTCAGTGCACAGTCACGATCGCTGGATGTATCTCCCACAAAGTCGCTACTGGGCCGCGATCGTGCTCGAAGTCTTCGAATGCCATCCCTACGACGTCGATGGGTAAAGCCTGGGGAAGTTCTCCTCCATGCTGGGAATCAAGGCGAAAGTTATGTTTTCCGAGTTGCGCCTGCAGAGTTTGCCGAGCACTGCAATATTCGCTGTCGACCGGCGTTTCCACGATCATCCGCAAGGAGCTTTTGTCGGCAGTCTGTGAAATCTCCATCGAGACATCACAATCGAGCGCGTTCACACTTGCCTTCTGCAAAAACGCAGTTGCAATATGGAAAACCTCAAGCTCGCGACCACTTCGCGGAGCGTCGGAAGGAATGAAGATGTCTTGAGGCCACGTAAGGATGGTCTCCACCGAGACTTCTTGCGGAGCGAGGTTCGGTATCGGGACATGCTTGGCGGCATGTCGATAATCCAGGATGTCCGGCTCCACGGGAAGGCATTTGCAAAGGTCTTCCGGCGTCGGTTGCAGGAAGCCGAAATCCTGCCCACTACAACTCGCCATCGATGCGGCGAGGAGAATTGTCGCCACGAACATATAGGCATGTTCGTGTCTTCGACGTTTGTCACTCAATCGTCACTCTGAGATATTCCGCTCCCCAAATTGATTTCAGATAGAGTGAAGGAAAATGGCCGGAGACTAGATGCCGAATGCTGTTTCGAGGTTGGGGGCAAGGACCACCATCCAGTTTCCAAACACACTTGCGGGACACTCGGTTTTTGACATAGTGGTCTTCTCTCGCGGCCAGACCCTAGTTCACAGTCAACAGGAGTACGCTGCTGTTCCCTCCGCTGGTGCAGCCCAGATCTCCCGAGTTCCCGCTGGGAGTCTGCACCATCATCTTGACCGACCCCGGCCCGGAGATGACAGCTGAGGAGAGTTTTACGGTCAACTTTTGGGAACTCACAATGGTGGCGGCGATTGGAGTGTTGTTGACCACCACTTGCGACGAAGAAACGAATTGGTGGCCCGTCACCGTGATCGTTACTCCTTGTTGCACTTCGGAGAACGTCACGTCGGCGGGCGAGAGCGACCCAATCACGGGGGCGGGCCTAGCACTCCCGCACAAGGGGTTTAGGGTGTTGTTGCAACCTGGAAGGACAAGAACAGCAAGCAAGCTGGCGAGACACAGAACGCAAGCACGGGAAGGCATGGGGACTCCTCCTAAGTACGCCTCAATTTTGAGACGAAATGCCTTGCAGTGACGGTTTTTAGTACAGCCTTCCCAGCGCTGGCAATGCACGGCAGGTCAAGAGTGGCTCATCTGCTAACCGCATGAATCCAGAGTTCTTATGAAGGAAAGTCAACTGTCCCGAGGGCTGAATATGGCTCGACCTGTAAACAAATTACCATGGCGCACTGAGGCCCGCGAGGCATTTTGAGGCTAACGCCCGGGTGACGCCAACGATCGTCTGCGCCTGGACTGTTCAAAGCGGCGACTACTCAGAGATTCGTATAACTGGACAGCATATGTCTGGGTAAATTCCGCGGCCGCGTCTTTACTGCACTGTCTGGATAACTGAAGCTGAACTCTTGGCGATGTTGGAGTCTCCGTTGTACTTCACCGTGACCCTGGTCGAGCCAACGGGCAATGACGAGATCGCCAGTTTTGCTTTGCCGCCGCCCAGTTGAGCTGTACCGAGTACGGTCGTTCCAGCTGTGAATGTAACTGGTCCTGTTGGTATCACCGTCGGCGAAGAAATCGTCGCAGTGAACGTCACCGCCTGACCTTGCGTGGACGGGTTCGGCGACGAAGTGAGCCTGGCCTTGCTCGTCGTCTCCAATACCACCTGATTCACGATAGTAGACATGCTGCCCAGATTGGCGGCGTCGCCTGCGTACACCGCCTTCAGCGGATAGGTAGCGGCAATGAGATTTGATCTGGTTAACGTCGCCACGCCGCTGCTGTTGAGCGTTGCCGAACCGATGGTGTTGCCATTCCACCTG
>QIAL01000191.1 GCA_003225535.1 Acidobacteriota bacterium | reverse complement strand
TCCTGCGGCAGATAACCGAGCGTAGCGCGCAGGCCGTCGGGATTGGAGGCGATGTCGGTGCCGTTCCATCTGACATGGCCGTCGGTCGCGCGCGTGATCGTGGCCAGGATGCTCATGAGCGTGGTCTTTCCAGCGCCGTTAGGCCCGAGAAGTCCGAGCACACCGGGACCAAGCTGAAGCGTGAAGTTGCGCAGGGCCCAGTTTCCGCTGCCGTAGCGCTTGCTGACGTTTTCGATTGCGAGTTGCACGAACCCTCCGGAAAGATTTTCTAGCTTCTAGTTCCTGGCTTCCAGCAGATCAGCGTAGTGGAGGAACGCATAACACTCAACCGAAGTTCCGGAGAATTAGAACCGGGAGGGCGAGAAGGGTAATAGATCGTACTCGGGTTTTCGGCCTTCGATCACGTCGGCCATGACCTGGGCCGTGATCGGGGCGAGCAAGATGCCATCGCGGAAGTGGCCGGTGGCGACATAGTAGCCGGGAATTTCGGTCGCACCCAGGATCGGGAGATTGTCTGGAGTTCCGGGCCGGAGGCCGGCCCAGTCTTCTATGATTTTGGCATCGGCGAGCTTCGGAACGATCTTGAGTGCGGCGCGGTGTAGGCGCTGGATGGTGTCTGGATCGGTGCGCTTGTCGAAGCCAGCTTCCTCGACCGTGGCGCCGACCAGGAGGCGCCCGTCACTGCGCGGAATGAGATAGACATCCGGCGTCCGGATTACGTGCTTGAGTAGGTTCCGCGGATTCATCACCAGGCAGAGCATCTGGCCTTTCACGGGGCGCGTGGGCAGCCGGGAGGGCGATATTTGGCCGGACCAGCATCCTGCGCAATTCACGATTTTAGACGCGAGGAAAGACGTCTTGGTTGTTGTCACGCCCGTGGCGCGTCCTTCCGATAGATCTACTGAAGTCACGGCATCACCAGATGAGAAATCGACGTTTTGTTTTTTCGCCGCTTTGGCTGTAGCTGCTGTGAGTGCGCGTGGATCAACGCTTCGCTCTTTCAAGTAAAAGGCCGGATGCGTGCTGTCTGCCAAGGCTGGTTCCCGCTCGCTCAGAGCCGTTGGCGAAAGGTTTGCGGCGGTGAATCCGGGATGCTCATGAATATGCTCCTGCGGCGGGAAGGCAATGGTTCCGAAATCCCGCAGGTCAACCGTCATGCCTGATTCGATTTGTATTTCGTGAGCGAACTCGGGATACAGACGGGCGCTCGCGGTCGCCAAAGATTGCAGCGGAGGCGGAGTTTCGAGCGGGCAGTCGACCAGCATGCCGCCGGCTGCGTGAGAGGCTTCGCGACCGGGTTCACCGCGTTCGACTACCAGCACGGACCCGCCTCTTTTCCGAAGGGCGAGGGAGAGCGAGAGGCCGATGATGCCTCCGCCGATGATGATGACGTCCCAGGTCTTCACGTTAGCAATTGTAGAGGAGTAGAGACTCGGCGGTCTCCGCAGTTCAAGATCTTTACCGCGGAGATCGCTAAGAAAATGCCGATGAGGACGCCAAGAAAACCGTGGAGGTTAACGCGGGAGGTGACAGCTATTCGGCGGACTACTAAAATGACCGCATGAATAAATTTCTGGTTGGGGCGATAGTGCTGCTTGCGATGGTTGCTACGGCGGTCCCGCTCTTTGCGCAGAAAGATAAAGACGACGAGCCGACCTCGTGGCTCTACTTTGTGGTGGTCAAGGACGACAACGGAAAGCCTGTGCGCAATGCGGCCGTGATCATGCACCCGGTGACCGCTAAGGGAAAGCAGTCCCGAGGCGGGTTAGAGTTGAAAACCGGTCCGGAAGGGAAGTGCGATTTTGACGGAGTTCCCTACGGCGTGTTGCGCGTGCAAGTTCTGGCGCATGGGTTTCAGACCTATGGGGAAGATTTCGACATCCAGAAGCCGAAGACCGAGATCACCATCAAGTTGAAGCAGCCACAGGGGCAATTCTCGGTGTATGACGATCGCCCGAACGATCCGAACGCCGCGCCGAAGCAAGATTCGCCGCCGCCCGACCAGAAGGATAAGAAACCGAACTGAGGAATCAGATTGCAGATTTTAGATTTCGGATTGGAGATTGAAAATCAGATTCTCAAATCTACAATCTGAAATCTGCAATCTACAATGTCAGACCTATGGACTATCTCCTGAAAACTGAGCCCTCCACCTATTCCTTTGCCGACCTGCAGCGCGAGAAGACCACTGTGTGGGATGGAGTTTCGAATCCTGTGGCGTTGAAGTACCTACGCGGAATGAAGCCGGGCGAGCGGTTGGTGATCTATCACACCGGGGATGAGAAGAGCGCCGTCGGAACGGCGAGCGTGGTTTCGGTCGATGTCTCGGACGAGCGGAATCCCCAAGTTAAGATTAAGGTTGGCAAACTGCTTGCCAAGCCGGTTACTCTTGCTGAGGTAAAGGCCAGCGATGTGTTTTCCGAATCTCCGCTGGTGCGGCAGGGGAGGCTCAGCGTGGTTCCACTGAATGAGCGACAGCACAAGTTCCTCACGGGAGAATAAGTACCCCTACGTACCCACCTAGACCGATTCCCATCCGTTACATAAGTCACTTGCGACGCTGAAAACCGCTTCCGACAATGTCTTTCCAAGCTATTTCCGGAGGGGCGCATGGACGGTCTGGCGGCAAAACTGGCAAAAGAATCGGGGATGGGAGCGCCAGTTCCCACTCAAAATCCGAACGACCTGAACGGGTTGGATCCGAGAGAAGTCGTGGATGTCCGCTTCTTTCTGAAGCCGGAAGAACTCGACGAAGCCGCCGCCATCCGAAACGTCAAGAGTAACCAGAAATCCCATAAAGCTCTGATGCGGACTATATGCGGACTGGGCGCAGTGTATGCCGCGTTCATTCCGTACCTCAAAGGCGCAACTTGGTCGATATGGTGGCACCACCGTCCCGATGCGTTTATTTTTTGGGGAGCGTTATTGCTCCTGGACATCTACATCGTGTTAGGCCAGCCCGGAATCATGAAACTGAACCGCGTGGCCAACAGACTCGACGTGGAGCGGCGCATCTGTGTCAGCCATCGCGGTATCGATATTACCCACGGCCGGCTCCGGCTGCAGAAGCAGTGGAAAGACTTTTCATTCTTCCAGGAAACGCCAACGATCATCCTGCTCCAGACAAACGGCGCATCTTTCTGGACACTGCCGAAAAGGGCGATCCCCGCTGGACGCGGGGATCAGTTGCAAACGCTTCTGAATGCGAAGTTGCGACGTCGTTAGGTCTACGGCTTCCTTACGATGAACTTCGCGCGTCGCGGTGGATCAGGGTTGAATCCAGGAAATATCCTAAGCCCAGCGTAAACGGGATGGCGCCGAAGGCGGCGGCGATCATCGCATCAGGCTCGTAGCGAGCGACGATGGTGAAAGCCAGCATGTAGCCGACCGCGCCTGCGACCAGCAAAATTCCTGCACGGCGGGACTTCTGCGATTCGGAGAGTTCCGCTTGCATGGGGACCTCGACGCCACGCGCCATCGCGGCCAGACGCTCGTCGGTGCGCAGCTTGCGCACGCGGTAAAAGGTATACATTCCAACCACTGCCATTGGTATCGCGAAGAGCATGACGACTGCTGCGAAGCCGGTGAGTCCTTCCATGTCGTATCTCCTTCCGGGTGTGCTTAGCGCGGATGGGTAATTTCAATTCCGCCTCTGTTCGAAGGTACGTAGGCTTAGGCACAGAAGTTCCATTAAGTTAGAAATCGAATCGCGGAGGCGTGGCGATCCTCCGCGATTCGTCTGGAACAAGCCTTCACCTATAACGAGCGAAGGAAGTTCAGCAGGTCCTGCTTCTGTGAGGCTTTTAACCGGTTGTAATTTCCGATGACCTTAATCGCCTCAGACCCACTACTGCTGTGCGCCTGAATGGCTTGGATGAGATCGCTGGTGCGGCCATCGTGCAGGAAGAACAGGCGCTGCCCAAGTCCCCAGAGGGGTGCGGTGCGGAACTGCTTTCCGCTGGCCGCGCCTTGAGCGATGCCGTCCTGTAAATCGACGCCCATCTTGTGCAAGGCGAAATCCGAGTATGGGTTGTAGCTCACGTTCGACATGCCGGTATAGGGCGATTGGCCGGTCGTGAGCGTTGGAGTGTGGCAGAGCGAGCAACCGATGGAGGAGAACAGGGACGCTCCAGCCAACGTGGACGAGGTTGTGGGAGTAGGCGTCGGCGGCGCCGATAAACGGGCGAACAGCGCGAAATTGAGCGCATCCGACGACATTTCAGAGGCTGTGCCTGTAGCACTACCGCTTTCGTTCACGGAGTGGGTTTTATCTTCCGGCGAGCTGTTGAATGCGCAGCCAGCCACAGCGCTTCGTTCGTTGGGGAATAGTTCATTCGAGACACCCATCTCGACGTTGTAAGCCTCTCCCGAGAAAATCAGCAGAGATTTGTTCTGCGCTTTCCAGCCGAAACGCGTGATGCTGCCGTCGTTTCCGCTGGTATTGAAGGAGCCCGCAATACCGAGTGTGGCCCGGCGGGCGGCCGTGGCGTTCAGATTGTCGATCAAAGCCTGATCGGACGTCGCTTCGA
>QIAL01001085.1:634-1871 GCA_003225535.1 Acidobacteriota bacterium | reverse complement strand
AGGTATACAGAAATCATCACAAATTCGGCCAATCCCGACCGCTGCTTAGCTGGCCGGAAAGCGATGGAATAAGCGCTCTGCTCAACGAGTGCGTAGTTTTCCACGCACCGAGATTGCGCCTCTTACGAACCTAAACGCTTTCATGTGATTGCATAAGAATGTCGGCTCCTCGGCCCGAGTAAACTTTGGTTGCTTGACGACCAAGGCTCGGGAGAAAGGAGCCGAACATGATGATGATAGGCGTAGATTATCACCCGAGCTTCCAGCAGATAGCATTTTTTTGAAGCGGAACGATTCTATCGGGACTTGCGCCAAAGAGGGATCTGCGTGCGGGTAGGCATGGAGGCTACCGGATATTCTCGCTGGTTCGAGCGGCTGCTGGCGGAACTTGGTTTCGAGTTGTGGATCGGCGATCCGGCGGAGATCGAGGGCATGCGCGTCAAGAAGCGGAAGACCGACCGCGAGGATGCAAGACTTCTATTGAGGTTGATGCGGGAGGATCGCTTTCCGCGAACCTGGGTTCCCAGTCCGGAGAATCGGGATGTGCGGCAACTGCTGTGGCACCGGCATCGGATGGTGCAGATGCGCACGCGGATCATGAACCAGCTGCAAGCGCTGGCCATGAACGAAGGGAAACGCTGGAAGTCGAAATTGTTTAGTCAACCAGGGCGAGCAGCATTCGAGCAATTGGCGTTAGCTCCCTGGGCCAGTCGACGCCGGCGCGAGTTGTTGGAGCTGCTAGATCGGTTGAATCCGAGCATCGAGGAGTTAACCACAGCCGCAGAGCAGGAAGTCAACAAACGGCCCGAAGCGTTGCGGCTGATGACCCATCCAGGCGTGGGCCCGATTACGGCACTCGCCTATGTGTTGATCATCGGAACTCCGGAGCGCTTTGCTCGCGGCAAGCAAGTCGGCACGTATGTCGGGATGATTCCGGCGGAGGACTCCAGCGCGGACAAACAGCGGCTGGGGCACATCAGCAAGCAGGGCAGCTCGCTATTGCGCTACTTGCTGGTGGAGGCCGCGCAAGCAGCCTCGCGCTTCAACCCGCACTGGCGACGTCGGTACCTACACCTGGCGATGCGGCGGCACAAGAGCATTGCCAAAGTCGCCATGGGACGCCGGATGGCGATTCGCTTGTACTGGATGTGGCGGAACGGATGTGACTATTCGCCGTCGTTCGAGTTCGGTTCGTACGCGGGAAAGCTCGGTACCAGGCATGGTGTGCAGTAGAACA
>QIAL01001085.1:0-628 GCA_003225535.1 Acidobacteriota bacterium | reverse complement strand
GAAGAAGTAATCATGGTCGAAGTTTTGATCGATGAGATGTCTGGGTCGGACTGAAGCCGACCGGAAGATTACGAAACGAGCCGTGGTCGTCGATGCAGAGATGAATGAACCGAACAAGACCACTCGCGGGAGTGAACGGAGCAGTGTGCTCGAAAGAAGAAAAGAGAAGCTCGAAAAAAAGAAAGAGAGTCAAAAAAAATTCAAAAAAGGTCTTGACACGAGCCGACATTCTTAGAGATGCCTGGTAAGTCTTAGGGCTGTATCGGACGCGTGAGTGGGCAGGACGCGCACATGAGCACGGTGGGATTGCGCGCGTTCGATACAGCGACTTGAAGGAAGCCGCTCGATTTGCGGCGGACGCGGGTGTTATGCAAATTCAATTGAAGAAGAGGTAGGTTTGGCGGCGCCCGGGAGGGGCGCGGGAGAACACAGCACCCAACCGGGGGCGGAGAAGCGTTGCTGAAAGCTCAAAATTGGTGCGGTCAGGATGATTTTGGGGAGCAGGGAAAACGGATAGGTTGGACTGGAAGACACAAAGAGGGTAGCGAGCGGAAGCACGCAAAAGTTTCGTGATGTAGATCTACGTCTCATGCAGCGACGGCATCCCTAGTCGGCGGAGAACGGAGCT
>QIAL01000190.1 GCA_003225535.1 Acidobacteriota bacterium | reverse complement strand
CCCGCTACCTCCAAAGCCCAGCACGATGTAGCTCTCGAGATCGGCGCGGTCTTTCCCCAAATCGTAGACCGTTACCTGGTCCGGCTTGGGCTGGTACATGCGAACCTTCCCTTCGCTGAAGAGCACATACTTCGGCTCTGGCTTTAGGGCGGAGGCGCTGGTCCCGGCTTTCTTGACGTCCGCCATCATCTCGATCTCTTTGCCGGCGCGCCGGTAGTAAATGGTGCCAGTCTGGACGTCAACAATTTCGTCGATCACCTTCTGGTAGTTGTCCCATTCGAACTCGGCTTGCGCCGTGCGGAAGCTGGCGGAAACCGCGTCCATTTTTTTGAGAATTGCCGCTAACGCGGCAGGATCGCTATTCGTCTGGGGAGCAGCCGTGGCGGCGGCATGAACAAAACTGCGGTCGAAGCCGGGTGCCGTTGAGGCTATGGGGTCTGCGGCGCAGATCCACGACGTAGAAAGGGCGCTGCTGACAACTGCCACTGGAAGGATAAGGGAGCGAAGTTTCATTCGAGGTCCAATCGAGGCCTGGGTGGGCTCTGTTACTCCCGTCTGGCAACAACCCGGTAGCTCTGTACTTTGCCCTTATGGTCCGAAACAAGCTCGTAACTGATGATCGAAACCGCGCCTGAAATCGGTTCGATAATATATAGCAACTGCTCTCGCACGGATCGATCGTCACCCGGCGTGACGGCACTGGCGGTGACTTGATAAATCAGCCGACCCTCGGTGTCCGAAGTGACCACTACTTCAGTCGGATGCGGATTGCGCGCGACGGGTTTGTCATTGAAGTTGATCACGCGCGGCGAGAAAAAGATAAAGATCAGGATCAGCGTGACCATGATGTCGTAATGGAGTGTGCCCCGCTCGTGTTGCCACAAAATGTAGGAGCGAATTGTTCGCCAGATGGCGTTCATGGGCAGGGATGCGCCGGGCACCGCGGTCGTGAGTTCTGCTCTCTGCAAGTCTACTAGCTCCAGCTAGAAGCTACTACCTACTAGCTTCTAGCCGCAACTGGCGCAGCATTCCGCTGAAGCTCGCAGCCAGGAGCTAGAAGCTTTTCGGTGTAATCTTCTCCGCGCCAATATAGGGCCGCAACACCTCCGGAATCACCACACTTCCATCGGACTGCTGATAATTCTCCACAATCGCGACCCAGGTGCGCCCAACGGCTAATCCACTGCCATTCAGTGTATGTACAAATTCAGTCTTGTTCTTGCCCTCGGGCCGGTACCGGATGTTTGCCCGCCTCGCCTGATAGGCTTCGAAATTCGAACACGACGAAATCTCGCGGTACAGTTGCTGTCCCGGCAGCCAGACTTCAATATCGTACGTCTTCGCCGACGCCGCTCCCATATCCCCCGCGCAGAGCGCCACGGTGCGGTAATGCAAGCCGAGTCGCTGCAAAACTTCTTCCGCGTTGCGGGTCAGCTTCTCGTGTTCTTCGTAAGAGTGTTCCGGATGCGCAAACTTCACCAGTTCCACTTTTTGAAACTGATGCTGCCGGATAATTCCCCGAACGTCCTTCCCATACGAGCCCGCTTCGCTGCGGAAGCATGGAGTGTAGGCGGTTAGTGAAATGGGTAGGCGGGAGGGATCGAGCACCTCGTCGCGGAAGAGATTAGTGACCGGCACTTCCGCTGTCGGAATCAGCCACAGATCTTTGTCCCCATGCGGCACGCGAAACGAATCAGCGGCAAATTTCGGCAGCTGCCCCGTGCCGTACATCGAATCGGAATTCACCAGGTATGGCGGAAGAACCTCGATATATCCGTGCTCGCGCGTATGCAGGTCAAGCATGAAGTTTGCCAGCGCCCGTTCCAGCTTCGCGCCCAGGTCCCAGTACACCGCAAAGCGCGCGCCCGTGAGCTTCACAGCCCGTTCCAGGTCGAGAATGCCGAGATCGGGACCCAGATCCCAATGCGGCTTGGGGGTGAAATCAAACTTCGGCAGCGTCCCCCAGCGCCGGACTTCTACATTGTCATCGGCGCTGTGTCCAACCGGCACGCTCGCGTGAGGCAAATTGGGAAGGCCGGCCAGAATCTCTCGCAACCGCGCGTCCAGATCGGAAGCAGTTTTTTCCAGCTCAGAAATTCGCTCCCGCAGTTCCTTGGTCTGCGCCATCGCTGCGCTGGCGTCCTGCCCGCTTTTCTTCAGCTTGGCAATTTCTTCCGACGCCTTGTTGCGCTGCGCCTTGCTGGTCTCGGCCTCAGTAATGGCCTGCCGCCGGCTCGTATCGACCTCGCGGAAGTCTTTGAGCACCGCAGCGGGATCCATGCCGCGCTGGCGCAGTTTCTCCTCGACCAATGGCAGGTTTTCACGAACGAAACTCAGATCGAGCATGGGAATTTAATACTGTATCGGAAACGGGCCGCAGAATGCACGCCCGCAACTCCAATCACAAAGGACACGAAGGTACCAAAGGAGTACCAGTGCTTTTCCCTTCGTGGCCCTTCGTGATTTATGCCTTTCGCGGTAAGCGGTAATCGCTTGCCTAGCGTCCGGCCCGGTGAAATGATAAGGGGAACAAGAGGTATTTCCATGGCAGAGAAACGGCATCCCGGCATCACCATGCACAAGATCTCATTCGGCGGCGGATTTATGGGGCTTCTGTTCGCCGCGGGTAGCGCCCTGATTTTTGTTCTGGGATTCCCCACCCTCTGGTATTTCGTCGCCCTCGCATTCGCCCTGGGCATTGGGGTTGCCGTGGTGCTGAGAATCGTGAGTAAAGGCCGGTCCGAACGGAACAAGCCACTTTCGATTCTTGCCGTCTCTGAGGCGAGCGAAAGTCGCCAACGTGGCGAACCTACGCGGTGGCGCAAATCTTTCAAGACTATGCCCAGGTTGACTTCCGCATGACACCGGCGCTGATGCCCTGATTCCACCTTTCGCTTATTCCCTACGCCTGTGTAAACTACGGTCGCGATGAGATCGTCCCCCAGGTCAATCGGACTGCGCTCCCTGTTCGCGCTGATCGTTGTTTCAGTCTTCGGGCTACCCGTCCCGAGCTTCAGTTCCGCCTACAACGGTCACCCCAAGCTCATCGTCGTGATTGTGATCGATCAGTTCCGCGGCGACTACCTCGAGCGCTATCGCGACCAGTTCGGGGACGCCGGATTTCGTCTTCTGCTCGATCATGGCGCTTACTTCCCCAATTGCAATTACAACTACGCCAATACGCGGACCGCTCCCGGCCACTCGACCCTGTTCACTGGCGCATACAGCAACGGTCACGGTATTGCCGCGAATGAATGGTGGGATCCCAAAAAGAAAAAGATGGTTACGTCCGTGGAAGACGACGACACCAAATTCGTGGGCCTGCCTGACGCCAAAGCCGGCGCCTCCCCTCACAATCTGATGGCTGACACGCTGGGCGACGAACTGAAACTAGCTACCCAAGGGAAAGCTCGTGTGTTTGGAGTTTCACTCAAAGACCGCGGCGCAATCATTCCTGCCGGATTTGCCGGAGATGCCGCCTATTGGATCGATGCCAAAAGCGGCGTCTGGATCACCTCCTCCTACTACCGCAACGATCTTCCAAGGTGGGTGCA
>QIAL01000298.1 GCA_003225535.1 Acidobacteriota bacterium | reverse complement strand
GGTCCTGAAGCAGACGCAACACTTCGGCTGCTTTGTACGCTGCGATTCCGCCAGTGACGCCGAGGGCGATCTTCATATTGTTGATTGATGATCTTTGATTGTTGATTGATCCATAACCATTCAACACTCGACAATCATAAAATCAACAATCTTAATCCTGCCCCAGTGCCTTATCGAGACTCTCGGCGGCCTGCTCGGCGGCGCTGCGAGTCTCAGTCATTTCCCATTTCACCTTGCCGGCGCGGATTTCATCCTGCGCGATGCGGCAAGGCTTCCGCGAGTTGGTATCGACTACCGGAGGTGCGCCCGATTGCAGTTGCCTGGCGCGCCGTGCCGCCACCAGGATGTAACGGTAATTACTGTCAAAGCCTTCGATCAACTTCATTGGGACTCCCCCCTTGAACACCGATTTGGAGCGATCAGCGCCGAACGTCAATCCGAGCGGTCCGCGAAACATGACCAACTGTGGGGCGTGTGTCCCGCGTCAGGCTGAATCCGGCCGACGGCCTTCCCGAGCGTCTCTGCAATGATACCGCGAAAACTATGAACGTGCAGAGGGTGCCGGCACACCAAAGGACGCCAGAATGGGTTGAACCTTCTCGCGAGCGTTGGATAAGCGACAAGACTCAGCAAGTTCGAGATACCTCTTATCCTCGTCGGAAATTGGACTACCCATGCGACGCTGGCGTTCCGACAAGACGATGGCACGAAGCCTCTCAACGGACTCTTCCAGTTTGTCGTTGATCAGGATGTAGTCGTACTTGTCGTACTCTTCGATTTCGCGGGTCGCGGTGAGCAGGCGCCGCTGGATGACGTCCTCCGAATCCTCACTACGGTTCCGGAGCCTCCACTCCAGAGTCTTGCGATCGGGAGGAAGGACAAAGATGCTGATCGAGTCCGTGAGATTACGCTTGATTTGGGCTGCTCCCTGCACATCGATATCGAGCAGCAGGTCGTTGCCCTTGCGCCCGGCTTGCCGCAGGAATTCGCGGGCAGTTCCGTAGCAGTTCCCGTGGACATTGGCATATTCAAGAAATTCACCCGCGGCAATCATCCGGTTAAATTCGTCGACCGTGATGAAATGGTAGTGCTTGCCGTTCTGCTCACTGCCTCGAAGAGGGCGCGTCGTATAGGAGATCGAGAATTCGAGGTTCGGAACTAACTTAAGCAGTTCGTTCGTGAGCGTAGATTTTCCCGAACCTGAGGGGGCGGAGATGATGAAGACGAGCGGCTTTTGCGATGGACTCATTCCAGGTTTTGCACCTGCTCACGTGATTTTTCGATTTCCGATTTCATAGCCAAGCCTGCTTCCGTAATGTTAAGCGCTTCTCCAGCCAGTCCGGAAGTCTTCGAAAGTAGGGTATTGGCTTCGCGATTCATTTCTTGCAGCAGGAAATCCAGTTTCTTGCCGATTTCGCCGCCTTCATCCAGCAATCCAAGAAAGTGTTGCACGTGGTTTTCCAGCCGCACAATTTCTTCCTGGATGTCGCTGCGATCCACCAGGAGGGCGGCTTCCTGCAGCACACGCTCGCGATCCACCGTGGAACCCAGCAATTCCTGAAGGCGGGATTGGAGTCTCTCTGTGTAGTTGTGCAGTACGGCGCGGCGATGCTGCTGCACGCTACCGGTCGCCTCCTGAAGATGACTCATGCGCTGACGCAACTCACGAACAATGCCTCGGCCCTCTTCTTCGCGCATCTGGTTCAAGCGGTGGACTGCTTCTCCGACCTTGACCATGACTGCCGCTTCGATCTCGTCATCGGCAGCGTCCGCAGCTGAATCCATTGCACCTGGAATACGCAGAACGGCATTCAGGTCGGGTTCCGTCGCGAGAGAGAATTCCGCCGCGGCAGCGCGAAAAGCGGTGATGTAACCACTCACCAGTTCGCGATTCAGCGAAAACGTCTCGCTGCTCGAACGGTCCAGACTCAAAGAGACTTCTAGATGCCCGCGCGCGACGTTTTCCTTGAGCAAGCGCCGAAGCTGCATCTCCAGCGAATCCGTGCCCGAGGGCAACCTAAAGTGCAGATCGAGAAAACGATGGTTCACCGATTTCAGCGAGAGCGTGAAGCCAACTCTCCCGTTGGACTGCGTGCTATCAGGAGCAGACGCTAGCGCGCTGTTCTGCTGCACTTCACCTTTGACTTGCGCGAAACCTGTCATCGAACGTATGGGCATAGGGGCCTGGATGTTAAGATTCTGCGGCAGCTTTGGGGACGTCCGCGTCCGTAAACTGCAGATCATACAGCCGGCGATAGGTGCCGAGCTTCTTCATCAAATCCTCATGTGCTCCGATTTCTGAGATAGAACCGTTGTCGATCACAACGATCCGATCCGCACGGCGCACTGTCGATAAGCGATGCGCGATCACAAATACGGTACGTCCGCTCATTAGATTGTGCAGGGCCGATTGCACCAGCGATTCCGATTCACTGTCAAGCGCTGACGTGGCTTCGTCGAGAATCAGAACGGGAGCATTCTTCAGAAGCGCCCGGGCAATGGCCAGGCGCTGGCGCTCTCCTCCGGAGAGCCGCACGCCGCGCTCTCCGATAACCGTATCGTACCCCGCCGGAAGTGCCGAAATGAAGTCGTGAGCCAAAGCCGCACGGGCGGCAGCTTCAACTTCCTTCATCGGAACGTGGGGTTGCCCATAGGCAATGTTGTTGCGCACGGTGTCGTTAAAGAGAACGGTTTCCTGAGTGACGATGCCAACCTGTTCCCGCAGCGATGCCAGAGTCACGTCACGCACATCAATACCATCGATGAGTAAGCGCCCGGCAGTCACATCAAAGAAACGGGGGATGAGGTGAACGAGAGTGCTCTTGCCGGCGCCGCTGGAACCGACGATGGCGAGAATCTCACCGCGTTTCACTTCCAGGTTGATGTCGCGAAGCGTATCGTGCCGCCCCTCGGCGTTGTCCTCATGCGAATAGGCGAAGTAGACCTTCTCAAAGCGAACGCTCGAGCTGAACCTGGGAAGGATCTTGGCTCGCGGTTTCTCTCGGACGTCGTCTTCGACGTCCATGAACTTGAAGATCTCTGACGATGCGCCCAGAGCCTGCTGGAAATTGTTGTTGAATAGAGCGAACTTGCGGACCGGGTTGTAAAGGCTGAAGACGGCGGTGATAAAGGCTACGAAGATGCCGGGAGTCATGCGGCCGTCTTTGATCTGCTCCCGGCCAAACAGCAGTAGAAGGGCGACGCCGATCATGCCGAAGATGTCCATCAGCGGTGAACTGATGGCGGCAGCCGCAACCGAGCGCAGATTGGCACGGAATAGGCGCCTGGCTGCATTGCGGAAGCGGGAGATCTCCCAGTTCTCCGTGTTGAATGCCTTCACGATGCGGTTGCCGGTGATCGTCTCGTGCAGAATGTTCTGGATTTCCGCCAACTTGTCCTGGCCGTGACGCGTGGTTTTGCGCACCCGGGAACCGATTTGTCTGGAGGAGTAAATGATGATAGGCACAAACAGCAGGAGTATCCATGAGAGACTTCCGCCCAAGACGATCACGACACCTGCCACAAAGACGAAAGTGAAGAACTGCTGGAGCGCTTCGGACAACACGGTAGACATGGCGTACTGCACGCGCTCAATGTCGTTGATGATCGTCGATAGCAGCGTTCCCGTCGCGTGTTGCGAAAAGAATGCGGCGGAGCGCCTGAGGATCGCGTTATAGAGATCATCGCGGAGATCGGTAATCATCCCGAAACCAGCATGATTCACCAGGTAGGTTCCAGCGTAATCGCAAATGCCCTTGAGAACGGTTGATGCGACCAGGGCAAAGGCCACAATTTTCCACGCATCGGTGAAATGAGATGGAACCAACTGCTGCAGGTATAGGGAATAGTGCGTGTGCGGAATACTGAAAAGCTGAATCTCTTGGGAGCCGGTCGAGGGATTAAGTACACGGTCAAAAATCGGACGAACCAGCAGATACTTAAAGGCATCAAGCGCGCCAACGGCAGCCATCAACAGCACAGATGCCAGGATCTCCCACCAGTGGGGCAGGGCGTAGCGGACGAGCCGCATCAGTTGCCGCATAGGGCTCCTGCGTGGGTGAGGTCGTAATAGCGCCCTACGAGTGAAGTCGAGGATTGGTACAAGGTCTTATTTTACTTTAGCCGGGCATGCCGAGAATGGCGTTCCCGGTGCCCCTGCAAATGTCCGCCTCGGATTCAAAAGACGCCCTCCAGCCAACCCTTCTTGATCGGCTCGAGATGGATGGGATAGGAGGCGTCGGCACAGGGCCGCTCGACTCTACTTAGGGCTGTCCCGATGCACGATTTTGACGCGGTATCCGGCGCGCCGCAGGTGCTTGCCGACTTCTTCCGCCATCATGACCGAGCGGTGCTGCCCGCCGGTGCAGCCAAAAGCGATCGTCAGATAACTCTTGCCTTCACGAATGTAGTGCGGCAGCAGGTACACCAGCAGATCCGAAATGCGCGTAATGAATTCCTGCGTCTGAGGAAATGAGCGAATGTACTTGGCGACTCGCGGATGACGTCCGGTTAAAGGGCGAAACTCAGGGACAAAGTGAGGATTCGGGAGGAACCGAACGTCGAACACTAAGTCTGCGTCTTCGGGCACTCCGTTGCGAAAACCAAAGCTGACCGAGGAAACGAGGATGCTCTTCTCGGAAGATTGCTCCTGGAAGCCGTCGTTGATGTGCGCCCGCAGTTCGTGAACGTTGAACTTCGATGTGTCGATGACAAAGTCGGCGAGGCGGCGGATGACGTTCAAGTGACGACGCTCGGTTTTCAATGCCGATTTCACTGGAGCATCCGTCCCCAAGGGATGCGGGCGTCGTGTCTCGCTGAAACGCCGCAACAACACAGCGTCGGAGGCTTCCAGGAAGACGACCTTCGTCGGGATCATGCGGCGGACGGATTTCAGGATCTCCGGCAACTTCCCCAGCTTGCCGCCTTCGCGAACATCGACCACGAGGGCGGTGCGGCGCGTGTCTCTTGACCGGACAGCCAACTCCGCAAAACGGGGGATTAGTTCAACCGGCAGATTGTCAACGCAGTAGTAGCCGAGATCCTCGAAGGCTTTAAGGACCGAGGCCTTCCCCGACCCGCTCATGACTGTGATGACGACCAGTTCGGGCGAGCGCTGGCGTTCGCGCACGGAGGGCTTGATGCTCTTCCCTGAATTCTTCAAGCTCCGGCCAGGAGACTTGCGCGCCTTCATGAACTGGATACTAGCATCGAACCGACCGCTGCTGCTGCGGAGTGCGATTGCCGACTGAGATACCACTGAATCGGGGCAGGGCCGAAAAGAACAAATCCAGATTGTGTCAGCCCCACTCTGGCAGGTAATCTATCCCCTCATGAAAAAGTTCGAAGAACTCACTGAGCGGGAAGTTCTGGCTCTAGCGATCGCGCTGGAGGAGGAAGACGAGCGCGTCTACGCCGATTTTGCCGAGGGATTGCGGCAGGATTATCCCGCGACGGCGTCGATGTTTGAGGGCATGCGCGAAGAGGAGTCCGGGCATCGACGCAGGCTGCTGGAGCTCTATCAAAAGAAGTTCGGCGACCATATTCCTCTGATCCGGCGCCAGGATGTGCGCGGATTTGTCGAGCGTCCGGCACTGTGGCTGGTGCGTCCGCTGCGGATTGAGGCGGTGCGCAAAGAGGCATCGACGATGGAGGTCGAGACGCGCCGTTTTTACGAGAAGGCGGCGGCGCGGACACAGGACGCCAGCATCCGCCAGTTGCTGGATGATCTCGCTACGGAAGAGCGGGAACACGAAAATCGCGCGCAGGAACTCGACAAGCAAAAGCTGCCGGCAAATGTGAAAGCCGATGAAGAGGTAGCACAGCGGCGGCTGTTCGTTCTGCAGATCGTGCAGCCAGGTCTGGCGGGCTTAATGGACGGTTCGGTTTCGACGTTGGCTCCGGTGTTCGCCGCAGCCCTCGCGACACACAAGAGCTGGGACGCATTCCTCGTCGGGTTGGCCGCTTCGGTTGGAGCAGGCATCAGTATGGGATTTGCGGAAGCATTGTCGGACGACGGGAGTCTAACCGGTCGCGGACATCCTTGGGTGCGTGGTCTGATCTGCGGCGCGATGACTACCGTGGGGGGCATCGGGCACACACTGCCGTTTCTCTTGCGCGACTTCACGATGGCACTTTGGGCTGCTGGGATTGTAGTGTTGGCAGAACTAGCGACGATCACTTGGGTTCGCAAGCGCTACATGGATACTCCCTGGGTCTCCGCCGCACTGCAAGTAGGCCTGGGCGGAGCGCTGGTGTTCATTACCGGCATGCTGATCGGCAAATACGGAGCGTCGTGAGACTGTTCTCCGCAAAACACACCGCATGTTGCCTCTCTACGGCTGTGTGTCTAGCGGGTGCGAGCTCTTCTCGTAAAACTCCCTCTGCAGTGTCAGGCTGACGTCGTCCGACTTGACCTGCTGAATCGCCTTCACCACCGAATCGATCCACCATTTCATCTGATATTCGCCCAGTTCTTTGGTGGCGGCTGCGCCCTCCCCGGAATAGTGGAATGGAAAACGCGTGTACCACCAGATGCCGGTATAGATACCATCGGGAATTTTCTGCCGGGCTTGATCGGCGCCAGATTCGCTGGTCGCGCGATCGGGATGTACGAGTTCGGGATGGGAGATCATCATCTTCGAGGTCTCGCTTTCGCCGGCGTGCATGTCGATCTTGGTTTTCTTCGGCGGACCTCCGTGTTGCGGAGTGCGCTCGTCGAAAACGTAGACTACGTAGTCATGCGGCTTATCGAGTTGAGTTTGCGCAAAATAAGGAAGCAGGCTATCGTTCCCGCCGTGTCCGTTAACGATCAGGATTTTCTTGCAGCCATTACGGGCCATCTCGTCAGTAGTTTCCTGCAGCAGGGCCAGTTGCATGCCGCGGCTGTACGCCATCGTCCCGGGTTCGTGCTTCGCCTCAGCAATCTGACCAAAGTAGTATTCGGGGAAGACGACCGCGTACTCCCGCTCAGCGGCATGGAGTGCGGCATAGCGCACGTCGAGCAGGTCGGTGCCGAGCGGGAGATGCGGCCCGTGTTTTTCGAGAATTCCGAACGGAAGAAGACATACTCCGGCAGAGCGGTGAATGCCTTCACGGAAATCGGAGGCGGTGAGTTCCTCCCAGTGGACCGAGAGCTTCGACGATGCGGCTTGAGCGTGGGCGTGCGGCAAACTCAACGCCAAGCACAACGATGCGAACATCACCATAAACAATGGAATGCGGGAATGGATGCGCATGGAAGAATCTCCCTCGAGGGCGGATTCTAACACCGGGAAGGGCTCTATTAAAACGTATCAATAGCCTTGATTGCCAGGGTGATGGCGGGCACGACTGAAAAACTTACTTTGCTCGAGACCCAAGCCTTTCTAGACGCACTGCGCGGAGGAAAGTGCAGGAGTCCTGTAAGGGCAGAAGGGATTAATTTGAAAAGTATGTAGCCGTGAAAGTCAAAATCCCCACCCGTCGCCAAAAACTGCGACAAGGGTGGGGCACCCTCAAGGTCCGAAATCGATCTGGCTAGGGGACTTCAATCAACTGCATCCTGCCGTCCTTGGCGCGGTGCAGGACCATCACTTTCCCTTTGGGATCGCGGAAGATGAATACGTCACGGTCTTTGAAATGGGCTTCTTTGATTGCTTCTTCGAGCGTCATGGGGCGCATGGCAACGGCATCGTCGGAGCGGACCAGGTGAACCTCGGTTGTCTTGGCAACCGCAGGATACTTGTGAACCAGGACCGGAACTGCCGTCTTCTCAGATAGCCCAACCGTAGTCTGCAGTTCTTCCTCGACCGAGTGTCCATTCCACTTCTTCGTCTCTTCACTCTTACGGGCGGAGCGCTTCTTGGCCTGCCACTTTGTCTTGTGCTTGATCGCCTGCTTTTCCAGATGATCCAGAGCTTCATTGACCGCGATCGTCATATCCTTTGCCTGAGCCACGCCGACCAGCAGTCCGTTGCGCGGGTTGATGGTGATTTCGGCTTTGTGGCGGTGCTTCTCGACCGCCAGGATCACTTTGGTTTCGAATTTATCGCCTAGAATTTTGCGGATTTTCGTGAGGCCGGTTTCAACTTCTTTGCGGATGGCGTTGGTGACTACGTACTGTCTTCCCGTGTACTCCACGTTCATGAGCGCCCCTCCTAGAAAAATCGTATCGAGATAAATTGGGCACTGCATTCAGTTGTTGGCCGTCAGTCGTTAGCTTCCCGGGAAGTGCGACGGTTTCGCTAACGCCCAGCGACCGACGACTAGCGACGTTTTATTTTTTTACCCGGCGCTGGTGCGTGCTTGGGATGTGCATATCTTCTCGGTACTTGGCTACAGTACGGCGCGTCACCTGAATGCCTTGGGACTGCAGAATGCGGGTGATCTGTTCGTCGGTCAACGGACGGCTGGGATCTTCTTCCTCGATAAGCTTTTTCACACGGCGCTTAAGGATCAGCAGTGAAGTTCCTCCGCCCTCCGGGCCCTGCACGCTCTCGCTGAAGAAATACCGCAACTCGAACACGCCTTGTGGTGTATGGGCGTATTTGTTGGCCACGGCACGGCTTACCGTCGAAGGATGCACGCCGATTTCTTCGGCCACCTCCTTGATCATCATCGGTTTGAGTTGATCGATGCCTCTTTCGAGGAATTCCTGCTGGCGAGCGACGATCGAGTAGCAGACCTTGGTGATCGTTTGCTTGCGCTGCTCAATATTCTTGATGAGTTGGATCGCGCTCTTGTAGCGCTCTTTCACATAGTCACGGGTGTTCTTATCGTTGGTTCCATCACGCGTAACGAGTTTCTTGTATGCGGGATTGAGGCGGAGTTGCGGCAGGTCTTCATCATTCATGATGACCAGCCACTCGTCGCCATGCTTCACGAAGGCGACATCGGGCTCGATCAGGCGCGCCTGGACTTTGTTGTATTGCAGGCCGGGGCGAGGGTCGAGCGTGCGGATGTAGTCGAGTGCGGCCTGCACGGCCTCGATAGGACGGCCAATGGCCTTGGCAATCTCCTTATGCTGCTTGTTCTGCACTCCACGAAGATGCTGATCGACAACCGCCACGGCATCCTGCAAAACCTGAGCCGTTCCGTTTCCGTTCTTCCGGTGTTCCAATTGAACTTTATGGAAACGAAGTTGGTTCAAGAGACATTGGCGCAGATCGCGGCAGGCGACTCCGGGCGGATCTAGTTGTTGAACGACTTGTAGGGCTTCTTGCAGATCAGCAGCACTGAACTTTGGCTTGTATGTAACTCTCGCGGCCGGCTCGGGCGCCGGAGCAACCGCAGCCGCAGCATTTCCTGACGCAATCAATGGCGACTCTGCGTTGGTCGAAACTTCCTCAGCTGGTAAGTTCGCCAGCTGAGGATCATCTGGAAAATCAGAAGTTTCCGACCCTGCTGCAAGCGCCCCATCATCACCAACTGCCGTGGTATCGGCTATGCCCAGTGCTTGTACTTCGTTCGCGATATTTCTCGCGGCTTCTGCATCTGCTTCTGGCGGCGCTGGGGGCGCAATTCCGAGCAATTCCTCATCGCTGGCGATGAGGTATCCGTCCTCATTCAGGTTGCCCACGATCAGGTCTGAGGCCTCACGCACTGCCGGAGTCAGACTGAGAGCGCCCAGTTGCCAGGAAAGGTGATCTGTCAGATTGCTCGGCTTGGAAAGAAAATTCTCGAACGAGGGCCGCTCGATATCCTCCATCTCGCTGTGCGTACGGTATCCGGGATCGAGATAATCCTGAAAGAACGAACCGAAGTCGATTTCCTCGAAGGGATCTTTCTTTTCTGCAGTGGTCGGACTTTCTTCGGTAGTAGCGGCAGCAGCGCGCTCGCGATCCTCTTCCTTCTTGCCAACTTCATCGAGAATAGGAACCGAATCTTCCAACTCCTCCAGCACAGGGTTCTCGACCATCTCGCTATTGATCATGTCCTTCAGCTCAAGTTTATTGAGCGCGAGGACCGAGACCATCTGCACCAGGCCCGGTGTGAGGATCTGGCGCTGCGAGAGCTTTACGCTGAGTTTGTGCTGAAGCAGGACCATGTGTTCGACGTTTTAGCCTAATTCTTGCGTTGTGATCAATTCCTACATTGTCATTCCGAGCAAAGCGAATCTTCGCTGCCTGCAGAACAGCAGATTCCTCACCGGCAAAGAGCGCCGGTTCGGAATGACAAACAATTTCACACCAGCGAGAAACTCTCGCCCAGGTACACCCTTCTGACTTCAGGATCGCCGGCCAACTGCTCCGGCTGTCCCTGACGGAAAATACGGCCGTCATCAATGATGTACGCTCGATCGGTTACCGAAAGCGTTTCGCGCACGTTGTGATCGGTGATCAGCACTCCGATGCCGCTGGCTCGCAGACTGCTAATAATCTTCTGCAAGTCGAGTACGGCAATCGGATCAATCCCCGAGAAAGGTTCATCCAGCAAAATGAATGTGGGGTTGATGCACAGGCACCGGGCGATTTCCACGCGCCGGCGCTCCCCACCGGACAGCGCATATCCGCGGTTTTGGCGAATATGCTCCAGTCCCAGTTCGTCAATGAACTTTTCCATCTTCTCGCGGCGCTCGTGCCAGGAAATCGGCTGAGCTTCCAATACCGCGAGGATGTTCTCTTCCACCGTTAGCTTGCGAAAAACCGATGCTTCTTGCGGGAGATAACTGATGCCATACTGACGCGCCCGCAGATACATGGGAACGTCGGTGATGTCTTGGCCGTCGTACAGCACGCGACCAGAGTCAGGGGGGATCAGGCCAACGATGGCGTAAAACGTGGTGGTCTTGCCTGCGCCGTTCGGTCCTAGCAATCCAACCACTTCGCCCTGATGGACTTGCAGGCTTACCCCATTTACAACGCTACGGCCACGATAGGACTTACTGATTTCTTGGGTGGCCAGGATACGCATTTATCGTGCCCAGAAGGTAGGCAATTATCGTGCCACTCGCGTCGTCGTTACCACAGGAGTACTTCCTCCACCTTCTACGAGCACCCTATCATCGCGTCTAAAGAAAGTCAACGAAACCCCGGTAATCTTGCCCTGTTCGGCATCAAAAATGCTAGGCGGGCCACCGGTGAGAACGAACTTATCGTCAGCCGCCGTGTAGGTGAGGGTCTGGCCTTCGGCACGACGATTCGTCTGCTGAATTGCGACGTCTCCTTGCGCCACCATGCGGTCCAACCTTCCAGGGGCTGAAAGCGCTTGTTTGCCTGCCGTTTGGCTATGCGGCAACAGGTAGACGTCGCCTGTTCTCGAAGACGCCGTAAAATCCGCTCCTCGTGCGAGAACGCCACCCTCGTAATGCACTTTCCGGTCTGAGTCGACGTAGGTGAGCCGTTTTGCCGTGATGGTAATAGGGCTGGATCGGCCGAGCGCCGACGTCTTTGCGGCTGGTTGGGTATCGGGCCTGCTCGTTGGTGGCTTTTCGATCTGAACGAGGACGGTTTGGGCGGGCCTGGCAGATGTACCTTCTGCAACCACAGACCGATGATCGCGATCGAACTGGATCGAAGGAGCCTCAATCACATTGGCGTCTTGCCACAGACGAGCGCTCCCCGTGTACGTAGCCAGCGCTGCTGGCGAATTATTCGCAGTCATTCTGTGGGCGGTCACGTGAATTGGGGAAGAAGCAGCCAGTAGCGCTCCGTCGGGTTGTTCCTTTAGTTCGCTGTAGGTGCTCTTCACGTCTCCTTCGGCCAGAGCTTCGCCGGTGGCACGGTTGATCCGGATGGCGTCGGCGGTAGTAGCCATGCCGCCATTCGCCACGCGTGGGCTGCCCGTCAAGACCAGGATGTGATCGGCTGGAGTGTAGCGACCTGCATTCGCCCATGCCTGCACGCGCTTCTCTGCGGGCTGGTTGTCGGAATAAGTGACGTTGCCCTTCTGCGTGATCGACTCAATGCCGCCTTGCGGAAAGAATGCGGCGTCCACTGAGTCGCTGGTGCTAACCCGATCGGGCTCGCCCTGAACGGAGCTGGCAATCCGCACTTCAGGCGCACCGTGAACCGAAGTCAGATGATTCTTGCCATCGGACACCCTGAAGTCGGCCAGAAATTTGCCTGCGGTGACCACGCTTTGCTGACCCGGCTTTGCGGCCGCCACATCGGAATCCTGTGCCTGGGTAAGAGTGATCCGGGCCGCGCCCGATGTCACCGCCTGCTTCAGCACACGGCCATTTGCAACCGTGAAGTCAATCACAGGCGCCGTCAGGTCAAAATTTTGCGGATTGCTATTTTTGTCCCCAGACCTGGCTTTGACCACCTTCTGGGACAGGTGTGCGCCTTCGACTGCATGGACTTTCTGGAGTTGGTTTTCGCCGGCGAAATCGAAGATCACACGGCCAGCTTCGCCCTGAAGGTCTCCAGCTCCGACCTGTTCGAAGTTGACCTTACCACTGAGAGTTGCCGTGCGCAGCAGGTCTTGACCTCCGGGTAGCAAGAACTCCGCCTCATCGGAGCGACCATGGATCTCGGCTGATTTAGCCCCACCACCAGCTGCTGAACTAAGTGTGCGCATTTCGGTGGTGACATCTCCCTTGGCCAAGACCCGTTCTACGTGGTTTTCCCGCCCCAGATAAAACGTGGCTTCGCTCGCCCGCACCGTGCCGCTGCGGCGGGACAGTTGTGGGTCTTCGAGCACAATCTGCCGGGGATCGTTGGTGATGACCCCGTGCTTCGCATCGATGACGGCGGCCTTCGGCCCGCTCAGTTCGATATGAATCTGCGATGCGAGGGTAAGCGTGTTGCTCTTGCCGGCATACTTGACTCCAACGGCCCAGCCGCTGGCCTGCGGTGTCCGGAATTCCACGCGAGCATCCGTCCAGGCATTCCCGGAGTCTTTGTTGAAAACGAGATCGCGCGTTTTGAGATGGATCGGGTTCTTGAGATCTTTGGGAGCGGACTGGTCCGGGCTCTCAAGTCCCGCCGGGTTCGCAACCAAGTCGATCTGCACTTCCCCCTTAGCGGTGACATCGCCGGTCTTCTGGTTGTAGGCAAAATCGTCGCCGTAGATTTGATCGAAGCGCGAGGAGTCGCGCCCGTAAAGCACTATCGAGACGTTGTGTAATTCGGCGTTGCCGTTCAGCTTGAACTCTTTGAGATTGCTGGCCTGGACCGTGAACAGCGTGCGTTTTCCGTCCGACTTCGAAAACTGAAAACCCTCAGCTGTCTGTTTGATGCCGATACCAATTTTGTCGGGAATTTTTTTAACCGCGTTTATAGCCTTGGACCGGGCGTAAAAGTACATTCCTGCGACGGTGAGCGTTAACAAGATCGCGATCGCAGCTAGCAAACGTCGTAAGCGGTAGACCGGGAGCGGCATCCAGATTCAGTGTAGAACAGTTCTCAGTCCCAGTTCTCAGTTGTCAGTTTTTGATACCTTGGACCTGGCCATGGAAAAAGGACTCACACCGCCGCTACTGTATTTCCGCAACATACGCGTCATGCGTGGGCAGAAGATCGCCCTGGATGATTTCAACTTGCGCATCGGGACCGACGAGCACGTTGCCATTCTCGGCCCAAATGGCTGCGGCAAGTCGACGCTCATCAAGACCATCACTCGGGAATGCTACCCGTTGGCGCAACCCGAGTCGTCGACGTCGATCCTCGGCCAGGACTCGTGGGATGTGTTCTCGCTGCGCTCGCTGCTCGGAATCGTCTCGAATGATCTGATGCTTTCCTGCACCGGAGACGCTTGCGGG
>QIAL01000297.1 GCA_003225535.1 Acidobacteriota bacterium | reverse complement strand
TCGCCAGATAGCCTGAAGCACATCGAACGATTTACTGTTCGAATAAGCCCGAGGGTGCCCCATTCGGGCTCGGTATTGGGCCTGCGTGGGGTATCCGCGAATAAGCCCGCCTTATTTCGCGTCGATCCACGCATCTGATCCCGTCACCTTAACTGCAACGCCAGTAAGGAAGATGTGCAAGGGCTTGCCGTCGGCGGTGCCGCGATGCTCGGTTGAGAACAAAATTGGACCGGCCTTTTTGTAGCCTTCCCACGTTGCGAAGACGCGGCTTGGCGGCTTGGCCCCGCCGCGGTGGTAGGCGAAGTACACGACACGGTTGTCTTTGACGTAGAGATCCCAGATGTCACCGGGGGTGTAACCCACATCCGCAGGATACTTCACCGGGACCAACTCGGCCATGCCGGGGCCCACCGGCAGGTTAAACTTGCCTTGATCGATCGCGCTAGCGCTCTTGTCCCAGAAAGCATGGAAGGGGAACAGAGCCCAATAATTGTCGTTGATGAAACTGGGGTCGATCTGAGTCTTCACGGCGTCGGATTGGTTGCTGAGGTCGGTGCGTACATAGGAAACGTTCACCGGCTTTCCGTCTTTATCCGTTCCTTCAAAAGTGACCTTGTTGGTCTTAGGCTCCCACTCCCACTTGTGAGCAGCTTTGAACAGTCCGGTAATCTCCCCATTCCAGGTGTAGCGGATAGCCTCAACTTTGTCCCACGAATCAACCCCGAAAGTCTTGGCGACTTGATCGAGAATAGGCGCGCGTTGCTGCGCCCACGAGTTCGGACCAAGGACTAGCATTCCGCAAAGCAGAAGACCCATCACGGTGAAACGGCGGGCATTTCGCATAGACTTGCTCCTCGGTGAATTGAACTGATGCTGCCTTGGATGAAACTCCCTGATTTTCGGATACACAAATTGCGTGTTGGGCCGCCTGGCTTGATTGAACTTGTCCCTTTGGTTATCGCGGTGACGCCGGGCGCATGAGCCGGGACACCGCGATCATGGCAGCGGCCGTTGCCACGCATCCGTATTCCACCAGCATGACCCAACCAGTAAGCGGCCCCCACGGCCGCCCAAGTGCGCGCAAGTGCCATTGAACGTATGTCAGGATAATGCTCACGGTCCAGACGATGATCAGCAGCGTCGAGGCCGACGTCAGAAATGGCAGCAGCCAGAGAAGATACCATGGGAACACGGCGGGCGCGCACAAGAGAGATGCTGCCATTGGCCAGGCAAATGCGGCTTGAACCGCAGGAGACACGGAGTTACACACGGGAATCACTGTGGCATCTCCTCTGTGAAACTCTGTGTCCTCTGTGGTTAAGGCTCCTTGGCTTGCATGATTCCGGTCTGCGTTCGGTGACACTTTCTGGCGCGAGGCCGAGAGACCGTTCGGAGACCAGTCGGACGCTGTGATTCTTAACCAGGTCGCAGTTGCCAATCCGACGAGCACTGCCAGCGCAACTAGGAACTGCGGAGACGCCACTCGATCGAGCGCCGCAAACACCGGACCATTAAAGCGGAAAGTCTGCACGTACGTACCAAGCGAGCCGATCGGAATGCGACCGTGATTAAGAAATGGCACATACAGGAGTCCGACGATGACTGCCGCCAGCACGGCGTCGCGAATGCGAACCCGCTTCCAGTAGAGAGGCAAGAGTACGACGGGCAGGAATTTCACCGCTACGGCCAGACCAAATGCGACGGCCGCGGTAGCCCGCCATCGGCGCACTAACGCAGCGGCGGACACCAGCAAAAACAGCGCGCCAACAATATCAACGTGGCCGCTTCCCGCCACTTCAATGGCCAGCAATGGGTTCCATGCGAATGCCAGAACCAGATGTGCTCCCCGCTGGCTAAAACGCAACACATCGAGCAACACGAGAACAATTGCGAACTCGCAAACCTCAAACGCTACTTTCAACGCAAAGGTGGACTCCTGAATCGCAGTTACGGCGCGGAAAAAAAACTGCGCTCCCGGTGGATATGGGCTCGGTAGATCCGGGTTGTTCAAATTGCGGGTTTCCGGGGTATGCAGCCCCTTAACGGAAGGGTCACTGGGAACGACAATGTAGGGGTTGTAGCCGAGGCTTTGCAGGCGGCCGTCCCAAACATAACGGTGGATATCATCGTCCACGCCCGCAGGAACCCGAAGAAATTCGATGTGCCACACAGCAGCCAAGGCGAGCCCAAGGACAACGACGCGCCGCGGAAATCTGCGCGTTGCGAAAAACTCACGGACCGCTAAGAGGTACGCGATTCCCGCGACCGTCAAAGACGCCATGAAGTACGGTCCACCCCTATCGCCGAAGTTGCGTGAACAGATCGTTAACGCCGCGCACAACGTGACGCCGAGTATGTAGACTCTCCACTCGGGGGTGATCTTCACAACTCTACCGTGCTCGTTCGTGATTGTGCCGCCATAGAGTTTCTATGTGGAGCGGGCACTCCTGCCCGCTCTGCTTGCTGTGGCAAGAGCTAGCGGGCAGGACTGCCACCTCCACATAATCTCCCCCACTCTTTAAGCCACGCCGCTGTGCGTGGCGCCCTCGCCGGAGCCAGACGCAACTCTTCTGCCAAGCGAGTCAGGTCGTCAGCGACATCAATATCGTAAAAAGCATCCGCAAAACCTACGGATAGCTCAAGAGTTCGTACCCGCGATAGAAGCCTCTCCAGCGCGCTGCTGGTGCCCATTCCGTCGCCCGCGAAAAGCGTAGGATGAGAAGCCTTTGCGCCGACGAGATAGTAGCCTCCGTCGTGTGTTGGTCCCACCACCACGTCATGAGCGATCAGCGTTTCGAACGCTTCTTCGAGAACAGAACGCGGCAGGTGAGGGCTGTCGCTGTTGAAAGCAATCACCCGCCGTTGATGACCTTCTACGAAGTGTGCAAACACCGAAGTGAGGCCGGCGGCGAGACCTTCACCTTTTTGTGCAACTACCACCACTTCACTGCCTGCCAATTGCGTCAATTCGTTTACGTCGGTGTCCGGGCACATGATGGCAACTTCTACATCGCCCAATGAACGCGCCAGCGCCAGCGTGTCGTGCAGAAGACAGCCATAGAACGCAGTGACAGCCGCGGGAGAAAGTCCGGGTACGAGGCGGGTCTTAACCGAGCCTGGCCTTGGGGCTTTCGCCATGATTACCAGTACGCGATCTCTAACCGACGAACGCACTACCATCTCTCTTGAAGATCTCATGAAGATTGAGCAGACTTACACTGGCTGTTATGTCCCACCTCTTCGACGCCGAAAATAATAGCGCACTATCAAGCTGAGAATGAACCAACCGGCGCCGACCGTGCCTTTCAGCGTACCGCTGATCTTAGACTTTCCGATACGCGGATAGTAGCTCACCGGGACCTCCACCACGCGGAGTCCAGCCAGGGTACCCTTGAGGATCATCTCAACAGCCCAGCCATACGTGGTCTCTTCGAGTGCAAGTGTGCGTAGTACATTTGCGCGGCCAGCGCGAAACGGGCCTAGATCGGTGATGTGTAGTCCATAGAGAAGCCTGATCAGGCCGGCGGCGAGACGATTTCCAAACACCTGATGCCAAGGCAACGCCCCAGCAGAACGCTGCTCCTGGAGGCGCGACCCGAGGGTGATGTCCGCACGCCCCTCAATGATTGGCGCCAAAAGAATAGCCAGCTCAGACGGCCGATCGCTGTAATCGCCATCAAGGAACACAACCACGTCAGGGGAATTTGCCGCGGCCAGACCCGTAAGGCACGCTCTCCCGTAGCCGCGGCGCGGTTCCTGAACGACGCGGGCTCCCATTCTTGCGGCGATCTCGGGCGTCCCGTCATTGGAGTTGCTGTCGACAACGATGACCTCCGTCGTGAGATCGGACGGAAGATCCGCCAAGACGCGCTCGATCGCCTGCGCTTCATTATGTGTAGGGATGATGACGGACACTCGCACGTGATCGAGATTCAAGTGATTCTAGCCCAATCACCACCAGAGAGAGGATGGCCACCGTTGCGACAGCCAGGCGTCAACGCCCCATCTGCGGCCGGCGCTCCCGATCGCGAGCCCGAGCGATGCGAGCACCGGAACCAGCAGTTCCCAGATCCACGCGGTACCCCACTCCGAAACCCAGAGGCTTCCGAGAAAAAGAAAGGCGACAAATGCAGCTGGTCGCGTAAGCAGACCGATGACAAGCAGGATACCGAGAGATATCTCAGTCATTCCCTGCATGGGGGCCGCCATCGCAGCGTGGTTCGCCGCCAGGCCCATCACCGCCTTCCATGCGGCCGGGGCGTGGCTCGCCTTAATGTAGTAGTTGATCAGCCCCGCGTAACCCGCCGCGGTGTAGAGGCCTTTCCCCAGGTTCTCGAAAAAGACCGATATGAACATCGCGCCGATCGTCAGTCGAACGATGGCCAGACCGATTGCTGCTTGCGATGGGTAGGCTACTGTGGTTGCGTCACTTCGGAGTGAGGTTGCGATCGTCGTCATGGTGAACCTCGTCCAATGGATGCTATACCAAATTGGAAATATTCGGCAGATCCAATTGGATAGCATTCGGATCGCCGGGAGTAGAGAGGCCGATATTCGCCTCCTTCGGTCCGAGTCCAATCAATCGCAGGCTGAACTCCCAATTCATTTAAACTGCTTTTTGGGGCTGTGGCGCCAGAATTGTGGAGTCTCCACAGGAGAGAGCAGTTGAACTCAACTACGAAAGATGCGCTTTGGTATAAGGACGCGATCATTTATCAAGTTCATGTCCGCACGTTTAGCGACAGCAATGGTGATGGGATTGGGGATTTTCTCGGACTAGAAAAGAAGCTCGATTATCTCCAGGAACTGGGCGTCAACGCGATGTGGCTGATGCCTTTCTTTCCGTCGCCCCTTCGGGATGACGGCTACGACATCGCGGATTACGACTCGGTCCATCCCAGCTACGGGACGCTGGAGGATTTCCGTAAAGTTCTCGACTCCGCGCATCAGCGCGGTATCCGGGTCATCATCGAAATGGTGCTGAACCACACCTCCGATCAACACCCGTGGTTTCAGGAGGCGCGAATTTCGCAGGAGAATCCCCGCCGCGACTGGTACGTGTGGAGCGACGCGGACACCCAGTTTAAAGACACTCGAATCATCTTTCTCGATACTGAGAAGTCCAACTGGGCATGGGATCCGGCTTCGAAATCTTTTTATTGGCATCGCTTTTTCAGCCACCAGCCCGATCTCAACTATGACAATCCTGCCGTGCGGGAGCACATGTGGAACGTGATGAAGTTCTGGCTGGAAATGGGAGTGGACGGCTTCCGGCTTGACGCGGTCCCCTATCTGATTGAACGGGAAGGCACCAATTGTGAGAATTTGCCGGAGACCCACGCCATAATCAAAGAATTGCGGCGAAGGCTGGATGAACAGTTCCCCGGCAGAATGCTTCTAGCGGAAGCCAACCAGTGGCCCGCGGACCTGCGTCCGTATTTCGGGGATTCCGACGAATTCCATATGGCGTTTCACTTCCCCCTGATGCCGCGGATGTTCATGGGGCTTAAGCTCGAAGACCGCAAGCCCATCACAGAAATTCTGCAGCAAACTCCGGAGATCCCGCCTTCCTGCCAGTGGTCCCTCTTTCTGCGTAATCACGATGAACTGACCCTGGAAATGGTCACTGACATTGAACGCGACTACATGTATGACATGTATGCGCAGGACAGAACGATGCGGCTGAACCTGGGAATTCGGAGAAGACTCGCTCCCTTGTTGAATAATGACCGCAGACGGATCGAGTTGATGAACGCAATGTTGATGTCGCTACCCGGTACTCCGATCATCTATTACGGAGATGAAATTGCCATGGGCGACAATATAAGCTTGGGTGACCGCAACGGAGTGCGTACTCCCATGCAGTGGACTGGAGGATGGAACGCTGGGTTTTCATCCGCGGAACCGGAAAAGCTATATGCTCCGCTGATTCTTGATCCGGTATATGGGTATCCCGCGGTAAATGTCGCGGCGCAAAGAGAGAGCGAACATTCTCTCTTTCACTGGATGCAGCGCATCATCGCAGTTCGCAAATCCAGCGCCGTGTTCGGCAGGGGGTCGATTGAATTTCTCTATCCAGCGAATCATAGAATACTGGCTTACTTGCGGCGGCTCGGCAATGAGAGCGTCCTGATGGTCAACAATCTTTCCAGTGCCGCACAGGCGGTCGAATTGGATTTGCGGCGCTATAAGGGAAACGTCCTGATCGAGATGTTCGGCAATAATCTTTTTCCCCGCGTCGGTGAACTACCTTATCTGCTAACGCTGGGGCCTTACCAGTCTTACTGGTTTCGGCTGCGACGAGTCTAGACAAACGCGCACCGGTGAACTAGCGTCGCATACCGGAGCTTCACCAAAATCACATAGGATTCTGAAGTGGAAGACGGAAATTTTCTTACGGATGATTTTCTCCGCCAGCTCATCAATGTTGGCGAGGTGGACATCCTTGTCGGCCTGCCCACTCATAACAACGCCAAGACTGTGGGTTCAGTCGTCCATACGATTCGAACCGGCATCCTGCGCAGTTTTCCTCGAGAACGCGCGGTCATCATCAATGCAGACGGAGGATCACGCGATGGCACTCCCGAACTGATCACCGGCGTCTCTATCGATGATGTGCGTCGGGGCTCGGGAATATACGCGCTTCGCACGCTGCATGCGATAAGCACAAAATATGCCAGCACACCGCAGAGCGAAGTCGCGATGCGGACGATTCTGGCGGCCGCCGAACTGCTCCGGGCCAAGGCGTGTATCGTGATGTCTCCCGAATCTGAAAGTATCACACCGGAATGGGTCACGAATCTCGTTCGACCCGTTTATTCCGACAGTTTTGATCTCGTTTCTCCCACCTATCACAGACACAAGTTTGATGGACTATTAATGACGAACCTGCTGTACCCGATGGTTCGTGCACTCTATGGCGTAAAGATCCGCGAGGCGTACATGCCCGAGTTCGGATTCTCCGGTCGCCTCGGAAGCCAATTCCTCGGCCAGAATCGATGGAATGATGGAATCGGCGAAAACGGGACCGAGCTCCGACTGACTCTGGCTGCCGTCACGGGCGGATTCCGCATCTGCCAGTCTTTTCTCGGAAAGAAGGATCCCGTCGAACGGCGCGCCGCTGACCTGGTTCCTACATTGCGGCATTCCGTCGGGGTGTTGTTCTCTGCGCTAGAGTCCGACTTCAACGCGTGGAGCACAGTCTCTGGTTCTCAGGAGGTGCCTGCATTCGGAACCGACCCGGAGCTGGCGCTGGACCCCTTGCGGGTTAATCGGAAACGCCTGCGGGATATGTTCGTTAGAGGCGTATCGGAACTGGAATCCGTCTTTCAGACGATTCTCGCTCCTTCCACTTTAGGGGAGCTCAAGCGGATTGCCGGATTGAGCGAAGAAGAGTTTCGTTACCCTGCGGAACTTTGGGTCAGGACTGTGTACGAGTTTGCCGCGGCTTTTCAGAAGTCCGTGATCAGCCGGGATCATATTATTCAAGCGCTCGCGCCGCTATTTCGCGGGCGAGTATACACGTTTGTCGTCGAGAACCGTAACGGGTCCGCGAACGACGTCGCAAACAACATCGAAAGCTTGTGCCTTGAGTTCGAACGATTAAAACCGTATCTGCTCGAGATCTGGAAATCGAAACAGTGAGGCTACTATGCGGGAATTGATTATCAGTGAACTGACTCAGGCCGTACAGGATCTCGCCAGAGGTTTCGCCCACTACCTTCCTCGTCTCATCGTGATGCTGATCCTTGCATTCGTGGGATGGCTGATCGCGTACCTGTTCAAAATAATTCTGCGCAGCATTCTCCGGCTTATCAAGTTCGATCGGCTGTCAGAAAATGCAGGCGCGTCTCAACTGCTTACCAAAGCCGCGCTCCCTTCGGCAACCGAGATGTTGAGCCGATTCGTCTTCTGGGTGACTTGGCTCGGCTTCGTCCTGCTGGGAATCAGCGTGTTGGGAATCCTGGGCCTGCAGGAGCAAATCACAAGATTTTTCCTGTTCCTCCCGCATCTGTTCGTTTCGGTATTGATCTTGTTCTTCGGCATGCTTGCCGCCGGCTTTGCCGCCCGCGCTGCTCTGCTGGCCGCAGTGAATGCGAATGTTCCATCCCCGCGACTGCTGAGCCTTGCAGTCCGCAGCATCATTATGGTTTTCGTGCTGTCGATCGTCTTCGAAGAACTGGGCTTGGCGGAGCAAACCATGTTGGTGGCCTTCGGTATCGCCTTCGGAGCCCTGATGCTAGGTTTGGCCATCGCCTTTGGTATCGGAGGTAAGGATCTGGCACGCCGTTTCCTGGAAGAGAAGTTGGTTCGTACCAAGAAGGAACAGGATGAAGACGAACTTTCACCTTTGTAAAGTGCCCGGCTCGGGTGTGATCGCAAATGCAGGTCGACCGGCCCACAGGCACAGACTTCAACGGTCGTAAAGAAGTGTCAGATCCAGTAACTGTTGACGCATTTCCTTCGTCAAGCTATTTGCCTTGTAGCGCCACCTCCAGTTTCCGCTCACCGTACCGGGCAAATTCATTCGGGCTTCGCTACCCAGACCTAGTACATCCTGCAAGGGAACGATGGCTGTGTTTGCAACGGAGGCCAGCACTGTACGAATGAATACCCAATTGACCTCCTCATTTTGAAATCCGAGATACCTACGCGTGAAATCGTGTTCCTCGCGAATGTCCTCTTCCGTTCGAGTGCTTTCGCCCACCCCTGAACTCGTCCACCAGCCCAGAGTGGTGTCGTTGTCGTGTCCGCCCGTATACGCGACCAGTTCGCGCGAATAGTTATGCGGACGGAAGCTGGGACCTTGCGGATCTTTGCCGAAGGCAAATTGCAGAAGGCTCATTCCCGGAAACCCGAAAGTATGGCGAAGAGCTTCTACGCCTGGAGTGATCACACCGAGATTTTCGGCAACGAACGGGAGTTCCTTCAATTCCGCCTGTAATATCCTGAAAAACTCTGCACCCGGTCCTTGCACCCATTTCCCTTCTGCGGCCGTCGAAGCCGTCGCTGGAACTTCCCAATATGCTTCGAAACCGCGAAAGTGATCGAGCCTGACCAGATCAAACATTCCAAGAGAAGAGCGGCAACGATCGATCCACCAACGGTGACCGGAGGACGCAGAGACATCCCAGCGATAAAGAGGGTTACCCCAAAGTTGACCGGTCGCGCTGAAGTAATCGGGTGGAACTCCCGCAACAGCGGTGGGCCACCCTCGTTCATCCAGCCGAAACAATTCCGGATGTGCCCACACGTCAGCACTGTCGTGAGCGATGTAGATCGGAATATCGCCCATGATGCTGATGCCGTGACGACTGCACAGACTTCTTACTTTCTCCCACTGCCGGAAAAATTCGAACTGGGTAAATCTGTGAAACTCCAACTCGGACGCCAATTCATGCTGCCATTCCTTCAGAGCAGCGGAATCCCGTTGACGGATTCGCACGTCCCAATGCACCCAGGCCACGTCATGATGGACCTTCTTGCATGCCATGAAGAGTGCATAATCCTCCAGCCATTGTCTGCGCTCCTGGCAAAACGTATCGAAGGCACCGCGGTCCGCCGCAGTTCTGTCTGCAAAGAAAGCGCGAGCGGCTTTGTGAAGGAGCCTTTGTTTGAAGGTTATAACTTGGTCGTAGGCGACGCGCTCATCCGGGAAATCTGGGGCACTCGCAAGATCGGCGTCCGACAGAAGTCCCTCCTCACGAAGAGCTGACAGATTTATGAAGAGGGGGTTTCCGGCAAATGCCGAAAAACATTGATAAGGAGAATCGCCATATCCGGTGGGGTTCAGCGGCAAGACCTGCCAGATTTTCTGCCCTGAACCCGCCAGAAAGTCGATGAACTCATGAGCGGATTCCCCTATATCGCCGATGCCGTGTTCGCCGGGCAAGGACGTGACATGGAGAAGGATTCCACTGCGGCGGGGAAAAATCACCCGATTAACCTAATGCTTCCGATCAAGCTGCGCAATAGGGGCAACGCGGGAGTATCGCTTCCAGCAGGCGGCTAACGCGGTAAGCACCGCGAATTCACGTTCTCACTGACGCGGAATCAACCTGAGACGCAGACTGCCCAGCAGACCCGACGGCAGAGGCTGCAGATTCTCCATTCCTTGTGGGATGAATCTTTGCCGATAGCGATCGTTCAGGAGTCGATAATCCGGAGGAGCACTTCCAGCTAACGAATTGATGGCCGTATTGCCGACGATGATACTCAGTTCATTCGTTCCCGGCCTCAGCAGTGAGCTCACGTCGAGGGTGTTCGGCGGATGCCACACGACACCGGCGCGCTGGCCGTTAACATACACCTCTGCTGCGTCACGCACCGGTCCCTCCAGAAAGGCGCGCAGATTAAACGTCGACAGAGGATCGGGCATCGGGACCAGTGTGCCATCTCCGAAATCCAACACCGCAGATGTTCGGGATTTCACATCCGCCGGCAACTCGATGACTTTCTTGTATGTGACCTTTCCTGAATAGTACCTAAAGGGCTCTTCCTCGCTCCACGAATGAAGAGTTGCCATGTGGGTTGTCTGATTCGTTCCGCTGAAAGTCAGGTCCCAGTCGGAAGAGAGATCGATGTCCCGGGAATGAGAATCCTCGTTTGCAGTTGAGTTCTCGATCGTTCGAGGTACCTTGATGGAATGATTCGTTAGAAAAATCAACCGAGACTCGTAGGGCAACAGATTAAGATCGCTTTTGCCCAAGTTTGCCTGAACCGAAACCTGCCCCGTGAAGGGATCCCACGATTCAGCATACTTCGCGTTTTCACGAAATCTAGCAGTTACGCGAATTGCACGATTGGCTGTGTTCGCGATGAAGTACAAGTCCCCCACGTCCAGTTTGCGATGAATAAATCCGATGTCCGGAGCCCTGGGGGAGAAGGTTACATCCGGCTTGAGGTAGGTTGAGATGGTACTTCCGAGTTGGCTCTCGTCCTCGACAAAGTGACCCGGCGCATTCTTTGAACGAAACAAACGCTGAGATATCGTCTGTATTTGCTGCCCTTCTGCCTCCGCATTCAGAAATCCCGGTGCAGTGGAAGGCAAATGGCGCGTTGCGATGACGATGCCTCCATGTAACGCGTATTGTTCGATCTTCTGATAGGTCGAAAAAGGCAGTCGGTCTACGCCGGGCAAGATCAACACTCGATAAGGAATTCCGATGGTATCGACCGCATCTCCATCGATGAAATCCAAATTAAATCCAGCGTCGAGAACCTGCGGAATCACCTTGTTGCCCAGCAACTCTCCCATCGACTCGTCAATGCTTACGTCTCTGCCCCGAGTGTTGAATCCACTTTGCGTTGTTACCGCTGAGGACAAATGACCATTCACCGTGAAGCTCGCCCACGCATCGTCGTTCGGCAACAGCAGCGCGACATCATTGGCTGGCTTGCCTTGTCGCAACGCAAAACTTATTCTCTGCAGATACGCCGTCAAATCCGGCATGACGAACCACCACGGATTATGGGAGTTAAAGGCTCCGGCCGCGTACATCCGCCATCCAGGCTCGCCGGCGGTATCCGGCGAGTAAGGCCAGCCGTGCCCAACCAACTGATTTATACCCTGAAGAAAGTGCAGATCGGCTTCTGCCTTCATGTCGAGTGGTGTTGCGCGAAAAGCGGGGGAGTGCAGCCACGTCCACGTTTCTGAGGAAATGACGGGCTTGCCAAATAAGTGGCCGGCGGAGGCTGCCCAGCGCGTGTCCGAAAACTGCCGCCACATCAATAGCGTTGCCTTCCCTTCCCCTTCAGGAAGATCCTCATATTGATTGCTCGACAACGAGACGGGGGGAAATCCATACGTTTGTGAGCGCAGCAGCGTGTGATGTTGCGTTGCCCACGCATGCAGCGGCTTCATGTAGTAATCGTTGGCGAGTTCAGTCAGCGTCTTTCCCCAGTCGTGACGAATGGCTGCCGTGTCCGGACCTGCATCACCGATCAGCGCCGGTAAATGCGGTGACAGGTCGTACCCTCGCCGCTGCTGAAATTCTTTCAACAAATCGGGAGTCCAATCGGATCCATAATCCTCCAGGCTGTCGCTGAATACCGCATAAGGAGGATGGTCCCCGAAGGCTTCCATCAGGCGATCACCAACAGCGTGAAGGTGCGCCTCAATGGCAGTCTGGTCATAGTGATCGAGGACAAATCCTTCGGCGCCGATCGCCGGACGCTTCACCGTCATTCCGGTTCGGCTGGAGATAAAGAAGACCGCCACGCGAAACTCACTCCGTTCCGCGGAAATCTGTAAACGCCCGTTTTCGATCATCGGATGCTGGATCTGCTTTGCATCGCGGAGCCCTGGAACTTCGCGTGATCCAGATGCCAAGAAAACTGCGTCGAGGTGCTCACCGGTTGCGATTCCCGGTGTTGCAATTGATTTCGAGCCGGAAGGGATTTCAACGTTCTCAACCCGCATGGCTCCCGCTGCCTGGGTTACTGGAATCTGCGGGCCGCCAAACGGCCAGCCGCTGCCGAGGGTGACATCTACTCGCAGCCCAAGCTTTTTGGCTTCCTCAGCCGCGAAGCGTAGAGCATCGATGTGTTCGTCGGAAAGGAACGCGAAGTTGTGAAATCCACTTTGAGAATCATCCAAAGCAAGTGGGTATAAGGTCGCAATCTCGACGCCTCCAATCCCTGCCGACTTCATCTCTTCGAGTTCCCGCGCAATTTCTGATTTCGTCACCGCAGGTCCGAACCACCACCAGCGCACCATAATCCGCGAGTCACCCGGAGGATGCGTAAACGATTCCGTCAACTGGACTAGATTGGGATCACTCTGAGCAACAATTAGAGGCGCATTCAGGAGAGAAATAATAAGGAGCAGAGCGACGCAGGCGATCCTAGTCAAGGCAACTCCATACGGCACATTGGTATTAAGAACCAAGCGGTCCTTATATCCAGGCGACTGGTTCTTTGTTAATTTCCTCTCGCCGGTTCACCAAGTTTGCTTCTTCTGCTCAGCGAGACGGTCATTTTACAAGACTAAAGCGTTAGATCGAGCGGAGCACGACGAAGCACCATTTCGCTCTCGCTACAGACTCACGGTGCCGTCGCATCCTTAGCGATGGCAACGCGCTCTTTGGCTCTCGTCAAGAGAGCTTCAAAGCGCGGATCGCCGTGCAAGGACTTCAGATCCGCGTCGGATGCAATGTCATCGGGCGCCTGCTGCCCCAGATCAATCGCCTGGCGCAAGTATGCGAACGCTTCGGCCCGGTGCCCGGCGATCGCGGATCCGCAGGCGAAGTCATACCATGCTCCGGAAATCAAGTCAGGCCGATGGGTATTCGTCGCCGCTTCGATTCGTTCGCGGAATAACTTCTCCGCCTCGCCATAGCGCTTCTCGTGACTCAGTTCAAGCGCCAGAGCACCGATGTTCAACAAAATGTAAGGGTGGTTAGGCCCGAGAGTTCTGCGTCTTATTTCCAAAGTCTGGCGGCGCAGTTTTTCCGCTTCGGCGAACTGGCCGCGTCCATTCAGTGCTGTGGCAAGGTTGTTCATCGCCATTAAAGTGTCGGGATGATCCGCACCGAGCACTCGGCGCTGAATTTCCAGCACTCCGCGGCACACAGTCTCCGCTTCAGCGTACTCAGCGTTTCCGTTCAGCAAGTTCGCTAAGTTCATCATAGATGCCAATGTGTCGGGATGATCTGGACCCAGAATTCGCCGCCGGACCTCCAGCGTCTCACGAATCATCTTGACCGCCTCGACATTGCGGCCTTCCTGGCTATACGTGCTCGCCAAATCGTTCATCGAACCAACCGTATCGGGATGTTCTGTACCTAAGACTTGTCGCTGAAGGTCCAGGGCTTCCTGAAAGAATTTTTCCGCTTGTGCGTATTGCCCTTGTCGGTAGAGCGTGCCGCCGAGGGTGACCATCGAGCGGAGTGTATCAGGGTGCCTGGAACCAAGAACACGGCGTCGAATCTCCAGCACCTCCCGGCTTATCTTCTCGGCATCGGCGTCATGGCCTGCGTCTCCCAGAGTGCTAGCCAGCAGGTTCATGGACCGAAGAGTATCGGGATGTTGCGGGCCAAGCACGCGTCGCTGAATCTCTAACGCGCGCTCCTGCAATGGCTGTGCCAGCGAGTACAGACCTAGGCCGCGGTAAGTTACGGCCATCGTATACATCATTTGAGCCTGAAGCTCCGGGTCGTTACTGAGGCCTTTGCCAATATCCTTGGAGGATTTATCGAGAATCTCGCGGGCGGTGACGCTATTGCCGCGAGCCTCGCTGGGATTCGACATCGTGAACAGGCTGGTCATAAACTCAGTGATCCGATCCGCACGATCGCGTTCGCGTGTGATCCGCTTCAACTGAATCGACTGCGCGACCGCAAACGCCACCAGCAACACCACCGCGCTCGCAGCCACAGTTACTGCTATCCGATTTCTCTGAACATATTTCCTCAGACGGTACGCTCCGACGGCGATTCGGGACTGGACGATAACTATTTCTCGGCTTCTCTCACTCTCGATCAGGCCGGGAATCGTATTACGCTCCGTCATTCCGATCCCGGTGCTGTTCAAGGAAAAGTCAATGTTCGATATCGGATCGACGTTCCTTACCGGACTGAGGTCGTTTGCATTGTCAGTCGCGGGAGGCAAAGCATCCGCGGCGTCTTAGGGCCAGTAACTGCTAAAGCTGGCATCGGCGATATCAAGGCGTCCTACATCTCGAAAGGATTGCAGGCTGAAGTGGAGTCGGGGAATATAGACCTGCAAGTCATCGGCGAACATGTCGAAGCCCGGACAAACAGGGGGAATATTACAGGCGAGCGCCTCGCACAGGGCATTGACGCGAGGACTGGCGACGGAGATGTCAGCCTGATCGTCGTGGGCCCATCCACTGCCGTGGTGGAAAAAGGGAACGGAAGAATCGACGTGGGTGGAGCAAGAGGGGCGTTGACTTGTTCGACAGAAGGCGGCGATCTGCATGTGCAGGCGGTCCCTCACGGCTACTGGAAATTGAATTCCGCGTCGGGTGTCATCCGCCTCGACCTGCCCCCAGCGGCGAATTTCGATCTCGATATCTCTGATGATTCCGGTGAGATTCAAATCGAGCGTGATGACCTATCCAGACCCTCATCAGATGCTCATCGAGTCTCCCAGAGAGTCGGTGGAGGAGATAAGCGCATCGAGGTGCACACCGTCACTGGCAGGATCACCATCCGATGACATCAGTGTGAAAAAGTGGCATCCTGCTTGCGAGGCGTCATCAGTTCTTTCCCGCCCTAAGGTGAGAGCGACAGCTCACCGCGGCAGATTCAAACCGGGTAAGCGCTTCTCACGCGAGTTGTTCCAGCCGTTCCGGAGCAGGCAAGCGTTCCTGTGAATGGCTCAGTGCATACAGCACAAGTTCCACGCGATTGGAGACGCCAAGCTTGTCGTAAATCCGCAATAGAGATTTCTTCACTGTGTTCTCTTTGAGGTTGAGATCGCGCGCGATTTCGCCGTTGTTCATGCCCTCGGTGACCAGGTGGACAGTCTGTTCCTCGCGAGGCGTAAGCACCACGTGTCCCCGGGAGTTGATCAAGTGAACAGAGGGAGCGATCGACAGAGCATCGATCAGATAGCGCATCTGCTCGCTATTGGTCCAATACTGCCCCTGGTGAACACTGGTGATGCAGCGGCACAGAGATTTGAAAGGCATCGATGCAAGACAGAATAAACCGCGTGCGCCGGCGCGCAGAGAATTGACCACCAGTTCTCGATCATAGTTGTCAAGCAAGAGTACAGTAGCGAGGTTAGGATAAGCAGAGTGCACGCCGCGAAGCAGTTCATAAAGCCGTTCACGATGGTCGGTGAGCCCATCAGCCAGCAAGAGCACGTCAACTGGATTAGCTTCGAGAACCGATAGACAATTCGACAACTCGGCCCGGCAGTTGTCGACTTTGAACGCTCCCTGACGGCGCAGGGCACCACATAATAATTGCGATTGCGTCTGGTTTGAATCCGCTACAAGTACGCTAACAACTTCGGGACTAAGCCCGGAAGGAGAACTCATCTGGGACCTTCCTGTGGCAGCGTCCTTTGGGGGTCAGGGCTATCGGGGGAGGTTTTGATGCTAGCGCTTGTGATTTTTCATCGCAAGTGCAGGACGCCAAATTTANCGCCCATGTTTGTTGGAGTCCTATGCATCGTAGCAATCCTGCTGAAGGCTGTATGTGATGGTAGTCACACTCCATCGGCGAAAGATCCGCAAGTACAGCTAAACTTAAAACATCCGCGCCAAGCTTTCTCGTAGGAACCCGCATGGAAAGTGGACTTTGAAGACCCGGCTGCCCACTTTAGTGGATTGTCAAGGCTCCAGATGTTCATTCTGCAATCGTCTCCTGGCACACACCGCAACGACTCCAGAAATACACGAGCGGTGAGTTTTGATGCCACACTTTGTGAGTCTTGAGACTCACAGGCACGTGCGGTACTTTGTCACAGTACGGTTGAGCAGCAGGAACGGAAATCGTGAATCAACGGCAGCACAACCGATATCGACTGGCGGCATCTGTGAGTTTCTCTTGGGAAGCTGAAGATCATCGTGTTCATCATGGCAGTGGCCAAACGCGGGACTGCAGTGTCTCTGGAGCTTTTGTTGTTTCCCCAAATAAGTTGCCGATCGGCAGCGTCTTGCAAATGGAATTTTCCCTCCCCCGATTGCTGGCTGCCGGACCTGGAGCGCTATTGAAGACGCGGGGTTGTGTTGTTCGCGTCGAACCGGAAGGATTTGCCGTGCTTGCGGAAATGGGCCCGAGTTCGCTGTTGCATCGTCCGAGTCCTGTAGCCGTAACGCGCGGTGAAGAGAAAGTAAAGCCGGTTCACTGATCGCACCCGGGTTCTCGAATTTTCACTCGATTCACTTGCAAGTATTTCTTTTTGCCGTCGTTAGCTGGCCTTGAGAGATCGAACTGACGGGGCGGAGCTACATCTGGCAGACATGATTGAGACGATTCCAAGCGCTTTTCTCGGTGAGCAAAAAATGGGCAACTCAGAGTCGCAAATGTTTTGGTATGCGGCGTACACATCTTCGCGGCATGAGAAAACAGTCGCGGAACACTTGCGACAGAGAGAGGTCGAATGCTTTCTGCCTCTCTACGAAACCGTGCGCCGGTGGAACAACGGGCGCCACCGTGTGCAACTGCCACTGTTTCCCAGTTATGTGTTCGTGCGTATGGGGCTCCGCGACAAGCTGAGGGTACTGCAAGTGCCAGGACTCGCCCAACTTGTGAGCTTTCAAGGTTCCCCCGCCGTATTGCCCGATGCTGAAATCGAAACTTTGCGGAGCGCGCTGACCGCCGGGGTGCCTGCGCAGCCGTACCGCTATCTGAGTGTGGGATCGCAAGTCGAAATCTGCTGCGGTCCATTGCAGGGAATGAAAGGCATCCTACTGAGACATCAAGGGCAATTTCGCGTTGTCCTTTCCGTGGAAATGATCATGCGTTCGATTGTTGTAGAAGTAGAGGCAGCGGATGTAGTGGCTCTGGACCGCAATGATTCGCGGCTTGTCCTTGCAAGCCCGCGCGAAGCGGAGCGGATCGCAGCTGCCTGCGCCTAGGAGGTGAGCATGGCCAAGACTCGCATTGTTCTTTCCTTTACGGTTGCGATTTTGATTTCAAGCTCCGCGCTGGTGCTTCGAGCGCAGACAAACTTGACTAACACGCCTTCT
>QIAL01000189.1 GCA_003225535.1 Acidobacteriota bacterium | reverse complement strand
GGACGACAGCAGCCATCCGCCCCTAGCATAGGGTAAAAACCCGGGGGAAAAATCAGCGGTGGTCCTATGGTGTGACGCCGGGCCTGGATGCATAATTCCGTGAAACACCATGCGTGCCCCGATGACTCCCGATGAACGTGACCGCGTAACCGTCCTATGCCGACGCCTTGCCGAAGAGCATGACCATCAAAAATTCGCGGAGTTGCTCAAAGCGCTGAATGACCTTTTGGATGGCAAAGAGCATCGTCTGGAGAATCCGCCAACCCAAAGCTAAGTTCCGGATTTAGGACCGGGGACGGCGGCCTCTGGTGGATGTGATAAAGATGTCGTCGAGGCGCGTCCCACAGTGGGAGGAACAAACGCGCGTGGTTCAAATGATGCTGTTCATCCCGCCCAACCTACCCAAGTTTTGCACTTGAAAATCAGTAACTTGCGCGTTTGCAACGTTATTATTTATACTGCTTGTATTCAGTGCAGTAGCTGGGGTGGAAGTAAGCCCTCAACGAAGGAATCTCAAAGATGGCACGTAGTTCTCGCCGGTCGCTCTTCCTGGTAGCTTTTTTCCTCCTTGCGTGCGGATTTCTGGGCATCTTGTTCGCCCAGCGCTCCGGCCAGCAGTCGTCGATCACCGGCGACTCCGACGTCAAGGACAGCCTTAAGCAATTCACCGATGTTTACGCTCTCGTCGAGGAGAATTACGCCGAGCCGGTGAATGCTGATAAGGCCATTTACAACGGCGCGATCCCCGGGATGCTGCACGCGCTCGACCCGCACTCGAACTTCTTTGATCCCAAGTCCTACGCGTTGATGCGCGAGGACCAGCGCGGCAAGTACTACGGCGTCGGCATGACCGTCGGCCCGCGCAACAACAAAGTCATTGTGATTTACCCCTTCACCGGCACGCCCGCGTATAAGGCTGGCATTCATCCGGGCGACGTGATTATCGCCGTCGATGGCAAGTCCACCGAGAACATGAGTACCGGCGACGTTGCGGACATGTTGAAGGGCCCCAAGGGCACAACGGTTCACATCAGCATCGCGCGCGAAGGCGTCGAGAAGCCGATGGAGTTCACCTTGGTGCGCGACGAGATTCCGCGCTACAGCGTCGACGTGCACTTCCTGATCAAGCCGGGCGTCGGCTACATGCACGTGAACGGCTTCAATGAGACCACCGAGCGTGAGGTTTCCGAAGCACTGGATTCGTTTGGTGATCTGAAGGGGTTGATCCTCGACCTGCGCGGCAATCCTGGCGGCTTACTCAGCGAGGGCGTCGGTGTCGCCGACAAGTTCCTCAAGAAGGGACAGTTGATCGTATCGCACCACGGACGCGCCTCAGCCGAAAAGCGCTACATCGCGCAACATGGCAACGGCGGCAAAGACTATCCGGTTGTTGTTCTCGTGAACCGACTCACCGCTTCGGCAGCTGAAATTGTTTCTGGCGCAATCCAGGATCACGACCGCGGCCTGATCGTCGGCGAAGTCACGTTCGGCAAGGGCTTGGTGCAGACGGTGTATCCGCTGTCGGAAAACACCGGACTGGCGCTCACCACCGCTCACTACTACACCCCGAGCGGACGCCTCATCCAGCGCGACTACAGCAACATCTCGCTCTACGACTACTACTACAATCGCAGCGAAACCGAGAACAACGCAGCGAACCGCGAAGTAAAGCTGACGGATAGCGGACGGACCGTTTACGGCGGCGGCGGCATCACTCCCGACGTGAATGTTCCTCCTATCAAGAGCAATCACTTCCAGGACACGCTGCTGCAGCATTACGCTTTCTTCAACTTCGCCAAGCGCTACGTTGTGGATCATCACCCAACGAAGAGCTTTGAAGTCGATGACGCGACGATGCAGGCGTTCCGCAAATCGCTCGACGAAGCCAGCATTCCCTATACCCAGGCTGACCTGATGGATAACGCGGACTGGCTCAAATCGAGCATCAAGTCGGAAATCTTCATCGACGCTTTCGGTCAGGATGAAGGCATGAAAGTTCGTGCCGAATCCGATCCGGAAGTAGTCAAGGGTCTTGAGCTTCTACCGCAAGCCAAGGCGCTCGCTGACAACGCGAAGAAGATCGTGGCCGAGCACAACGCGGCTCCGGCATTCAACCGGTAAGAACACTGAAACTCTTTCGGAAAGGCCCGGACTTGGTTCGGGCCTTTTGTTTTCCTTCGTGTACCTTCGTGATCTTTGTGGTTGAGAGGTTCTGAAGTGCATTCACCGCGAAGGGCACGAGCGTACACGAAGGAAGCCATGAGCTTCGTCGGTTCATTGACTTACCTTTCTTGCTATGTGAGAATCCGCGCAAGAGGTTGATTTTGCGGGGGCAAGAGCGAGAGTGCCTCAGGTCGGTTCCGATCCCGCGAGTGCTCGCAGATCGTTACACAAATGGATCCTTTTCTTCCTTATCAGGGCGAAAGTGCCCGGCCAGCGTGCCAGGCGGGGCGCGCTTGAAGCCGCTTATTCTGGCGGGAGCGATTTTGCTTTCACTGATCGGAGGATGGACGGACTGGCGCAGCCGGCGGATCCCGAACTGGCTGACAGTCCCGGGTTTCGTGGTTGGGGTAGCACTCAATACAGTCCTGGGCGGCTGGAGTGGGATGAAGGAGTCACTGCTCGGTGCAGGTCTGGCATTCGCCCTGTTGCTGCCCTTTTGGTTGCTGAAGAGCCTGGGGGCGGGCGATCTGAAATTCGCGGTGGCGCTGGGAGCGTACATCGGTCCGGGGCCCCTGATTGATATTCTCATCGGTTCGGTCTTTGTTGCTGGAGTCATGGCATTGGCACTGGTGGTCTACAAGCGGCGCCTGCTGCAAACGATCAAAAACATCGGGCATATCCTGGTGTCGCTGGTTACGTTTCGACTGCCGGGCTCTCATGTCACACTCGATAATCCCGACGCGCTGACCATTCCCAAGGGTGTGGCCCTGGCACTGACGGTCGTGCTTTATGGGATCTTCTGGAAACTCAGGATGGTGGCCTGATGCCAAGTCTGGCTTACTATCTGAGAAAGCTCGCCCGTGAAACCCGCGGCTCAGAGATCGCCGAGGCCGCCGCCGTACTGCCCTTAATGTTTTTAATTCTTCTGGGAATTTTCTGGTTTGGACAAGCGTTCAGCATTTACGGTGCGATTACTCGGGCTGCGGAAGACGGCGCACGCGCCGCGGCCGCTCCGTATTGCGTCACCTGCACTGGTGTGAATTCCCCGGCTGCCAATGCCGTGACCGCCGTGAACACCGCTTTGCTCGCGTCAAGACTCGATC
>QIAL01001084.1:1290-2086 GCA_003225535.1 Acidobacteriota bacterium | reverse complement strand
ATGGAGTGGAGATCGGAATCAGCGAGAACTCCTCCCCGAATTGCTTGTCGATGAAAGCCTGGTCTACATTCGCCGGCGAAGCTGCGGTCGCCGCAGCCGGAATCGGCGCGACTGCCGCCTGCTGACCAACCGAGGTTACGATCAAGCAGGCCAGCAGCAGGGTAAGGAACAGGACAAACTCACGGGACGACATAGCCTTACTCTATTCTGGGGATCGCATCGAGAATAGAGCATCCCAAGGTACTTTGGGAGGTGACCTGCCGGAGCTAGGGTTTGAAATGTTCCCAGCCCCGCGGCTTCAATGCCACGCCCACCCCCTTGTCATTCCTCAGGACAATACTCGCGCGCCCTCGCATGTGCCCAATCAACGTGACGGGAACACCTGCAATCCGAGAAGGCACCGGTTTACCCCTGGGCACGGTAAACAACAACTCATAATCATCGCCGCCGTGCAGGGCGTGACGCAGTTTCACTTGAGTGCCTTGCCTGCCAACGCTGGCCAGGGGAATTGCTTCGCGCAGAATCTCAGCGCCTACGCCCGACTCCTCACAGATATGCGCCAAGTCCGTGGACAGTCCGTCGCTGAGATCGATCATGGCGCTGGCGAGGCCTTTCGCCCGGAGAAATCGTCCGATCGCGATGCGTGGGAGGGGATAGAAGTGACGTGCAAAATCGCGAGGCATGGCTTTGCGGCCGGCGTAAAACTCATCCAGTGCGGCCGAGCCGCCACCTAGCTCTCCCGTGACGTAAATGCGGTCGCCGGGCTTGGCGCCGGAGCGCATCACGGCTTTTCCCC
>QIAL01001084.1:0-1272 GCA_003225535.1 Acidobacteriota bacterium | reverse complement strand
TCGAACTGCGATGCCAAACGCATCATTCCGTCGATGAAGCGGTCGACCCACCGTTGCGCGAGCTTTTTGGGCAGAGCCAGGGAAAGAAACGCGGCTTGCGGTTCTCCGCCCATGGCAGCAATGTCGCTGAGGCCGCGGGTGAGGCAGCGCCAGCCCACCACGTCCGGGGGATGCCATTCCGGCCGGAAGTGCACGCCTTCCAGGGAGAAATCCGTCGTAACCAGAACCTCATGCCCGGGCGGAAGTCGCAGGACAGCGGCGTCGTCACCAATGCCGGCGTTTATGCTTCTGCTCCCCTGCCGCGTAGTTCGCCGGATGCGCGCAATCAACGCCTTTTCCTGCAAAGGCATGTCGACCAATATAACCGCGTCCCGCTTTTGTAGGAGTTCAAGGCCCGCCAGGTTCCCAGCGATTGGGACGAACAAGGCGTCCAGCACGTGGTTTGCCGACCCGAGCCCTGCCTGCAAAACCGAACTCCATTGGTTACCTGTCCCGAGGTCCAAATGGGAACCGGGGCCTTCGTAACCAGAATTGGGCGGGTTGCGCGTTGACAGGTATGTACCTACTTTGTTAACGTTTGGAAGCTGTTTCCAACACCTTGGGCTAGCTTAAGTCCTGCATCCACTTTGGATTGCAGACACTAGGAGTTAGGCCTTACCCGGTTCCGGTAGGTAGCGAGCGTTCATCAAAGACCTCTTCAAAAAGAGGCGAGCTTGTGAATCGGGATGCACTTCCGGACCCTGTAACTGCAGGCCGTCCGGGCATGGTTTCTCAGATCAACGAACGAAAGGAAACCATTCCGGTCCACTACCTCTATATTTTCGTAGTGGGGGCCGCGATCGGCTTTCTTAGCTTGACGGGAATCGCCAGTTCCTATGCGCGCATGCTCCTGAAGGTTTCCAGTTATAACCAGCTCCGCACTGAAAAAGAAGACCTAAAAGGACGGTATTCGCGGCTTGAGCAGGTCGCCAAGGAACGCGACGTTCAAGTAGCGTCTTTAGGCTCGCTGGCGAGTGAAGTTTCCTCGCTTTACGGTTTGAAATCCGATCCCGCGCTGGTGACCGGGGCTGACGAGCAGGTACGCAACGCGGAAGTGAATTCTTCCCTGGACCAGCTGTACGCGCTAAGGAATTCGGCGCTGACCGGCGCTACCACCACCGGTCTTTCGCTCGGGCTTACGCGTAATGCGACCACCGCCGATTGGCTGCGGGCTAATTCTGCTCCCAATCTTTGGCCGGTCGAGGGTCAAGTCACCGGATCGTTCGGAGAGCG
>QIAL01000188.1 GCA_003225535.1 Acidobacteriota bacterium | reverse complement strand
GACCCCTTCGACTTATCGAACCTGTAGACAAGCAACTCGTCGAGGCCGAGATCATCGACGAAGGCGAAGCGCTCATCGGGCGACAAGTTGATGGAGTGGGCATGCGGGGCTTCCTGGCGCTTGGGATTCAGACCGTGGCCGGTGTGCTGGACGAAGGCTGAGGCGGTTCCGAGCTTGCCATCGGCGGAGATTGGAAAGGCCGCGATGCTGCCGCCCGTGTAATTGGCCACGAGAACATACTTTCCTGACTGGTCGACCGTGATGTAGCAGGGGTCGGCGCCCCGGGAGGCGACTTCGTTCAGAAACGTGAGCTTGCCGGTCGCGTGATCAACGGCGAACGCGCTCACTCCGCCGCTGTTGGGGCCGTTGTAGTTCTGCACTTCGTTTACTGCGTACAGAAAACGTCCGTTGGGGTGAAGGGCGACCCATGACGGGTTTGTGGTCTCGGCCGCGAGTCCGAGAGAGGTGACTTCCTGCGTCGCAGCGTCATAGCGGAAGGCGTAGATGCCTTTGCTCTTGCTGCCGTCCTGCGTGTAGGTGCCGACGTAGAGGAGATACTTACCTTTCTGTGGCTCCGCCGCGGATGCGCCGAGGGAAAGGAAGAATACAAGCGAACAGAAAAATGCAGAGGAGCGGAGAAGATGGGATCGGGTCATCCCGATATAGAAACGCATCCGAGCACTTTCACGCAAGCATTACTTACTCAGCACGACGGGGACGGTCTGGTCGTAGGGCCACACGACTGCGGCCAGAACCTGCCGACGGTTGAAGTCGTCAAGCGTCATGGGAAAGGCGACGATGATGGTGCGAGCGGTGGTTTCTCCGGGCTGGATTTTAGTTTCGGGCGTGAGCGGCGGCTGTGATCCGTTCTTCAGAGACGGGAACGCCTGGAAGTAGCGGTCGAAGTCGACGGCAGAGACAGCGTCGACGGTGGAGTCTCCGGTGGGAGCCTTCACCGAAGCCTGCAGAGTATGAACGTAGAGGGTTTTGTCGCTGGTATTGTGAATGGTGAAGGTGAGCGCGACCATAGTGGAGTTTTGTCCGGGAATCTCCACGGCGACGACATTGTCGAGCGTACCCGACGCTTGTGGTTTGGCGCGCTTCAGAAACGATACGAAGGCGACGACAATGCCCAGCACGATGATGGCGATGACCAGGATCCTGCCCGAGGGGAGGCTTTTCTTGGCGGTGCCGAATTCCTCGCCGATGTTGATGGTGGGGCCGGAGGGCGCGACGGGTGGTTTCGGAGTGGAGGGCGTAGAGGGAGGATTCGACATGGGATTATCCTACGCGCGATTTTACGCTTGAGGCGAGAGTGTCGCACGAGTTGTCAGGTTCAGAGGCGCGTTCGTGATATTCGCTCTTGCGCTCCTCCAGAGCTAGTCCTTATTTTCGTCCCTTACCCACAGCTTGCGCTGTGGGCTGCATTCTGTCGCCGCTTCGCGACTGATGGTGCCCTTCAACGAAATTACAAACGGTTTGCGATTCTATTTGCATCTACCAGCTGTGCTTCATGGCTTTGGCGAATTTCGAGGCGGGCAAGGTGTTCAGGACATCGTCTTTGGTGAGCCAGGCGCGGCGGGCTTGCAGGACTCCGAAGCGGATCTTGTCCATGTGCGAGGTGTGGTGAGCGTCGGTGTTGATGACGATCTTCACGCCGTGTTGCTTGGCCTGGCGGAGGTTGGCATCGTTGAGGTCGAGACGGTCGGGATAGGCGTTCTGTTCCATGGCGACTTTGTGTTTCGCTGCCGCGGTCAGCACGGCGTGCATGTCGAAGCCATAGGAGTCGCGGCGCAGCAGGATCCGGCCAGTGGGGTGGCCGATGATCGAAGTGTTCGGATTGCTGATGGCTTTCAGGAGACGGTCGGTCATCTTGGCCGGTTCCTGGTTGAAGACGGAGTGGACACTGGCAATGACGATGTCCATCTGGGCAAGGACGTCGTGGCGACGGCGCGAATGCGCGCGATGTGTTCGACGGCGCGCTTGTCATCGAGGCCATTGGCGAAGGCAAGATTCTTTGAATGGTCGGTGATGGCCATGTATTTGTAGCCGCGCTCCCGGGCAGCCTCGGCCATTTCTTCGATCGTGTTGCGGCCGTCGGTTTCGACGGTGTGCATGTGGACGTCACCTTGCAGGTCTTCCTGGGTGATCAACTGCGGCAAGGCATGATTTTGTGCAAGATCGATCTCGCCCAGGTTTTCGCGCATCTCAGGCGGGATGTAGTCGAGCTTCAGCTTGGCATAGATTTCTTCTTCGGTTTTGCCCGCGACTGGATTCTCGCCTTCCAGAGTGGCGAGGCTGTATTCGTTCAGGGTGTATCCCATCTTGAGAGCGCGTTGGCGCAGGGCGACGTTGTGTGCCTTCGAGCCTGTGAAGTACTGCATGGCGGCGCCGAAGGAGTCGGGCGGAAGCAGGCGAACATCGACCTGCATGCCACCACGGAGGTGAAAGCTAATTTTATTGTCTCCGCGAGCGATGACATCCATGATGGGCGGATATTTGGCGACATAGTCGATTGCTTCCTGGCGTCCGGCTTCGGTGCAGCAGGATTGGCCGGTGACGAGGATGTCGAGGTCGCCGACGGTGTCGCGGCCTCGGCGCAGGGATCCGGCGGGCGTGATTTTGTCGATGCCCTGGAACTTCTCGATGTAGGCCGTGAGTTTTTCGCACTCGATCTCGGCGGCGTCGATGAGGAAGCGGCCGCCGATGCGGCGATAGTCTTCGATGGCTTTGATGAGCTTGGCCTCGTGCTTCTCGCCCATGCGTGGAAGTTCGCGGATTTTTCCTTCGCGGGCGAGTTTCTCCACACCATCGACGTCGCTGACCTTGTAGGCGCTCCAGATCAACGCGATGGTCTTTGGGCCGAGGCCTTGAATCTTGAGCAACTGCAGCATCGAGGGGTGATATTTCGCCAGCAATTCGGCCTGGACCGCGAGCTTGCCGGTATTGAAGAGCTCCTGAAGATTGGTGAGCATGCCTTTACCGATGCCGGGGATGGCGAGCACCTGCTTGGGATCGCTGATGATGTCTTTGATCTGGTGCGAATGGTTCTCGATGGCCTGCGCGGCGTTTCGATAGGAGCGGATGCGGAAGGAATCCTGTCCGTCGATCTCGAGCAGGTCGGCGGTTTCGAAGAGGATGTTGGCGATGGCCTTGTTGTCCACGAACTTAAAGATAAACCAAACAAAGGCTGAAGAGAGCCCTGCGCACACTCCTGCCTGTTGCGGTAGAGAGCGGAAGCGACCGACACTACTGAGGGGGACTGGCGGCGAGCGTCAGACGAGAGCGGAGAAAATCGGTTGGCGCGCTTACCCGGTCCTACTGAGCTTTCACAACATTTGCAGCCTGGGGACCTTTTTGGCCCTCGGCGATCTCGAACTCAACCTGATCGCCTTCCTGCAGGCTCTTGTAGCCTTCGGAGGCGATCGCGCTGTAGTGCACAAACACATCGGGCCCGTCCGCACGACCAATGAACCCGTAACCTTTCGCGTTATTGAACCACTTTACGGTTCCTTTCATACGTTCCACAAAGAGCCCCTTTTCTGCACGCCCTCTTGAGGGCCCCGAGGACGTGCCCGCAATAATAGGATGCATTTTGTAGCGGTGGGGTTAGGCTGTCAAGAGAATGCGTCAATGACGTGGGCGAATCCGCGCGGGCGTGAAATTGCGTGCAACAAAAGCAGTTTCACTTGCAACAAAACACCACGTGGCAGATCCCCAGACCACCTCCACCTCAGACCCCTCAACCACAAAGGACACGAAGCTGCAACCACGCGAAGGATATTCAGACTTGATTTCCTTCGTGCAGGTCAACCGAATCCTTATAGCTTTCCCCTGCCGTGATTCAAGACATGGTCTAGCCATAGGACGGATGCAATCGTCTTGGCGTCGCGGATAGTGCCCTTCATCACCATTTTCATGACTGTCGGCAAAGGAAGCATGCGCTTGTAGATCACCTCGTCGTCCTCGGGCTCAGCTTCTCCGGCGTGAAGGCCGGTGGCGAGGTAGACAGCCATGGTTTCGGCGACGAATCCGGGGCTGGCGTAGAACTTGAGAATGCGGCGCCAGCCGTCAGCGCGGTATCCAGTCTCCTCGATCAATTCGCGCTTCGCGGCATGAAGTTCGCTCTCGCCAGGATCGATGCGACCTGCGGGGAGTTCCCAGAGATAGTCGTTCGCGGCGTGGCGATATTGGCGCTCGAGGAGAATGCGAGGCACCTTCGTGGTGTCGTCGACCGCAAGCACGACGATGGAACCGGAGTGATGGATGAGATCGCGGCGCACCTTGATGCCGCCGGGTTCGATGGTGTGATCGGTGGTTACCCAAAAAACCGGGCCGCGATATACGGTGCGAGAGGAGACGAGGCGGGCCTTGGATCGCCGGGCGGGGCGAGCTTTGCCCCGAGAAGAAAGGTTGGCCATGCCATCACTATAAAGCACGGCGGTTGAGACGACCGTCTATGGGCTGACTTCCTGGCGCAGCTTCTTCGCGAGCCTTTCCATCTTCTTCAGGTTCGGCGTGAGGTCTTTCGTGAGCAGTCCCTTGCGAAGCTGAAGCAAGTCGGATTGCAGCGACGCGCTCAGGGCCGAGAGTTCTTGGGCGTCCTGGTTGATGGCCTTAAGACGGAATGCTGGCGAATTCAAGTCGCGAGGGGGCTCTGGTTTGACGATTGTGGGAGACCAATTCCCGCCGGGCACTCGCTGATTCATTGTAGATTGTTGGGACAAGACTGGGATGGTGAGGAAAACCACGGAAAGAAAAGCTACTCGGGCCGACAACGGGAACCTCCAAGAGGCCTTGTGCCTGCTGGCGAGCGAGTCTACACCGGTTTAGAAATCTTGCAGCAGGAAAATTTTCAGCACAGCGAACCGTTGTCTCTGTGCAGGTTGCGGTCGCGCAAAGCGGGTTCTGCTATGCTGCCCGGCATGGCGCAGAAGCCGAGCATTGCGATTGTGGGGGTGGGGAATTTGGGGACGGCGTTGGCGTTTGCGCTGAGGGAGGCGGGCTATCGGATTGAATCAGTAGTTGCGCGAAGTCGCGGAAACTCATTGGCGCGGGCCCGACGCTTGGCCAAGCTCACTGGAGCGCGGGCAGTTGTGGGTTCAGACGAGGTGAAGGCAGGGATTTTATGGCTCTGCGTGCCTGACACCGAGATTGCGCGAGCGGCGGTATCACTCGCTGACGAATTTCGCGGAAGAGGAAAAATCGCGCTGCACTCGAGCGGGGCGTTCGGCAGCGAGATCCTGGAGCCACTTCGGAGAAGGGGAGCGGCTGTGGCGTCAGTACATCCGCTGATGACATTTGTGCGGGGATCGCGGCCATCGCTTGCAGGCGTTTCGTTTGCGATTGAGGGCGATCCGGCTGCGATGCGGGCGGCACGTCGTATCGTGCGTAATCTAGGAGGGGAGCCCCACGCCATCAGCCGGAACCAGAAGACGGCGTATCACGCATGGGGAACATTCGCTTCTCCTTTGCTGACGGCTTTGCTCGCGACCACTGAGGAGGTCGCCGCGCTTGCCGGGGTGAGTAAGAAGGCGGCGAGACAACGCATGCTTCCGATACTTCTGCAGACAATCAAGAATTACGGAACGTTCGGGGCGGCGGCCGGGTTCAGTGGGCCGATTATTCGCGGAGATGTGGAGACCGTGCGGCGCCATCTGAAAGTGCTGCGAGCGGCACCTGTTCCGCGGCAGGTTTACGTCGCACTGGCGCGGGCCGCGCTGGAGTATTTGCCCGCGAAAAACAGAAAATCATTGCGCTCGCTTCTCGAATCCGCGGGTGGATGATTTCTGGTTTTACCGAGTAACCCAAAAGGGGGATGGAGACGAGCGACGCCGTTCTTGCGTCGGATGCGTCTTGATTCTTCGCCCGTTCATGTCAGGGGTGCGCCCAGAACAAAACGAATCCTCCGGTGAAGAAGACTGCCGCGATCAGGACCAGGTAGAGTGGTCGAACAACAAAGTAAACATCCAATACAGTCACGTCCAGAACACATAGAACACCCCGCGTGAGCGCCAGAGCGAAGGCCATCACCAGGACGAGAACGCCTGCCAGGAATAACAGAACGCAGTCAACGAGCGGCTATAGAGGACACTAGCCAGACGTGAACAGGTGTCCCAGCTTTTCTTTCTTCGTCCGCAGATATTCCTCGGCGTGCGGGCTGGGAGTAACCTCGCAGGGAACGCGCTCGACGACGTGCACACCGGAGCGTTCGAGGGCTTCTACTTTGTCGGGATTGTTGGAGAGCAGTCGCACGCGGGTGACGCCCAGCGCTTTGAGTATCTCGCCCGGTAGAGTGAAGTCGCGCTGATCGGCTTTGAAGCCGAGACGTTCGTTGGCCTCCACGGTGTCGAGGCCTGCGTCCTGCAATTCGTAGGCTTGCAGTTTGGCCATCAGGCCGATGCCCCGCCCTTCCTGCTGTTCGTAGATCAGGATGCCGGCGCCTTCCTCGGAGATCATCGACAACGAGAGTTCGAGCTGCTGGCGGCAATCGCAGCGCAGGGAATGAAAGACATCCCCGGTGAGACATTGCGAGTGGACGCGCACCAGGGGCGGCCTGGATTTCACATCGCCCATGACCAGGGCAACGGCTTCTTCGATGCGGCGATCGACCCTTCCCTCGGAGTGAGCGCGGAAACCATAAATGCGGAACTTTCCCCAGCGCGTGGGAAACTCGGCGGATGCTACCTGTTCGACTGCGTTTTCGTTCACAGATTCATTATAGCGGGTGAGCGGGGAGCGGCAGGACTAGCCGCGTGCACGGAAGGGAAAGATAGCGTCTTGTTTCGACGAAATGGGAGAGCCATTCCGTGTCGCGGGACGGAAGTGCCAATTCTCGAGTGCTGCGAGGCACTTCGAATCGATGTCGGGACCGAGGCTCTGGAGCACAGTTTTGCTGACGATCTCTCCGCGCTCGTCGATGGTGATTTCGATGACTTCGTTGCCGGGGGCGGTGGGAAGCTGCCACGGGAAGACGACCGGATCGGAGGTCGCGACGGGAAGCGCGGGACGGATCTCATCGCCGTAGAGCTGGCCGCGAGTGAGCGTTCCATAAGGAAGACCCGCCTGCGCGCCGTGGCGGAGAGCGGAGAGCGTCTGGGTTTCCGACTTGTCTTGT
>QIAL01000187.1 GCA_003225535.1 Acidobacteriota bacterium | reverse complement strand
AGTAATCACGAGAAGGCTCGCGAAAATGATTCGCTTCCTCCGCTTTCGGACTTTTTCAGGATCAATCTCTTGGGCGTCCAGGAGCGTCATACCTCTCTAGCATAATGGACACGATGGGAAAGTCCAAAGTTCCCGGCGGGCGTACAATTCTGCTAACGAAATTCCGCGGGAGGTCCCCATGCCCGTCTACGACTATGTTTGCCTCGATTGCCATAAGCCCTTCGAAACAGTTCTCACGCTGAACGAACACGACAAGGCGAATCCGAAGTGCCCGCATTGCGGGAGCAAGAACGTGGAGCAGGAAGCGGCCGCGTTCTTTGCGGTAACGTCCAAGAAAAGTTAGTAGATAGCCTGGGGGTGACTTAACTGCTGGCGTATAGAGTCGGCAGCCTGCTGCGCTTCCGCAAGGCTGGGAGCGATTCTTGTCGCTTGTTCATAGGCAGTAAGTGCCTCGAGAGTTCTTCCGGACTGCTGCAGGGCGTTGCCAAGCGCCAAGTAGCCGCTTGCGGTGGGTTGTAGCTCTACGGAGCGGGAGAGGTTCGTTATCGCTTCGACATATTTCCCCTGCTGCTGCGCGAGCAGACCAAGACCGAGCCACGCATTGAATTGGTTGGGGTTGTATTCGAGCGCCTGCTTGTAGTTGGTTTGCGCGCGGTCGTTATCGCCTAAACCTCGGTACGCGGCACCAAGGTTGGCGTAGGTCGCAGCGAGCATACCGGGATCGGAGGTCATGGCGATCGCCGCTTCATATTCCTTCACCGCGTCGCGCATCTGGTTGTGAGTTTCGTAGTAAGTTCCCAGATTGCTGTGACTCATCGGGTCATTGGGATTGATGCGCGCGGCGGCCTCAAAATGCGTGTGAGCTTCTTCTTCCCTTCCCTCGAGGATCAGCGCTCCACCCAGATTATCTTCAGCGACAAAGTTGTTAATCGTGACCGCGAGCGTGTGCGACCAGAGTTCTTCATTCGATTGCCAGTATCCGATTTGCCGGTAGGTGGCGAATGAGAGCGCGATCAGTGCTAGGGCGGCCGGAATCGCGGGGAGAAATCCCCAACCCTTTGGCTCGGCTATTTCGGATACGCCAAAGGCAATCATTACGAAGATACCGATGAGAGGGATGTAGGCGTAGCGGTCCGCCATTGCTGCTTCGCCGACCTGGACCAGGCCGATAACGGGAACAAGCATGCCCAGGAATAAGAACCAGCCCACGAGAAGGTAACGGCGACTGCGGAACTTCCACACGAGCGCTGTAATGATCGTGAGAATGACGCCTGCGAGAAGCACACGCCACACTGGAAGCGAATCGCCGGGATGTGGGTACAGCGGCGCAAGATGACTGGGCCAGATCATTTTCAAGATATACATCGCATAGGCGTAGATCGCGTTCGCGATGCGGACAACGAAGGGGAACTCTGTGGTCGATCGTACCGCGCCACCAGTTTGCTGCGCGTGCATGGTAACAACGGCGCTGGCAACAGAGAGCGCGAAGAGAGGAAGTTTCTCGAGAATCAGCCGTGACCATCGCGTGTTTTTTTCACCAGCCTTATCCACTCGGGCGAGCGGCCAGTAGTCGACCAACAGGAGCACGAATGGGAGGGTGATTACCATCGGCTTCGAAGCAAGCGCGGCAGCACAGGATCCGAATACAGCCGCATACCGCTTCCAGCTTGGCTTTTGCGCGTACCAGCCATAAGCCCAAAGTGTAAGAAGGAAGAAAAAAGTACATAGGACATTTTTGCGCTCGGCGACCCATGCCACCGATTCGACGTTGATGGGATGCACGGCGAAGAGAATGGCGACGAAAAAGCTTGGCCCGAGCCGATTGGTTGACCACATGAGCAGCAGAAACAGCAGGCACACGTTCACGACGTGCAGAAGAACACTCGTCAAATGATGCCCGGCGGGGTTCAGGCGGAAGAGCGAGACGTCCAGAGCATGAGACATCCACGTAAGCGGATGCCAGTTGGCTTGTTCGGTCGAGGTGAGAGACCACGCGATCGTGCCGACGTTCAGACCCTGGCGGACGTGTGCGTTCTCGGTAACATAACGGTCGTCGTCGTAGTTGACGAACGGATGGCGATTGACTGGGTTGTACAAAGCTAGCGTTACGACCGCCAGCAGCAGACACACGACCGGATTGCGCTTTTCAGCGGACGCGAACAAGCCGGCCTGTTTCAGCGCCGGCGCAGGTTTGGCTTTTGGCAGCAATGAGAAGATTTAACCACAGGGGGCACACAGGGACCCAGAGGAACAGCATGGAGGGAAGCACGGAAGTCACCGGAACTGAGGGAGTCGGCGTTCAGATTTCTAATTTCAGATTGCAGATTGAAAACCTCGACGCAAATCGCAGCCTTCAATCTACAATCTGAAATCTGCAATCAGGCGGGCTTCCAGCGGAGGATCGGTTTCCGGGCGGCAACGGTTTCGTCCAGGCGGGAGACACGCGTGGAGTGTGGCGCGTCGAGCACCGTCTGCGGATCTTCTTCCACTTCCTGCGCGATGGACTTCATGGCGTCAATGAACAGGTCCATCTCCTCTTTTGATTCGCTTTCGGTCGGCTCGATCATCAGGGCGCCCGGCACGATCAGTGGGAACGCCGTTGTGTACGGATGGAATCCGTAATCAATCAAGCGCTTGGCGATATCCATCGTACGCACGCCTTTCTTCGCCTGCATCTTGTCGCTGAAAACGACTTCATGCATGGTTGGCGTCGAGTACGGCAAGTCGTAGGTGCCTTCAAGGCCCTCGCGAATATAGTTCGCGTTGAGGACGGCGTCTTCGGTGGTCTGGCGCAGTCCGTCGGGACCGTTGGCCTGAATATAGGCGAGCGCACGCACGAACATCCCGAAGTTGCCGTAAAAGGCACGAACACGCCCGACAGAATGCGGGCGGTTGTACTCAAAGCCGAGCGTGCCATCGGAATGTGTGATGACCACCGGCTTCGGCAAGAATGGCTCGATGATCTTCTTGATCGCGACCGGGCCGGAACCGGGGCCTCCGCCTCCGTGCGGCGTGGAGAACGTCTTATGCAGGTTGAGATGCATCACGTCAACGCCGAAATCTCCGGGGCGGACTTTGCCGACCAACGCGTTCATGTTGGCGCCGTCCATGTAAAGAAGGCCGCCTTTGGCGTGGAGGATGTCGGCGATCTTGTGGATGTCCTGCTCGAATACGCCAAGTGTGTTGGGATTGGTGAGCATTAGCGCGGCGACATCTTCGTTCATCTGCGCTTCCAGCGAAGCGATGTCGACCATGCCCCGGGAATCCGATTTTAGATTCTCGACGGCGTAACCGACCATGGCAGCGGTGGCTGGGTTCGTGCCGTGCGCGGAGTCAGGGATCAGAATCTTCTTGCGCGCGTTCCCTTTCGACTCATGATATGCGCGGACCATCAGCAGGCCCGTCATTTCGCCGTGCGCGCCGGCGGCGGGCTGAAGTGTAATCGCGTCCATGCCGGTAATTTCGATAAGGCAATCGCTCAGCGTCTTGATGATGCGCAGCGCGCCTTGCGAAATCTTTTCGGGCTGATATGGGTGCCCGTTGGCGATGCCTTCGACGCGCGCCACAGCTTCGTTCACGCGCGGGTTGTACTTCATGGTGCAGGATCCGAGCGGATACATGCCCAGATCGATGGCGTAATTCCACGTAGACATCCGCGT
>QIAL01000186.1 GCA_003225535.1 Acidobacteriota bacterium | reverse complement strand
TGACATTTCTTGATGAAGTGATCTCGGAGGAAAAGAAAAAACTGGGACTGCTCGACCTGGCCACGCAACTCAAGCTTAAGCAGCAGGATTTTGCGAAGAAGCAGGGAATCAGGCTGCACGGCGAGTTGACCGACCGCAAAGGATCCGAGGGGATCTGCCACTCGATTGTTCTGGAAAGCTACGCCCTGCCGGGGCAGTTGAATATCGGCTCCGATTCGCATACGCCGCACGTCGGCGCGATTGGCTGTGTCGCATTTGGAATCGGGACGACCGACGTTTTTAATTCATGGATCACTAAGGATGTGCGCGTCCGCGTGCCGGAGTCGGTGAAGGTTGTGATTCGTGGAAAGAAGCATCCCAACGTGACCGCGAAAGACTTCATCCTCAAGATCCTCAGCCTTGATTACGTTCGCAGCGGCAAGGCGCTAGCCAAGGTCATGGAGTACGCCGGCGAGGCCATCGAGGAACTGAGCGTCGATGAGCGGGCCACCATGACGAACATGGCGGCCGAGATTGGCGGATTTACCGGCATCGTCGCGCCCGACAAGAAGGCCGTTGATTTCCTTGTCGAGCGGCGCGGCATCGACCGCAAGAAGGGCGAGACCATGATGCAGGGACTTTACAGCGATCCGGGAGCACAGTACGCGCACGTCATTGAACTGGACGCCGCGGACATCACTCCGATGGTTGCGACGCCGGGAGATCCTGGCAACGGAAAGTACATCCGCGACCTGCATACGCCGGTGCCGGTCGAAATCGCCTACGGCGGCACCTGCACCGCCGGCAAGAACGAGGATATGGATATGTACGCAGCCGTGCTAGCCGAAGCCTTGAAGCAGGGCAAGCGCGTGGCTGATTCGGTCAAGTTCTATATCCAATTCGGCTCGCAAGAGACACGTGAGTACTGCGTCCGGCGCGGGTATCTGGACGTCTTTCAAAGGGCTGGAGCGCACGTCATCGAGCCGAGTTGCGGAGCCTGCATCAATGCCGGACCTGGAGTCTCGACGCGGCCCGATCAGGTCGTCATCAGCGCGCAAAACCGAAACTTCCCCGGCCGCAGCGGCCCCGGACAGATGTATCTGGCGTCTCCTTTTACCGTGGCAGCCAGCGCGGTAGCGGGCTACATCGTGGAGTACGAGCCGAGCGAGAAGAAACAACTGGTCCGAGCCTGAACTCGCTCACCATGTCATGCTGAGCGGCGCTTTTGCCGCGAAGGACCTGTGCACTCGCGGCGCCATCGATGCTGTATACCAGTCCACAGATCCTTCGGAACGGTAAAGGCGCGTTCCTCAGGATGACAGGGTCTGCGATCGCAGAAGATTCAGTACATCCTTGCTCACCACCCATCCTCCTTCGCGTCCGATTCTTCAGGAGGACGCCAATGAATCACCCTCGGCTTCTTGCCAGTCTCACCACAATTACTTTGGCTCTGACCGCGACCGCCTTTCGCGCGCCTCTGGCCTCAACTATAGGTATAGGGTCAGTAGCGTCATCGACGCCGATGCTCGAGCCGCGTTCAGGCCATACAGCGACTCTGCTGCCCAGTGGCAAGGTCCTGTTCGCCGGCGGCATGCGGCGCAATCAGGATTTCTACAAATCCGCCGAACTCTATGATCCGGCCACTGATAAGTTCCAGCCGACCGGCGATATGAGTATCGGCAGGGTTGGCCAGATCGCAATTCTGCTTCGCTGCGGAAAAGTGCTGATCGCTGGGGGCTGGATCGGTCATGGTCCCACAGACTCGGCTGAGCTTTATGATCCAGCGACCGGCAAATTCGCGGTGCTCCCAAGCAAGATGACCAGCAAGCGCGGAAGGCCGAGCGCAACCTTGCTGTCCGACGGCGATGTGCTGATCGCGGGTGGCGGCGACCACGACTCACCCGGCGGTATCGCTTCTGCTGAAGTCTTCCACGCTGCAACCCTCAAATTCGAGTTCGTCGGGGCGATGCATTTTCCTCGCGTCGCACACACGGCGACACTTCTGCGCGATGGGCGCGTCCTCATCGTGGGTGGCCGTGGCGACGAGCTCAATGCAGTTGCGGAAATCTACGATCCCCAGACCAGACACTTCACCGATACGGGGCGCCTGATTACCGCACGCTACAAGCACACCGCTGGCCTGTTACCGGATGGCCGCGTGCTGGTTGCGGGGGGCTCCGACGAGCGCGACTGGAGCGGGAACCTAACTAGCGCGGAGATCTACGATCCGAAGACTGGCAAGTTCACCGCGGTTTCCTCCATGCGCGATAGCCGTTTCAAATTGCCCGAAGAGGCGGTGGCGCTGGAATCCGGAAAACTACTGATTGCGGGCGGCAGTAAAACGGTGGAAGTGTTTGATCCTGCCGCAAGTAGGTTCGCCGTGGCACCAGGTGAGCTCAGCGGTCCATGGCACTTTATGACCGAGACCAGGTTGGGAGATGGAAGGGTGTTGCTCGCGGGTGGTTATGCTAACAACGACCAGTCAACGGCACAAACTTGGATCTACACGCCGCGATAGCTACTCACGGTGAATCGCGCCGAGCCGCAAGATTGAAAGGCTCTATCCTCATCCAGCTGCGGCGGAACGCGTGCGCTTCAGTTCCTGAATTGCCGGGAACGAACTCGGGGCAACTGACGTCCTTTCTTCCGGCTGTGTGCCGGTGTGCCGCGAGTTTGCGATCAAATGGATCGCGTCACCGATGAGTGGCGGAGAGAAGATCGTCGCCGCTAAACGTCCCTGTCGTACCCAGCTCTGGCCTGCTTTGGGAACGCCATCGCATCCGATAATGGGTAATTTCAGCCATTCGTCGCGTTCTTTCGTATCCGTCAATTCTTCGAAGGCGTGGCGGGCACCGATGGCCATGTCGTCGTTTTGCCCGGCGACCATTCCGACGTGAAGTTCGCGCGAGGTGCTCAATGCCAGCCATGAACGGATGGCATTGTAACCGCTCCTCTGCGTCCAATCACCCTTCAGAGTCTTGATGGAAACCTTATGGGGTTTGCTCGACATCATGCCCTTCGTCCGCAGGCGGGCTACATCGCCGACTCCAGGGCCTTCGAGATAGAGAACGCAGCCTTCCTCGCCTAGAATTGCGGCGATCTGCTGCCCTTGAATTCGGCCGATCTCTTCGTGGTCGGAAACCACTGAGAAAACGGGAACCAGCGCACGTTGGCGCAATTCAGGCAGATAGTCTACGCGGGCGTTGATGACACCCCATGCGATTCCTGCCGCTACCGCCGCCTTGGCCACCTGCGGCATTCCTGTACCCACGGGTTCGACAACGATGCCGTCAGGGCGTTTGCTCGGTTCCTGAATGAATTTCAGAATCTGTTGCGTCTGCTGTACAGCGTCATTGTTCGCATAAATGATCTGAACTGAGGCTCCCAGCTTTGCGGCAGCAGCTTGCGCTGACGCTGCCTGCTCGCGTTGGTAATCATTCTGTTCAGTGATTAGCGAAACAACGATGTTCAACTTCTCCATAGGGGCTGTCCCCTCTCCGGAAATTGACCGCACATCCTACGAACTATTAAAGCAATCTTGTTACTAGCGTTCTAGATAACGTTAGTTTGTGCGACTCCTGGCGGAACGCCTCTGGCGCCCAAGGAGCAGCTTGGCGCTTGCGATGTAAGTGGCTGAATTTAAGCGGGATGGTTGAAATCAACCACTCCGGTTTCCGAAACTTTTTGCCGCTTCCGCTGTTCCAATAAGTAGCAGGATTGGAAAGCTTCCTGGATCGAAGAAGAAGCGAGAGAGGTTCCGGGAAGGCGGAGGTGAGTATGCGTTATCTGAAATATGTCGCGTTGCTGGCGATTCTGATGGTGCCGTTTGCGTACTCGCAGGCGCAGGTTCGGGTTGGAATTGGAGTCGGGGTGGGCCCTGGTTATGTGGCCGGACCGCCGGCTTGTGCCTACGGGTACTACAACTATTATCCGTATGCCTGTACGCCGTACGGCTATTACGGACCCGACTATTTCGTAGATGGAATCTTCGTCGGCGTAGGCCCGTGGTACCACTGGGGACATCCGGCGTGGTTCTGGAATCGTGGCTATTATGGCCGCGCGGGTTGGGGACATGGCTACTATGCCCATCATGGCCGTGGCTACGCGCGTGGGAACGAAGGCGGATTCCGTGGCGGACAGTCTTTCCGCGGAGGTGAGTCTCACGGTGGTGGTGGCTTCCATGGTGGAGGGGGCTTTCACGGCGGCGGACACCGCTAAGCGTCAGTTTTGCTGATCAGAAGGAGAATGGCTGGCGGCCCCGTGCCGCCAGCCTTTTTTCTTGGTAAGCCTTGCTCCCGGTCCTGTACCCGCTACCCGTATTCTTGCTAGAATGTCGGGTCGATCAACCGTTGCGGTAGTAAAATAAACGCAGGAACTCCCAGGAGACTGAATCCTTTATGGCCTACGTGATTGCTGAGCCGTGCATCGGCACCAAAGACACCGCCTGTGTGGATGCGTGTCCGGTCGATTGCATTCACCCCAAGAAAGACGAGCCTGCTTACGCGACTGAAGAGTTGCTGTACATCGATCCGGTGGAGTGCATCGATTGCGGCGCCTGCGTTCCGGTGTGCCCGGTTTCCGCCATTTTCGCGCTCGACGACCTGCCGGAAAAGTGGAACGCGTTCACCGAACGCAACGCCAAGTATTTCGGCCGGTAACGCAGCTTCAGTTCGACGACACATACCAGGCGCGCGTCCTGAACAGGCGCGCCTTTGTGCGTTCTATGAACCCCTCGTCTCGATGGTTCGGACGCTGACGAGTCTTCGCCCTTCCACTAGAATCACACTCAACCGATGGCCTTGCGAGAATCAGAAGCGATCGTGCTGCGAACTTATCCGCTGCGCGAAGCCGATTTGCTGGTCACCCTGTTCACGCGCGCAGAGGGTAAAGTACACGGCGTGGCACGGTCTGCCAAAAAGTCGAAGCGCCGCTTCGGCGGCGCACTCGAACCGCTGACATACGTGCGCGCATTTTATGATGTGCGCGAACGCCGGGAACTGGCGCGACTCGATTCCTGCGAAGTTCTCGAGTCGCCCATGGCATCAGAGGTGAGCTACGCTCGCGCCGTGGCGCTGGGACACATCGCCGAGTTGCTGGATGAGTTGCTCCCCGACCATGAAGCGAACGACGCCATCTTCCGCCTCACGCTTTCTGTGCTGCAGATGCTTACTGGACCGGAGATATGGATGCCGGTCACGTACTTCGACTTGTGGCTCACACGCCTGGTCGGCTTCCTTCCGGACTTCACTGAATGCGTGGTCTGCGGGCGCAATCTGAATGGCGATCGCGCCTACTTCCATGCCCTCGCCGACGGTTTGATGTGCGCCGACGACAAGCGTCTTGCTTCCTTGGAGCTTTCGCCCGAATCGCGCCTTCTTGCCGCGCGCATGTTTCGCGCGCCCGTAGAC